>JAFZNK010000322.1 GCA_017550965.1 Thermoguttaceae bacterium
AACAGGCCATGTAGTTCGTCGTCGCGACAGGGCAGGGAGACGTGTCTGAATCCGTAACCCAGGTTCCCGACGCGTCGTAATAACCGCCCGTTACCGTCGTGAAGCTTTGCGTTACGCGATTGCCGCCGTCGGAGGGACATTGCAACGTCGGGAGCTTTTGAGTCGCCGCTTCCTGACAGGGAGGAATGATCTTTTGATAATCGGTTCCGCCGCGCCAGTCAATGCACGTGCCGTTGTCGATATGAATCCAATACGCGATACTGTCGTAAAGCGGAGCTTGTTCATAGAACGGAAGCAAAAGCGCGTGAACGGAAAACCCTCCGGGGGAGGGACAGTTCGTGCAACCGCCGCGATATCCGGTCGGCATGGGGAACGCGCGGTTCGCGTCGTGGTAATTTTGAGCCGCTAACGCAAGTTGTTTAATATTATTCGTGCACTGCATTCGTCGCGCCGATTCTCGAGCCGCCTGAACGGCGGGAAGAAGCAGTCCAATTAATATGCCGATAATCGCAATCACGACCAGTAATTCGACTAATGTGAAAGCGTGACGGCGCGGCAGGGGCCTTGTCATAATCGTTCTCCTGTCTTTGAGTCAACAAAATTGTTTGAATAGGTAATTATTAACTTAAGCAATTAATGAAGTTGCGATTCTTGTTTTTAAAGTTAGATTAATCTAACAACAAGAATTAGATTAATCTAACTTTTATTTTTTGCAACCCCTTTTTCTATGTTTTTTTTATTTTTTTAAAAAAACGCGTATACTCGGCGATTCCCTCTCAATAATTGCTCAGAACCTTTTTCCTTTTTTTGGAGTTGCGACGATGTATTTCAATTTGATAAAGAAAATCAATAAGCGCGACGCGATTTTGCTTTACGCTTTCTACGCGCTCAAATTGCGCGAGGATCCGAACGCGTTGCGCGAGACAAGTTACGAGCGAATCGCCGTCGAATTGAACGGCGCGAATTGCTTGACGGCGCGCGGATTTGCGTTTACGGCGGCGGTCGTTCGTTCGCGCGTCGCGGAACTCGAACGCGCCGGCGCGGCGAGACGAGAGGAGACCGCGCCGGGCAAATTCAACCTGACGCTTGTCGAGTTGGAGAAAACCGACGACGACGCGACGAAAGGCGCTTGCGAAAGCGAGACGTCTTCCGAGGCGTCCGCGCCCGAGTCAAACGACGTTCACGAACGTTTGGTCGCGACGCGCTCGCGCGCGCGTAAAAGTAATAAAATAAATAAATTAATAAATAAAAACTTTAAAACGATTTCTTCTGAGGAAGAAGATTCGCGTCCGACCGTCGACGACGTCGTGGCCGAACTTGATCTCAACGATCCGCGAGCCGTGTCGGTTCGCAGACGGCTTTTACAAGAATTGTACGAACCCGGCTTGCACGCCGACCTGATCGATCGAACGATATGCGCGCTGGCGAAACATTACGTCAGTCCGAAAGAACTAAAAGACGCGATTCGAATCGCTCAGGAAGAGAAGCGCGTTCGCGAAACGACCAACGGGTTCAAAGGCGCGAAAACCCTCTGGCAAACGTTTTGCCTTTACGTGAAGAGCTGGTACGACGCGGCGGGAATTTGTTGGACGCCGACGTCGTTTCGACGCGAGCCCGCGCCAATGCCGCGCCAGTTGGCGACGCTATTGTAACGTCGACGCGCCAGCGTCAATTCACAGGCCGCCTTTTGAAATACATTACAGTCCAGCGATCAGGGAGACTGACGGCGGGTTGTAGCAAAAGTCGTGTTAAAACGTCGACGTTTATATTCCCAGCTATAGTCGACGAATTTATAACGATACCTACAACCTTGTCTGACAAGCTTGTTAGAGCTCTATTATTGAATCTTTTCTGCGCAATATCTGTAAACTTTATAGTAAACTTTATAGTAAACTTTATAGTAAACTTTATAGTAAACTTTATAGTAAACTTTATAGTAAACTTATTTAACTACAGGAAATTTCCTCTGTAATCCAACAGGCGACTATTAGTTTGGGGGAAGATTGATCTTCCAACCCCCGTTTCGTTTTGCGCCGATTCTTTCAATTAGGTTTCTTTCCTTGAGCGTTTTTAAGTATTTTGCAATAGACATACGGGTAACAGAAAGAATTTCCGCTAGTTGCGGCATGGTATACTCAGGATTCTGGATAAGCAATTCAAGAACCTTCTTTTCCTTATCCGACAATCCCTGCGGCAACGCAATCGGCGTCTTTTCCGTTAAAACTGCGTCGTCCGTTCCTCGACCGGGTTCCTTTTCGTACGTCGCGCTCTTGACCGTCGCTTTCAAGATAAACGTGCTGTTATTGAACGACGGAGCCGGCAGTCCGACGGCTTCGAGTTCGCGGCACATACGATCGACGCCTTCGCCGTATTCCTTGACGTATTTGTAGTCCTTCAAAAACGCCGCTATTTTGGGGTTTCGAGAGAAATGCGTATAGCGGATATTGTCCTTTTTGACCATTCCGGCGAACGTTCCGGGGCTGTCGACTTCAAGTCGATCGTCGAACATTTTGATCTGAATATCCGTTCCCTTAATACCGTAATCGCGGTGCGTAACGGCGTTGACCACGATTTCGGTCCGGACAAATTCGCCGTACTCTTCCTCCGTAACGAACACGCCGTCGCGCCCAAGATACGTTTTTTCCTTCATTTGCGTCTTGATATAGTCGACGGCGGATTTTACCTGATCTAACAGTCTGCCCTCAAAGACGACGTCTTTGATCACGTTCATTTCCCGCCCCACTTTCGCTTCCACTCCGTCGTAGCGGATGAACCGAACGCTCGCTCTCGGGAAGAACTGTTGCGGACATTTGCCAAATAGCAGGATCGCCGCCGTACTGACGGCAATCTCTTCTCCTTTTTGCACTGCGAATTTTTTGTTTTGGAGCAGGTATTCTTTTGCGGATTTGCCGTAACCGATTTTGCGAACGTATTCTCGGACAAAAGCCATGTCGATATCGTCCAGGGTCGCTCCATATACCGGTTCGTCTTCAAAATAGCGAAGTCCTTTGGCGTACATGAGCGTTAGGCGATCCTGGAATTTCAGTTTTTTGCTCTTGTCGCCGACGCGCAAAAAGACCTCGTCCGCATGATTGGCGTGGAGCAGGGGACTGGCTTCGATTTTCATCAACAGAACGTGATCCGGCTTCCCCTTTTCATTGACGCAGGGAACCGTTTCCGTTTCGACGGGGACGGATGGACTGCAATAGTCGATTGGCGCGCGGAGCAGATCGTTGAGCCTTTCCACATGGCCGTCGATTCCTTCGATTCGTTTGGTTTTATCGGAAACGCCGATTGCGATCGTTCCCCCGTCTGCATTGGCGAAGGCGCAGATCGCGTCAGATAGCGACGTCGCGGAGACGTTGACGCTCTTTCTATCAAAGATCTGATATTCCTCAAATGTCAGAACTTGATCAATCGTCATCTTTGTCCTCTTCCCGATATTATGTTCGCGCGTCTGGCGCCGAAGTTTCGATTATTTCCTCTCCCTTCGGCAAACGTTTGTTTTTACGCGTTTCAACCTTGTTGACAGACTGTTCCTATACCTCCATTATACCCGGAATTACGGGCAAAATCAATATACGGCGACTTCGATAAACCGCAATACGGCGTTTTTCCTTCGTCGCGTTGACTTTGAGTTGACGCGTCGTTATATTGGTAGTCGCGCCTCGTTCAATAGAACGCGGACTGGGCGTCGACAACGCCCGCTTTGCGATTAACGTTCCTCAAACGCAAGGATTTTCCTAAAGTGCTACGTTCCATTCAATTACCGAAATCGTTCTTCTTGTCTTTTCTCGCGGCGCTGGCGTTTGTTGTCGCGCTTGACGTTTCAACCGACGTTCGAGGCGCGGACGACGCGATTTCTCTCGAAATCGTTAAACCTTCGTGGTCGCTAACGATAGAACAAACGTCCGACGGGGCGCGTTTTCTTTCCGGGAAGTTTGGCGATCTCGACGTTCTGCCCGGCGAAATCTTCAGAATTCGAATCGAGGATAAGGACGGAAACTCCGAAGTCGTCGCCTCCGAATCCGACTGGCGGGAAACGAACGTCGAGCGAACCGACGATCTCCTGAAGCTGCGGTTTTCCAGTCCGAAAGGGCGCGAAAACATATCGGTTGAGATTACCGGCGAACTCGACGACCAAGGCGTTTCCTGGAGCGTCGACGTCGAGAACGAGTCGCAGGAATATTCCGTCGTCGAAGCGTCGTATCCGTTTCCGATCGTCGCCGGCAAGCCGCTTAATCTCTTCGTTCCCGATCGGTGCGGGCGCGCGATTATCGACGCCGGAACCAAAGGTTTCCGCGCGAGTTACGGCTATCCCGACCACGTTGCGTCGATGCAGTATTTCGCGTGCTGGGGCGATTCCGACGGTATTTATCTGGGCGTTCACGACCCCGACGGCTGTCTCAAATATTTCCCCGTCGACGTCGCCAAAGGCGTCGGAACGATTCGCGCGATTTTTCCCGCCATAGGCGCGGGCGAAGTCGCCAACTCGTTCTCCCTCGCGGGCAAAGCGCGTTGGGAAGCGTTTTCGGGCGACTGGTACGACGCGACCATGCTCTACAAAGCGTTTGTTTTGGAAAACGCCAAATGGCTTCCGGAACCTGGTCGCCCCGACACGTCCGATTGTTTTAAACAAATCGCCTACTGGATTTGCGATTATATTCCCAACTCTGAAAAACAGGGAAACGCGCGACCGGGGACGCTTGGCGCCGCCTCCGAACAGTATCCGAAAGGGTATTGGATCGACGCGGCGATTCAATTGCAAGAACGACTTGGCGTTCCGGTCGGGTATCAGGTCTATAACTGGCACGAGATACCGTTTAATATCAATTATCCGCACTTTCTGCCCGCGCGCGAAGAATTTGTCGAAGGAATCCAAAAACTCAAAGACTCCGGACTTTACGTCTTTCCGTATATCAACGCCGTGAGTTGGGAAATGGACGACGCCGACGAGGGGTTTGAGGAGAATTTCGCGAACGTCGGCGTTCACGGCGCGGCGCTCAAGCCGGACGGAACGCCGTATTTCTATCCGTATCCCCAACTTAAATCGACGGGCGAGAAGACGCGTCTGGCGCCGATTTGTCCCTCGTTTGAACGCTGGGGACAAATAATCGAAGAAATAACGCGCGGGCTGGAATCGACGGTTCCGATCGACGGAATCTACTTCGATCAGATTTCCGCCGTCGCGCCGGCGCCATGTCGCAACCCGGAACACGACCACCGACCGGGCGGCGGGTCCTATTGGGTCGAGGGCTATAACAAAATCATGGCGAAAATCCGCGAAAACAGGCCGGAAAACGCGTTTTATTACAGCGAGTCGAACGCGGAGCCGTATATGAAGTCGTTCGACGGCTACCTGACGTGGATCTGGACGTTGGGCGATCAGGTCCCCGCGTTCCCCGCGCTTTACGCCGGGCGCGTTCTAATGCTCGGACGTTACACCGACGGGGCCAATCGCGCCGACGACGCCTATTTCCGCTATCATCTTGCCGAATCGCTGACGTTCGGCCAACAGCCCGGCTGGCTTAACGCGAACGTCGTCTATAACGAGGAACGAACGGCGTTTCTCGAAAAGATCGTTCGAACGCGATTCCAATACTCCGACTTGTTCAACGCCGGACTCATGTTGCGGCCGCCGGTCGTCGAGTCGAATCTTCAACCCGTCGCGTCCTCGGGGATTACGATGAAGCAGGTCGTCGCGGGCGCGTGGAAGAAAAACGACGAATCGTCGCTTGCGATTTTTGTTGTCAACGTCTCCAAACAGCCCGCAAAAGTTACGCTCAAGCTCTTTCCCAAAGAGTACGGCGTCGACTTGCCCGAATCGCTCGAACTGGATTTGGAACCGCTGGAAGTTCGGGTTTTGGATTATTAGTCCGTCGTCCCGAATCGGCGGTTTACTTATTTCATAACGCGCGTAAACGCTTTATATGGCGTTGGTTATTCATCGCATTTTAGGAGACTTCGGGCATGACTGTCGAACAATCCAAAGATCGCCCCAAAAAACGTCGCGGAAAGAAGTTTCTGCTTATCCTTATGGGGATAGTCGTCGTGGCGATCGCTTACTATCGATATCGCGACCGCCCGATGAAGCTCGTTCAAACGACGAATCTCGACGCAGAGGTCGATTACAAAAAAGGGGAGATTATCGACTATCATTACGCGTTCGACGCGTTGCAAACGAAGAACATAGAACCGGTTGAAGAGAACGGATGGCGGTTGATCCTGCAGGCGCTTGGACCGCGCGCGCTGAACCAAAAAAGTCTTGCCGACTCGATCCCCTGGGAAGATTTTCCGACGTCTGCGGAGTCGAAAGAATGGTTCGAGGGGCAGTGGACGGTCCTGTGCGAGAAGTTTAAACTCGACCCGTTCGAGCGTCCGACGATGTTCGACTGGACGGACCTCTGGGATTACGTCGACCGACACGGTCTTTCGGGGGACGGTTTGGAACCTGACGACGAAAACGTCCGCGACCGAAGAAACGAAGGAAGCGATTGGGCGTCTGCGCAACTCAGCCCCGCCTGCTCTCAATTGACGACCGCGCCCTGGACGGCGGAACAATACCCGAACGCGGCGCGATGGATCGACGAAAACTCCGAATTCTACGACCTTTTGGCGAAAGCCGCGCGTTCGCCGCGTCTGAGTTGCTGGCATATTGTTCCCGACGTCGACGCTATGGGGTTTGTCGGAACGCTTTTGCCCGACGTTGTCGAAACGTTGCGATTTGCGCAGGCGCTTGCCGCGCGCGCCAACTATCGCGTCGGTTCCGGCGACTACGACGGCGCGATCGACGACGTCGAAACGGCGACGCTGTTTGTTCGCGCGATTTTGGATAGCGAAACGGCGCCTTTAACGGAACGATTGATCGGTCTTGAAGCGCTGAGAACGATCGAAGCCGTTCCCGTATTCGCCAATCCCGACGTTGCGCCGACGCCGGAACAAATCGCGAGATTGACAGCGCTTCGCTCGTCTTTTTACAGGGACGCGCAATTCGAACGCGTTCTCGAACGCGCGCGCAAAGCCGAGGAAACGTTCCAACTTGGCGTGTTTGAAGACGTCTTGACCGCGCGACGCGACCGTCGCTCGTGGGGACGGCTGACCTACGTTTTTCTTAACGAAGACGGTATTTCGTTTTCCGATATTGTTTTGGTTTTGCTTCCTTTTTTCGCGCCCGTCGACGACGCGCGGACGTTTCGGGATTTTAAAGAACTGGCGCGCGCCGAAATTGCCAACGACGGGGATTTAGCGGGGCGACTCTTCGAACTTGCCCCCGGCGGAGAATATTTGCGCCTTCCTGCGAAAAAACGGCTTTTCTTTATTCACGGCATGTTGACGTCGAGCTTGGGGTTTTTGACGGCGGAGCAGGGCAAAGCGATCCTTGAACAAACCGGCGACGCGAATAAGGAGTCTACGCTCGCGCTGGCGATCCTGGCGTATCAGGCGGAGCACGGAACGCTTCCGCCCGCGTTTACCGTCGACGAAAACGGCGCGCCTCTTCACAGTTGGCGCGTTCTGATTTTGCCGTATCTCGGCGAGAAGGAGCGAAAATTATACGAACAAATTCGGCTCGACGAACCGTGGGACTCCGAGACAAATCGCGCGTTTTGGGCGCAAACTCCCGAGGTCTTTAGAAGTAGCGCGGCGAAGGACGCCGGAGAAGACCGGACCGTTTTTTCCGTCCTCCTTGGCGAAAACGGGTTCTTTGACGCGTCGGGACGAGGAAAGAATCTTGACGAATTGCGCAAACGTTCCGATCGCGATCTTTTTCGTCAGATTCTGATTGCGGAACGTCCCGATCCCGTCCGCTGGATGAAGCCTGACGCCGAATTGCAAATCGACGATTTCCGCAAAGGCGACTCGTGGATCCCCGCGAAGTTTTTCGAAGACAATAAACGTAAATTCGCCGATAAACTTGGTATAAACGTTGTCAATATTTACGGTTGCGTTCGACAAGTTTTTGACGCCGGTTCCGAAGAAAAACTGGGACGCGATCTTTTAGGAATTCCGGACGCCGAGAAAGACGACGAACAACCGTAAGAACTCCCGCTGCAGGCGACGTTTGCGGACGACAATAGCCGCAGGTTTTCAGAGAGACGCTCAAAAAAAGACGTCCGGATTCCTTTGTGAAATCCGGACGTCTTTTCAGCTTAAGAACGTCGACGTTTGTCTGTTATTCCTCCCATTTCAAAGAATAAACGTCGGCTTCTTTCATTAAGAAACGGAGTTTGATCGGCTTTCCCTGAAGTGCGGACATATCGCAAGTTCCTTTCCACGAGACGCGTCGGTCGAGCGAGTCGCCATAGATCATATCGCAATCTTCCGCGGAAAAACCGTCGACGACGTTTCCTTCTTCGTCCAAAACTTCAACCCGAACAAATCCCGCGGCGGACGTCGCGACGTTTAACGACAGCTCTTTGCCCGTAAAAACCAGCGGCTTCGTTTCGGCGACGCCTTCGAGAGATTTAGCGTGAATCGAACCGAATCCGTCGACGCGAAGCGCGTAGCGACGGAGACGGGAATCGTCCTTCGTTCGATACGATTCCACGGAGTAGATCGACAGTTCGTTTGGCGAGTCGTCGTCTTCGGACGGCGTTTCAATAACGTTCCAGGCCAGATAATTATCGCCGTAAAACCAGTTGTGAGCGGTTCGCAAACCGGGCGCGACGAACGCGTCGTTTGACGTCTTAAAATTGATTCCGTCCCGACTGGAAATAAAAATAGAGTCGGTTACCGCCGTGCCGGAACGCTGTTCTTCCTTCATTCGCATTTGCCGTTCCTCCCATTCCGGCAACAGTTCGGTCGATTTCGTAAGTCCGTTGTCCACATAGCGAACTGGAAAACCGATATAAATGTGCGGAGCGCGATAGTAAGGGGCTATTTGATTGGTGTAGAATTGAACTCTTTCCGTCGGGCCGCCGCCGTCCGGAAACTGAATCTCTCCCTGATCGACCCAATGAAGATAATCGTCGGACACGGCTTTTTTAATAATGCGGACGCCGTCTCTAAAATCCCGATAATACAAGACGTACCGCCCTTCCTGCGTCGACCAGAAAGTAATGTTCTGCGTGTCAAACGCGCCGGAAGTATAAACGGGATCCTCCTGCGTCAACGTCCAATGAACGGCGTCGGCAGACTTCCAGGCGTACAAACCGTTTCGGGAACTGTCCGTACTGCAGTAACCGCAACCTATCGCTTTGAACTTTTCGTCGGCGGACACGCCCGGTTTTAGATCGAGAAAGGGCGTGAAATCCTGAAAAGTTACGCCGGAATTTAATTCTCCGACGACGATGTTGTTTGCCGAACTTCCGTTAAAATCATGAAGACCCAATTCCGGATAAGTCCAATTGACGCCGTCGTCGCTCTCTAAACATGCGAACGTCGTGGGGAGTCCAGGTTTTGACCCGCACGCGCGATAGAACATTCGGTATTTGGAGCCGTCAAACAACGCGGAAAAATAGTTTTGATATTCTCCTTCCCACGGCTTGTAAAAGACCGCCGCCAAATTCTTGCGCTCGGGGCGATGCGTCAGGAGTTCCACGTTCTCCAATTTAGACACAAGATAGTCGTCGATGAACAGTTCGCGACGATTTCCTATGTCGAGAGGAGCGTCGTCTTCCGCGACGGCGAAAAAACAGGAGAAGCACGCTATAAAAACAATTCCTAAAAAAACGGCGCGTTTCATGATCAAGACTTCCAATTCCAATAATCGTATGTTGTTAAAACAAAAATTTGCCGCGCTTTTCCGGCTGTCTGGCTTTTCTCCCTCTTGCGAGGAGGCGGGTTAGAGCGAATCCAAAGACGCGCTCGCTTCTTTGAGTGTAGCGATAGACAAGGCCCTTTACAAGTCTTGGCGCCGTTTTTTGGCCTAATTCTTTTCGGGCCCTTTTGAGATTTCGGGATCGGCGGGTTCACGAGGCGCAACGACCAACGAATTCAAGAAAAATCTTTCAGAAACAAAAAACGCCGTCGGAAACGACGGCGTCCTGAAATGGAGCCTACCGGGATCGAACCGGCGACCTTCGGCTTGCAAAGCCGACGCTCTCCCAATTGAGCTAAGGCCCCGAACGTCTTCGCGCTTGGGGCGCGAAAGACGCGGTTATTCTATAGGAAAATCTACGGGCGTCAAGCGCTTTATTCAATGGCGCGGAACTTCGGCGACACGTCGATATTTGCGCCGTCCCACTTGCCTTTGAGCCCGACGTCTTTGAGCGGCTCGCCGCTAAGCTGTTCAAGCCACTTTCTTAATCCGGCGGACTCGACGTAAAACGCGTCGCTGTAACTTTCGTATTCTTTGACGATTCCAATATCCAAAAGCTTGGGCTCGGCGGCGAAGGCGACGTTGCCGACAAACACTTCGAGACCGTCTCCGTTTTGATTGAAGCGCTCGCAATTAACAGCCTTGTTTCCAATCACATAGTTGCGATTCGGATGATCGAGGATTTCGTCGAAGAACGGATAAGTCTTGACGTAGTCGGCGTTTCCAATGTGGTCGGGGAACATGTCCGTCACGAACTTCTTGTAGCGGTCTTCCGACCACGGGCTGAAACTGAACGCCTGTTTGCAGTCGACGATCAAGTTGCCTTTGCACAAGTTGTCTTTTCCGCCGTGAATTTGGATCGCGCCAAAGAACCCGCCCGAAGTGCGGTAGAAGACGTTGTCGAGCATGACGACGCCCGAAATCGAGTCGTCGAGCCTGATTCCCGCCTGACCGCAAAGCGCGAACGCCGAGCCGATATGGCGCCACAAGTTCTTTTCAATGACGATTCCGCGATACGACGGATCGCAGTAGATATCGATCCCCGACTGGTCGCTGTATTCGTAGACGCACGAATGGACTTCGTTTTTCGCGACGTACATGTCGTTGCCGTCGGTTCTCATCGCGTGGTGCGGGGAGTCGCACATCAGGTTGTTCGTAATCGCGACTCCGCAGCCGTCGGCGTGGACGGCGGGCGCGTAGACGCGGTCGATTCGACTGAAATCGCTGACGAAATTGTTATGCATGATATGTTTGCATTGAACGAGCGCGTCGCGGTCGCCGCCCGAGATTCTCAGTCCGCCGGCTCCAATTTCACGCATGCGCGAATTCAACATGCCGCAACACGTTCCTCCTTTGATCGTCAGCACGTTTCCGCCGATTTGTTCGACGACGCACTCGTCGACGTAGCAGCGGTCGCAATTGACAAATTTGCCAAACGACTCTCTTGTCAATTTGAACGAAACGCCTTGAATCAGAACGTTTTTGCAATTCTCCAGTTCGACGAAAAGAGAAGAGAATTCGTCGAATTCGACGTTCGCCTTATTGAGTTTGTCCGCCGTCGTAATTTCTTCCGGCGGATAGAAAAAGAGCAGACCGTTTTCCCGATCGACGTAATATTCGCCGGGCGCGTCGAGTTCTTCGAGCACATTGACGAAATAGTATTCGAATTTTCCGGACCCGTCGCGATAGTCGAACGTAATTTGTTTCTTGTCGCGATCGATCGACGTTACTTTGCGCAAATTCGCCGCCCATTCCCACTGGTACAGTCCGAACGCCCAAATGTCGTCGAGCGACTTCCAGGAGTCCGGCCGATCGAAATCGTAAGAGAACGTCGACGTTTTCTCGTCGTTTTCCGTCGCGATTTTCTCGCCGAATTTCACCCATGAATCGCCGTCGTTGGGCCATCGCGCCAGCGTTTGCGACTCGCCGCCGAGGTACAGCGACGGTATGCAGTCGACTTTGTCGCTTAGTCCGTATCCTCGCCGCGCCAATTGACCCAGGTCGGAAACGCCCGCCGCGCGAAGATTGGCGACGAAGATCCTGCCGCGCGCCGACTCGTTGACGCTTTCGAGTTTCTTGCCGACCGAAGGGGCGTTCTTCGCCGCTTCTTCAAGCGTCGCGAAATTGGCGACGACGCGCCCGCCCGTGAGAACGGCTTTCGCGTTGGGCGCGGGGCGCACAAGCACGTTTTCCGCGCCGACGAGTTTCGCCGTTCGATCGACTTGATAGGTTCCGTCTCGGAGTTCGACGATCGTCGCTACTTTTGGGTTTTGATTTTGCGCCGCGAGTTCAAAAGCGCGCGCAAGCGAGGCGACCGGCGCTTTTTTGGATCCGTCGCCCGTGGCGTCGTTCCCTTCGGGGGAGACGTAGATCATGCGTTTGTTCGTCGCCGATCGGAATCTTGCGCCGACTTTTTGACGCGTGTCGAGCGCGTCTTTTTCAATTTGCCGAACGCGTTCGGCGGAATTTTCAAGTTGACCGATCTTCGAGAAGATCGCCGTTTCTTTAGGATACGCCAACTTGACGGACCACGCGAGTTTCTTCGCCTGATCCGCGTGGACCCGCGAGTTCTTTTCCAGGACGCTCAGTTCGTCGAGAATCTTTCCGTACCGTTCCAGATCCGCGTTGGAGACGTCTGTTCGCGACTCGTTGATTTTCGGCGCTTCGTCGAGGTACTGTTGCGTTTTGTCGAAGATGTCTTGCGCCGCGTCGGCGTATTTGCCCTTGAAGAGCGCCAGGACGCGTTGACGTTCCTGAATTTGCTCTTTCGCCCCTTCGGGAAGGAGGCTTTCGACTTCTTCGTCAATTTCGGGCGCGTCGTTGACGTTCGCGACGTTCGGATTAGCCACGCCGAGCGCGTTGACCGCCTCGACGACCGCAAGTTCGTTCAGCGCGCGGCCGGCGTTGCGTTGTTCGATCTCTTCTTTGGTAAGCGCGCGGTTCCAGAATTCGACGTAATCGACGTACATTCTGTTGGAACCGACCCCGAAACCTGTGAAACCGACGCTTAGCGGGTTGGAGCCCACGACGACGTCGGAGACGATCGGAGCTTCGCCGACTTTGATTCCGTCGGAGTAGAGCGCGATTGTTTTCGTTTCTCCATCGTAGACGGCGAAGACGTACCGCATAATACCCGGCGGAAGCGCAATATTAGACGTACATCCGTACGCGCCCCCCTCTTTGCCGATTTGGAACGTAAAGCGGTTCGTGTTCCAGTTGTAGTAGAGTCGGTATCCGTCGTTCCAGCCGCTGCCGACCGAAAAGACCATGCCGAGATTGTCGCCGTTGCCGGGCTCGGCGCCTTGCTCAATGATTTTCACGCGCGCGGCCGTCGTAAAAGAGCCGGTCGAAACGTCGGGCGTTTCGCCGCGTACGCAGTCGTCGCAAAGTTCTTTTTCCACGACGATAATCGAGTCCTGAGCGACGCAGCGATTAGAGCGGGGCGCCTGAAAAAAGGTCGCCGTAACGCACAGCGCAAGAAGCGCGGGAAGTTGTAAAAATCTTTTCATCGCGATTTCCCCAACTGAAGGTTAAAGGTCGAACGTTTTCTTTGTTTCAAGACCTGTCGACGTTCGAGTCGCGATAATTCTACACTCTCGCAAGATAAGAATCAATATTAAGAATCAATATAAGCGTTTCTTTTTTGAGGCTCGCTGAACTCCTCTTCGCGCGACTTGGTTAAATAGCGTTAAATACAAAAGGGTTTCCAGACTCCCCCTTGTCGTTTTTTCAAGGTGTAATAGAATGGACCAAATTATTGAAAATCCGTATGACGGCGGGAGCGCCGTCGACGAAAGAAACGTTCAATAAAAAGGAAAATTGTAGTTTAAAACAAATCAGCGGAACCGACCGGTCTTTTCGCTAGTCGATTCCCAACCCAGAAGGGCCGTAACAATGACGATTATGAACAAAGACGAAAAACAAGCGATCATCGCCGACTATCGCCGTAGCGACGCCGACACCGGATCCCCGGAAGTCCAGGTCGCGATCCTGACCAAAAAGATCAACGCGCTCACCGAACACATGAAAGCCAATAAGAAAGACTTCTCGACTCGTCGCGGTCTTCTTCAAATGGTCAGTTCGCGCCGTCGTCTTCTCGACTATCTTAAGCGTAAGGATCAAGCTCGTTACGTCGAACTCATCAAACGCCTCGGCCTCCGTAAGTGATTTTACGTAAGCGTCGCGCTCCTTCCCCAAAGGCGCGCGACGTTTTTCTTTTTTCGCGAGCGCGTCTTCTTTCGTTTTTTACCGTCGCCTGTCTGGCGCTGTTGCGTTGAATTGGTATTTTTTCGGCGCTTTTTGCAACTGCGGCGGCGTCTTAGCGAAAATTGATTCGGCGCGTTCTCGTTCTTTTTTTTCTGCGGCGAAAGCGCAAACGTCGTTTGAAGGCTCGCCGCATGACGTCAACGCTCCTCGGACGAAGTAGGTTCCCCGGAGTTGGAAAGTTAAAATAGGTACTGCTTTGAAAACTAGAGTTGAAAAACAAATTGGCTCGGGCTTATTCTGGATCGAAACTGGCGAATGGGCGAAACAAGCGCACGGAAGCTGCGTGATCGGCTACAACGACAACGTCGTTTTATGCGCCACGACCACCGCGCCCAGCAAGCCCGGTCAAGATTTCTTCCCCCTCACTTGCGATTATCGCGAACGCGTCGCGGCCGCCGGAAAATTCCCCGGCGGTTTTCTTAAACGAGAAGGGCGTCCCGGTCTGAAAGAAATCCTGACCGCGCGCCTGATCGACCGTCCGATTCGCCCCTTGTTCCCCAAGGGTTTTTACAACGACGTTCAAGTCTTCGCGAACGTTTTGGCGTGCGATCGTATGGTCGATCCCGACGTCGTCGCGATGAACGGCTGCTCCACGTGCCTGCAGCTGAGCCCCGTCCCGTTCATGGGCCCGCTCGGCTCCGCGCGCATTGGTTACGTCGACGGCGAATTCGTCCCGTTCCCGACGAGCGAACAGCTGGAAAACAGCGAACTTGACCTTGTCGTTTCCGGCAACATGGAATCCGTCCTCATGATCGAAGGTTTCGCGCGCGAATTCCCGGAACCGAAGATGTTTGAAGCGATCATGACGGCGCATAAATACGTTCGCGAACTTTGCGAACTTCAGCTCGAAATCGTCGACCTCGTCAAGCCGGAAAAAGCGGCGTTCGAGCCGCTCAACACCCAGCCGATGTACGACGCGCTCTTCGCGAAGTACTACGACGAGTTCCGCGCCGCCAAGAAGACGGTCGGTAAACTCGCGCGCGCCGAAGCGTGCGACGCCGTCAAAGAGAAGGCGAAGGCCGAGCTCGTCGTCGAAACCGAAGAAGGTTCCGACGAGCCGAATTTGTTCGGACCCGACTACTTTGAGGTCGCGTTCAACGACTTTGTCGAACGCGTCGTTCGCGACATTATCCTCTCGCAAGAACGTCTTGACGGTCGCGGAATCAAAGAAGTTCGTCCGATCGAATGCGCGATCAACGTTCTTCCGCGCGTCCACGGCTCCGCGCTCTTCCAACGCGGCGAAACCCAGGCGCTCATTACCGTTACGCTCGGAACCGCCAAAGACGAACAGCGCGTCGAAGGGCTTGGCGACGAGTATTCCAAGAAGTTCATGCTCGACTACAACTTCCCCCCGTACTCCGTCGGCGAATGCAAGCCGTATCGCGGCACGGGCCGTCGCGAATACGGGCACGGCAACCTTGCCGAGCGCAGCGTGAAGTCGGTTCTTCCGTCTCCGGAAGAATTCCCCTACACGATTCGCGTCATCTCCGACATTCTCGAATCGAACGGTTCCAGCTCGATGGCGACCGTCTGCGGCGCCACGCTCGGCCTGATGTCCGCGGGCGTTCCGATCTCGAATCCCGTCGCGGGTATTTCGATCGGGCTCGTCAAAGAGGAAGACGGACGCTGGATCACGATCACCGACATCATGGGCGACGAAGACCACTACGGCGATATGGACTTCAAAGTCGCGGGCACGCAAAACGGCGTCACGGGCATTCAGCTCGACCTCAAGACGAACGGCATTTCCAAAGAGATCATCGCGCAAACGCTTAAGCAAGCTCGCGAAGCGCGTATCGGCATCCTGCGCAAGATGCTCTCCGCCGCGCCTCGTCCCGCCGAGGAAATTTCCGAATACGCGCCCAGACTTCTGCGCATGACGATCGATCCCGACAAGATCGGCATGGTGATCGGCCCCGGCGGCAAGACGATTCGCGCGATTCAGGACAGCACCGGCGCGAGCGTTGAAATCGACAACGACGGCGTCGTGTGCGTCGCGTCGAACGATCAGGCTAGCGCGGAAGCGGCGTTGAAAGAAATTTCGCGTCTGACCGCGTCCGTTGAAATCGGCAAGACTTACGAAGGCGTCGTTACGAGCATTCAGAACTTCGGCGCGTTCATCGAGATTCTGCCGGGTCGCGACGGACTGTGCCACATCAGCGAATTGTCCGACGAATACGTCGACAACATCCAGGCGTTCTGCAAAGTCGGCGACAAATTCGACGTTAAAGTCATCGCGATCGACGATCAAAATCGCGTCAAATTGAGCCGCCGCGCGGTCCTCAAGGAACGCGGAGAAACCGATCGCCCCGAAGGCGCTCCGGAGCCCGAAGAACGACCTGAACGTCCGGAACGCGGCGAACGTCGCGAACGCCGCGATCGTCGCGAACGCTTCGACTGAGTTTCACCTTTGACCTCCGCTCGCTAGCCGTCGCCCTCGACGGTTAGACGACGGAATCGCATTTTTTTAGATCGCAGGCTGCGTTGAAAAACGTCGGCGTGCGATCTTTTTTTATCGACCGTCGGGAAGTTTTTTTTCGACCGTCGGGAAGTTTTCTTGTCGACGCGTTTACTTTGTTTGAAATCGATTAGGAGAACGACGCTATGAAAACGATCGACGTTGTCGACGGGCCGAAGAACGTTTCAAGAATAGTCCTTGGATGCATGAGAATTCCTTCGCTGAGCGTCGCCGAAGCCGCGAATTTAATCGGCGTCGCGGCGGAGCAGGGAATCAACTTTTTCGACCACGCCACGATTTACGGCGACGGAGAAGCGGAGACGCGATTTGGCGACGCCTTTCCGTCGACCGGACTGAAACGAGAGGACGTTTACGTTCAAAGCAAGTGTTCGATCCATCCGGAGCGCAACGAATTCGACTGGAGCAAAGAGGATATTCTTGCGAGCGTCGACGGAAGTCTCGCCCGACTAAAAACCGATTACCTCGACGCGCTTTTGTTGCATCGCCCCGACTTGCTCTTCGATCCGTGCGAAGTCGCGGAAGCTTTTGAAGCGCTTGAACAAAGCGGGAAAGTTCGTTATTTCGGCGTCAGCAACGTCACGCCGGGCCAGATGGAATTGCTCAGGAAACACGTCAAACAGCCGCTGGTCTTTAATCAGTTGCAATTCTCCCTGGATCAAACGCAGTTGATCGACGCGGGGCTGTACCTCAACAACCTCACGACCGACCGTTCGACCGACCGGGACAACGGCGTCCTGGACTATTGCCGTCTGCGCGACGTCACCGTTCAGGTTTGGTCGCCGTTGCAAATTGGAATGTTCCAGGGTTGTTTCATCGACAACCCGGACTATCCGGAACTGAATCGGAAACTTGACGAACTCTCCGAGAAATACGGCGTTCCGAAAAACGCCGTCGCAATCGCCTGGATTCTCCGTCATCCCGCCAGAATGCAAGTCGTCGTCGGCACGACGAGTCCCGAACGATTGAGCGATCTTTGCAAGGCGACTGAAATCGAGCTTACTCGACACGACTGGTACGATCTCTATCTTGCGTCCGGAAAATTCCTTCCGTGATTAGACAAATAAAAGCGCGGGACGGATTGAGACGAGATTGTCGTCGCAGCCGCCCCGCGCGTCGTTTGGCAACGACTTCAAATCGGATTGCAGAAATTTTTGTTTATGGAAAAGATTGAGGTCGGTTAAACGTCCGACGTCGCGTCCCGCTCGTCAAGTATCGACTCGGCGACGTCCGAATCGCTCATGCCGGGATTCTTTTCAATCATCTCGGAAATTTGGTCGTATTGCTCTCTGTCAATGCAAAGAATGTCAATGATTTGTTCCTCGGATCCTTTTCCGTTGCCGTTTCTGACTTGGGTAACAATTCTCGACAAATCTCCAATTTCTTCGTGTTCCCGAAATTTCAATGCCAGCGACATATTAATCCCTCCTCCATTTCTCGCTGATCTTGACTTTTTATACGGCTTTGTCAAGCGTTTCCGCATAGCTTCCCGACGGCGCCGATAATATCCGAACGAGATAGAAGAGACGATAGGGAGCCAAACCGCGTGCGTCGCGTTATTCTTCGTAGAGAATCGCCTCGGCGATTTCCCAATCGCTCATGTCGGGATTATTCTCAATCATATCGGAAATTTTTACGTATAGTTTTTCATCGACGCCAAGAATATCGATGATAAATTCTTCAGACGCTCTTCCCTTGCTTTTTCTGACGACGGAAACCTTATCCGCATAAGCTCCAATTTCTTCGTGTTCCCGAAATTTCAATGCCAGCGACATATAATCCCTCCTCCATTTCTCGTTGATCTTGACTTTTTTAACGGCTTCGTCAAGCGTTTCCGCATAGCTTCCCGACGGCGCCTGGCCGGCCATATACCGCAGCGCGTCTTTAAGATCTTCGTTAATATCTCCGATCGTTCCGTCGACGTTCAGGACGATCGACGTCGTTTCGTCGTTAAGATAGAGATCGCCGTCCTCCTGACACTGATTGACGAACGTGTACATGTGTCTGTCTTTCTTAAAGTAGTCGAAAGTGCAGATAAAAATCACGAAACTCTTTTTGAGCTCTTTGTAATTCGCGCCTTTGTCGAGGACGTTGACGTCGAGCATATCCCGATAGTATCTTATGCGCTTGGGCAAATTCTTCTGATCGGTCGTCTGGATCTCGATCGCGTAAACCGTCTTTTTGTCGTCTTCGCAGTAGACGTCGAGCCGCACGCCTTTGCGGTCATAGTCGACGTCGATTGTTTTTTGACGCTCCGGATACTCGATTCGCGCGATTTTTACGCCTAAGATAAACTCAAGCAGGGGCTTGAGACATTTCGGATCGCTCATCACGATCCCGAACATAAAGTCGTCCGTAATCGTGAGCTCTTCAAAAGGTTTGACGCCGTTTAGTTTTCTTTCGTTCATTAGCCGATCCCCCGTCGACTACATTATATTGGAGAAAATCGAAGAATCAATACTTTGGAAAAAAGTCGACGCTCAAACGTTCTTAATCATAATCAGTCGGGGATATCCCGTTCTTTGATGAACGTACCGCCCGACTTCGCGATACCCTTCCTTATGGAAATTCGCGAGGCTGTATTTATTGTCGGGGGAGACGACCGACGTCAGATATTTCGCGCCCCGATCGACGAGAATCTTTTCCAGTTCCTGAAAGAGAACGCGTTGGAAGCCGCAGCCGCGACAGCCGAGCGCGACCTGAATGAATTCGACGTATCCGACGCGGCCCGGAACCGCGAAATCTTCCGCCGGAACATACGGGCGAAAGCGTTCGAGCTCTTCCGCGCGGTACGACGCGGCCCCGCAGCCCGCGAGCGTTCCGTCGGGCGCTTCGATTCCAAGCGCGAAACATTCGGGGTTGGAAAAGAGCGCGCGGTACTCGTCGTCCGTTTCGTCGATAAGGTACCAGCTCGGATTCTTTGCCGCTATGTCGGCGAGAATCGCCTTGCACATGTCGAGACACTCTTGCGCGCGTTTGGAATCGCAAACGACAAGACGGCAATCGTTAGGAAGAGTCATTGGTTTGGCGGAGAATAGAGTTAAAAAACGCGCCGCGTGGATAAAGGCGGCGCGTTCTGTGCGAAGCGCGGTTAGCCGTCGAGTGATCGCGACGGTTCGGGCGAAAGCCCGAGCCAAGGGTCAGACGACCGAAAGAGCCTGTTCAAGGTCGCCGATAAGATCGTCGACGTCTTCGATTCCCAGCGAGAGTCTGATCATGTCCGGCCCGACGCCGCAGGCGACGAGTTCTTCGTCGGAGAGCTGGCGGTGCGTCGCGTTGGCCGGGTGCAAGACGCACGAGCGCGCGTCGGCGACGTGCGTTTCGATCGCGGCGATTTGCAACTTCGCCATGAATTTTTCCGCCGCTTTGCGTCCGCCCTGAACGCCGAATGAAACGACGCCGCAGGAGCCGTTGGGCAGGTACTTTTGCGCGAGAGCGTAGTAGCGATTGCTCTTAAGGCCGGGGTAGTTGACCCACGCGACTTTGTCGTTGGCTTCGAGCCATTCGGCGACTTTCTGACCGTTTTCCGAATGACGCTTCATGCGCAGATGGAGCGACTCGAGCCCGAGATTGAGCAGAAACGCGTTCATCGGCGACTGAATCGATCCGAAATCGCGCATGAGCTGGGCGGTGCATTTGGTGATAAACGCGCCGCCCTGGCCGAATTTTTCCGTATAGACGATTCCGTGATAGCTTTCGTCCGGCGTGGTCAGGCCGGGGAACTTGTCTTTATGCGCGTCCCAATTGAAGTTTCCGGAGTCGACGATGCAACCGCCCACGCCCGCGCCGTGCCCGTCCATATATTTCGTGGTCGAGTGCGTGACGATATCGCAGCCCCATTCAATCGGTCGGCAGTTGATCGGGGTCGGGAAGGTGTTGTCGACGATGAGCGGAACGCCGTGTTCGTGCGCGACTTTCGCAAAGCGTTCGATATCGAGCACGGACAGCGCGGGGTTGGCGATCGTTTCGCCGAAGACCGCCTTGGTGTTCGGCTTGAACGCGGCGTTGAGTTCTTCTTCCGACGCGTCCGGCTGAACGAACGTGAAGTCGATTCCCATGCGGCGCATCGTTACGTTGAACAAGTTGAACGTGCCCCCGTAGATCGCGGACGAACTGACGATGTGATCCCCTTGCGACGCCACGTTGAACGTCGAGAAGAAGTTCGCCGCCTGACCGGACGACGTGAGCATCGCGGCCGTTCCTCCTTCGAGCGCGGCGATTTTCGCGGCGACGTAGTCGTTGGTCGGGTTTTGCAGACGCGTGTAGAAGTAGCCCGCGGCTTCAAGGTCGAACAACTTGCCCATCGCTTCGCTGGACTCGTAGCGGAAAGTGGTGCTTTGCACAATCGGGATTTGGCGCGGTTCGCCGTTGTTCGGTCGATACCCCGCCTGAACGCATTTCGTTCCAATATGTTGAGTCATCGTGTTCTCTCGAAAAAACAGTCGTTTAAAAAAAGACGTCAACGCGCGTTAAGAAAAGTTGCATTGGCGTCGTCGAGGCGTTATAATCGTTACGTAACGCGTTTCGCGCCGCGCGAATCGCGTCGTCAATTATACCAACGCAAGACGCCCTTAGAAAGGGGGTTTTTATGAAATTTCACATGTTGAAAAGCGCTTCGACGTTCGGCGCGTTGCTTTCCGTCGTCGTTCTTACCGCGTTTGCCGCTTACGGTTCCGAAGCGGAGATGAAAGAAATCGAGGCGCGCGCCGAGAAGATCGCGCCGATGCTCGCCGAAGCTCCGAATTTTGGCGCGAGAGCCGCCGGTCAGGACGTCTGGGATCGACTCGCTCAGTCGCCCAGCGCGAAAAGCATGATTCGATCCGCGGAGGGACTTCTCAAACAGGACATGCCCGTTCTGACGGAAGATCTTTATAAGGAATATTTTGTAAACGGGAACCGCTCTCATTATCAAAGCCAATTCGGCGCGGTCAATCGTCGTATTGAAGTCTTTACGCTCGCCGAAAAGTTCGAGAACAAAGGCCGGTTCGTCGACGCGCTCAACGAGGCGATTTTGTATTTCTGCGACCAGCCGTCTTGGCTTTTGCCCGCGCACGACCGAAACGCGGTCGTCTACGATCAAAAAGACGTCTATTCCGATCTTGGCGCGACGCTCGCGTCCGGAAATTTGGCGATTTCAATCAATCTTCTCGCCGACAAACTGCCTGCGGAAACGGTCGAACGCGCCAGAGCGGAGATCGAACGACGCATTTTGAAGCCCTATCGCGACGCGGTCGCCGGGGGCGATTTCATGTCGGTCGCGCAACGACTTGAAGAGAAATTGCCCGCCGGGATCGTCGACAAGGTGAAACAGGAAGCGGCGCGCCGTCTGGCGCTGAAAGCGAAAGCGCCCGTTTTCGAGAAAGTCGCCGAGAACGTTAACGCGGGCATGTGGTGGGTTCGCGGCACGAACAACTGGAACGCCGTATGTCACGCGGGCACGGTCGCGTCGGCGCTCAACGTCGTGGAGTCTCGCGAAGAGCGCGCGTTCTATCTCGCCGCCGCCGACTACTTCTCGGAAACGCGTTTTATGATCGGTTTTACCGAAGACGGCTACTGCTCCGAAGGCATGGGCTATTGGAACTACGGCGTCGGCAACTATATGCTTTTGGGCGCGTTGGCGCGCGTCGCCACCAACGGCCAACTCGATATGTTCCGCTTTCCGAAGATGCGCGCCGTGCTCGATTACGCGCCTAATCTTGAAATCGACAAGGGCAACTACGCCGTCTTCGCCGACTGCTCCATGACCGCGAAAGCGAGCGCGCTGTACGTCGGGTACCTGAGTCGCCTTAAAGGCTGGGGCTACGAGACGTTCGAACGCGCCGGACTCGGCTCGAATTTCGGATTTGGCGATCCGATGGACGTCGTCTCCTTCGGATTTGACGCCGACGTGACGTTCGCGGAAACTTCCGGCGAACCCAAGCCGTTTAAGCTGCCGATTCGCACCGAGTTCCCGAACGCGGGCGTGATGATTTGCCGACCCGACCCAAGCGCGACGGGCCGTTATTTCGCCGCCGCGTTTAAAGGGGGCGACAACAACGAGATGCACAATCACAACGACGTCGGGTCGTATTCGCTGCTCATGGGCGACGCGTCCGATCCGAAAGCCGCCGACGTCTTTCTCAGCCGCGACCCCGGCGGAGAGACGTACACCGCCCGAACGTTCGGATCGCGTCGTTACGAAGGACAACTCCTGAATTCGTACGGACATCCTGTTCCGCGGATCGCGGGCAAACTGCAGGACCCCGGCGCGAAGTCCAAAGGCGTTGTGATCGAAAAGAATTTGACCGACGAAAAAGACGTCTTTGCGATCGATTTCAAGTCGTGTTACAACGTCCCGACGCTCCAAAAGCTGACGCGTCAATTTGAGTTTGTTCGCGCCAGAGACGCCGAGTCTGGCAGTTTTACAATTACCGATTCCGTCGCGTTTGAGGAAGGGAAGTCGGAAACGTTTGAAACGGCGATGATTACGTTCGAGAAATTTGAGATTCAGGAGAACGACGGCGCCTTGACGATTAAGTTCGCCGACGCTCAGGTCGACGTCTCCGCGACCGACGCGAACGGCGCCAAACTCAACCTTGTCGCCGAAACGACGATCGTCGGCGAAAACGACGAGTCCGTTCCGAACAAGCCGACCCGAATCGCGCTCCGCGTCGACGGACCCGTCAATTCGGCGGTTGTCGCGCAAGTCTTCGCCGTCGCGAAATAGCCGGAGACGTCCAACGCGTCGCCAAAACGCTCAATTATGGAAACGACATGGCGGTCGCAAGGGACGAGGGTCGCGCCCAGGGGCGCAGGGAAGGTCGCGTCGAGGGTCGTTCCGAAGCCTATTCCGACTTCGTAGAAGTGTTGCGTCAAAAGGGGATGTCGGAAGACCAGATCAGATTCTATTTGGGAGATCGTTTCAAAGGATGAACGTTGAATTTGGCGTTTTGAGAAGATCGGAGATCTCGGAATGAAATCGTCTGGAGGAGTTGTTTGTCCGGCAAACGAGGCAGTTTGGCGTTTAAACGCCGACGAGATTCGGCTTCAATAAACGTTTTCAACAACTTTAGGAGATTCTTTATGAAAGTTACGATAGTAAACGCAAGTCCGCGAAAGAACTGGAACACCGCGCAGTTGCTTAAAGAGGCGGCCAGAGGCGCCGAATCGGTCGGCGCGGAGGTCGAATACGTCGATTTGTACGACTTGAAATTCACCGCGTGTCGCAGTTGCCTGGCGTGCAAGAGAAAGGGAATCGACGAGCCTTGCAAATGCTATTGGAAAGACGAGCTTTCTCCTCTGCTGGAACGAATTTGGAAGTCGGACAAATTGATCGCCGGCTCCCCGATCTATTTCAGTCAGCCGACGGGCTGGTTCCGTTCGTTTTTCGAACGGCTGGTCTTTCCGGCTCTTTCGTACGACGACGGCTCGAGCTTGCTCAAAGGGTCTGTCGATCTCGACGTCTTTTTTACGATGAACGTCCCCGAGGATATCTACCGGAAGTCGTACGAAGCGAGACTCAACGAGTACTTCGAACCCGCGCGACTGTTGAACGGAACGACCCGGCTGTTCCCAATTTTCGACACGTTGCAAGTCAACGACTACTCGAAGTATAACATGGCGATCTTCTCCGAAGAGCATAAAAAAGAACGACGCGAAACCGTGTTCCCCAACGACTTGAAAATCGCGTTTGAAGTGGGAGCCGGCCGACGCTGATCGGCGCCGGTCCGACGGCGGACTCCCGGTTCGCGCGATTCTGTAACCGACGCGGCGTCTGAGGCTCCGCGTCGATTCCATATTTCTCGACTGACGCGGCGCTAAAACGCGCGATTCTATAACCGGCGCGCCGCTTTTCTCTCTAAACGATTTTCTATCAAAACCCACGCGTCGTTTCGACTGCGCGCGACTAAGATTTTACGTATTTTTTACCCTTTGCCCGCGATAATACGGCGAGACTTCATATCATTGAGCAATCGCCTTAACGAAGGGGGAAAATATGAGAAAACCGGGCAAAATCTACGGTTACGCGCGCGTAAGCACGTTGCGCCAAAACGAAGATCGGCAACTTCAGGCGCTCGAAGCGGCGGGCGTGCGTCCTGAAAACGTCTTTGTCGACAAGCAGTCGGGCAAAGATTTCGAGCGCGGGCAATATAAAGCGCTTCTCGACGCGCTGCGTCCCAACGACGTTCTCTATATCAAAAGCATCGACCGACTCGGCCGCAACTACCGCGAGATTCTCGTTCAGTGGCAAGTTCTGACCAAAGAGCTGGGCGCCGACGTCGTCGTGCTCGACATGCCCCTGCTCGACACAAGGCGCGGAAAAGACCTGCTCGGAACGTTTATCAGCGACGTCGTCTTGCAAATTCTGTCTTTTGTCGCCGAAAACGAACGCGCCAACATTCGTCAGCGACAGCGCGAAGGAATCGAAGCCGCGAAAAACCGAGGCGTCAAGTTCGGTCGGCCCCGAAGAAAACTGCCCGATAATTTCAAAGAGATCGTCGCCATGAGTCGCGCGGGGTTCCTGACGGAAGTCGCCGCCGCCAAAAAATGCGGGCTGCCCCTCTCGACGTTCAGAAGTTGCGCGAAGAGAATTTGAACTTGCGAAAAGGTCTATGATGAGGATTTGGAATGATTTGCGAAATTGTATACAATTTCGCAAATTGCTACCCAAACCTACTATATTGATTAATTCTACATTCTGATCACTTTTTTGCAATAAAAATATCTTATTTTAGTCAAAAAAGAGTCATTTTTCGTAAAAAATCGACTC
>JAFZNK010000004.1 GCA_017550965.1 Thermoguttaceae bacterium
GGCCGCCACCACTTCCGACTCGGCTCCCGCGTTTGATTTCGCGAATTTTGCGAAGAAAAACGCCGAAGAAAAGGCGGCGAAAGAAGCCGCTGAAAAGGCTGCGAAAGAAGCTGAAGAAAAAGCCGCCGCTGAGAAAGCGGAAGCGGAGCGCAAAGCCGCCGAAGAAGAAGCCGCGCGTAAAGCTGAAGAAGAGAGAATAGCCGCTGAGAAGGCGGAAGCGGAACGCAAAGCCGCCGAAGAGGAAGCCGCGCGTAAAGCTGAAGAGGAAAGAATAGCCGCCGAAAAGGCGGAAGCTGAACGCAAAGCCGCCGAGGAAGAAGCCGCGCGGAAGGCTGCCGAAGAGCAGGTGGCAAAGGAAGCCGCTGAAAAGGCCGCCGCTGAAAACGCTGAAACTCCCGCCGAGGCACCTGCTGAAAACGCCGAGACTCCTGCCGAAGCCCCCGCTGAAAACGCCGAAGCTCCCGCCGAAGCCCCCGCTGAAAACGCCGAAGCTCCTGCAGAAGAACCGGCCGAAGCTCCCGCTGAGGAAAACACAATCGCTTTTTTTTTTCAAAGGTAAACGGAATCTACTCTGAGCCCGTAGAGGACGATATTCCTTCCTCTGAGAATTTGGAAAGCGCGATTGATTCTCTTTTGGAATCGCTTAAACGCGACGTCGACGATATCGACATGATTCCGAATTTCGAAGACGGAGTTCTTGGCGTTCGTCGCGACGCGAACGCTCTTGCCGTCGTTGCGATGACCCTTGGCGCGTCCGACTACGAGGCGCCGATTTGCGGCGTCGCTTCCGATTTGATCGACGCGTCGACTCAACTTGCGAAAGCTGAAACTGTCGCCGACGTCAAAAAGGCGTATCAGGCGCTTGTCGCCGCTCGCGCGAAGAAGGGAACTCCGAAAAAGTTGGAATGGAAAAAAGTAGCCGAGCTTCAGCCTTTAATGAAGAACGCGCTCCCTTCTATTTCGACCGACGTTAAACGCCTATCGCGTAACGAAAAGACGTTCCTTCGCGGCGAAAACGCTCAAAAAGTGATCAACGATTCCACGATCCTTGCCGCGATCGCTTTGGGATGTCGTGAGAACGTCGACGAAACGCTCGCGCCGACTGAGGAAAAAGTCTGGCGCGAGTACTGCGACCGTCTTGCGACGGCGTCCGTTGAATTTAACAAGCGGGCGAACGCCGTCGCCGCTGGAAAAGGCTCTTTCGACGAGATGAAAGAAGCCTTTAAAGCGGTCGAAGACACATGCAGTTCCACATGTCATGAAAAATTTGGCGGCAAAGCGGCCGAATAAAGCAGGAATCGCGGAGAATCGAGTCCACGCTCGATTTTCCGCGTTGTTTTTTTGATCTTCGTCGGCGTTTTCTGTCGTCGACGATCGATTTGTTTTTTCTGAGAATTGTTTGCGCATTTATAAGTTTTGCGACGTATTAAATTAGAACTCTGCTACGACGGAGCGAATTACGCCGGTTGGCAGATCCAACCTAAACAGCCGAACGTTAAAACGATTCAGGGGGAATTAGAAAAGGCTGTTTCGCGAGTCGTGTGCGAGCAAGTCGAGGTTTTGGGTAGCGGCAGAACTGATTCCGGGGTGCATGCGCTTTGTCAGACGGCGGCGTTTACGACCGTTTCCCAACTGCCGACCGAGTCTCTAACTCGCGCGATCAACGCGTTTCTTCCTCGCGATATTCGCGTTTGGCGTTCGTCTGAAGTTTCGCCGGACTTTCATCCGATTCGAGACGTCGTTCGCAAAAGGTACCGTTACCTTGCGAGCGATTCCAGGCCCGCTTTCCCTTTTTTTCGGCATTACGCGTGGAATCTTTTGCAACGCGTCGACGTCGATCTCATGCGCGCGGCAGGAAGTTATCTTTTGGGCGAACACGATTTTTGCGCGTTTCAGACGCAGGGATCGCCTCGAAAAACGACCGTTCGCACCGTTTACGACGTACGCGTCGAACGGCTTCCTCTCGCCGACGCGCTGCGTTTTCCAAATTTGGATCGTCAACGCGCCGCTCTTTCGGAACCCGGTTCCTTCGTCATAGCCGCGCCGCTCCCTTTTGGGGAGCCGGAAATTATCGCGTTTGAAGTGGAAGCCGACGGTTTTTTGTATAATATGGTTCGCGCGATCGTCGGCACGCTTTACTTGTTTGGACAACGTCATAAGGGGTTTGAAGATCCCGCGTTCATGCGCGAAATCATTGAGCGCGCCGATCGTAAATACGCTGGCCCGACCGCGCCCGCTCACGGTTTGTACATGATTGACGTCGTCTATCCCGACGTAGATTTTTCGTAATCGAACTTGTTTCCCATGGAAAAATTGCTAATCAAAGATCCGGATCAGCCGATCCAAACGATTCTTTTGAAGGGGGACGTTGTCGTCGTCGGTCGGCAGCGTTATTGCGACGTTGTTTTGTCGAACAGCGCGGTCAGCCGCGAACATGCCAGATTAACGCGGGCGACCAAAGGCTGGATCGTCGAAGATCTTCAAAGTCGCAACGGCGTGTGGATCAACGGCAAACGAATTGAAAAACCAACGCTTCTGCGACCGCAAGACTCGATACAAATAGGGGAATCGACGCTTGTTTATCAAGTTGACGCGTCTTCCGACTCGCCTGCGAACAACTCGGACGAATCAGGCAGTATTCTTAGTTGGCGAGAAGGCGAACTCGACAAAAGTCTGATCAAGTCGCAAGTCGGCGTCGCGGAGCCCGGTTCGTCGATCAATCTCGGATCGGGCAGATTCCGGTTTCATACCTTGGACGACTACGAACGCGAATACTCTTTGCTGGAAGATCGCCTTCGCGTTATGCTTAACTTTGCGAGAATCTTAGGAAAAGCGGAAGACGTGGTCGACCTTGTTCCCCGGTTTTTGAGCAACTTGCTTTTACTCTTTCCGCAGGCGGATTCCGCTTGCGTTATTGTGGAAAGTCCCGAAGACGGCGGGGACGGGCAAAGCGCCTGGAAACTCGTCGACTATAAACTTCGCAACGAGTCGTCGAATCGCCCTTTTCGCGTGAGTCGTTCTATTATTCGACACGTCGTCGCGACGAACAACGCGATCATTTCAGATTCTCCCAGCGACGATTTGCGTTTTAATTCGTCCGAAAGCGTTGTGTCGTCGCGAATAAAGTCGGTGATGGCGGCGCCGATCTACGATTCCGTCAATCGAAAGATTCTCGGCGTTATTCAAATCGATTCGTGTTCTTCCGGCGTTCATTTTGAAGACGCCGAATTAAAACTGCTCGTCGTCGTCGCCAATCAGATCGCGGTCTATTGGGAAAACCAGATGTATCGCGACGATTTAGCGGAGAAAAAGGCCGCCAAACGCGAATTACAAGTGGCGAATTTGGTTCAGCGCGGTTTTTTGCCAAGCGATTCTCCGAAGATAGAAGGATATGAGTTCTTTGATTACTACCGACCGGCAAAATACGTCGGCGGAGATTTTTTCGACTATATTCCTTTATCGGACGGAACGTTGGCGATTGTTTTAGGCGACGTGTCCGGCAAAGGCGTTCAGGCTGCTCTCCTGATGGCGAAATTATCGTCTGAAACGCGTTACGTGCTTGCCCTGGAAAAAACGCGCGCGGCCGCGATGGCTCGGCTCAATCAGACTTTTTACGGGAAATGGGACAATCGTTTTATCACGTTTGTCATGCTCGCGATCGAGCCTGAGACGGGTGTCGTTCATATTTTCAACGCCGGTCACAACTATCCGATCGTCTCAAAACCAGACGGGTCCGTCCAACGAATTGGGGAAGGATACAATAGTTTTCCGTTCGGTATGGTTCAAGACGCGGAATACCCCGAGTTTGTCTATCGCCTTGCGGAGGGAGAATCGATTTCGATCATGAGCGACGGGCTCACGGACGCGATGAACGCCGACGAAGAACAATTTACCGAAGCGCGCGTCGTCGACGCGTTGCAGAATCCCGATTCGCTTGACGCCGCGCGTTTAGGTCGTAAACTTGTAACCGAGATTCAACAGTTCGCAAACGGCGAAACGCAGACGGACGATCAATGCCTTGTCGTGTTGAGGCGTTGCGTCCAACTGAACGCGTCCGGAACCGCCGACGACTTCGCGGAAGCAAACGCGGGTTCCCTGACTCGCGAGTCGACGCTCGGAGATTCGGACGTTCGTTAGTATCTGTCGCGCCGCAATCAGTCGACGGCGCGCTCCCTTTGGTTTTGAAAAACGATCGATATGGAAAACGCAGCTCGAGATTTTTTTTATCGTTTAATTGAAACGCCCAGTCCTTCCGGATACGAAGAAAAAATACAACGCGTCGTTCGCGAATACGTCAAAGGTTTTGTCGACGATATTCGCGTCGATTCTCACGGCAACGTAATCGCGGCGCGTAATCCCGACGCGCCTTTTCGCGTGATGTTTGCCGGACATTGCGATCAACTTGGCGTTATGGTCAATTACGTCGATCCCGAGGGGTTCGTCTATATTCTTCCTCTTGGAGGATGGGATCCCCAGACGCTCGTCGGCGTTCGCGTTACAATTTGGGCGAAGAACGGACCCGTCGAAGGCGTCATCGGACGCAAGCCGATTCACTTGCTTAACGAAGAAGAACGTAAACGCGTTCCCAAAATCACCGATCTTTGGGTCGATATTGGCGCCGCGAACAAAGAAGAGGCCGAACGCGTTGTGCGCGTCGGAGATTGCGGCACAATTCCACTTGAGTATCGCGAATTGCTCAACGGCTTGATTTCCGCGCCCGCAACCGACGACAAAGCGGGCGTTTGGGTCGTTATGGAAGCGTTGCGTCGAATCGATCCGGCTAAGTTGAAAGTCGGCGTTTTCGCCGTTTCGACGGTTCAGGAGGAAGTAGGACTTCGCGGCGCGCGCACGAGTTCTTACGGAATCGATCCGCAAGTGGGAATCGCCGTCGACGTTACTCACGCTACTGATTGTCCGACGATCGAGAAGAAAATTAGCGGCGAAGTCAAACTTGGGGCCGGCCCGGCGATTGGCAAGGGCCCCAATATGAGCATGCGTCTTGTGGACGCGCTTCTTGATGTCGCCGAGAAAAACGAAATCGCCTATCAGCTTTGCGCGGAGAACCGCATAACGGGCACGGACGCGGCGTCGATTCAGGTTTCGCGATCCGGCGTGTCGACGGCTCTCGTCTCGATCCCGAATCGCTATATGCACACGCCGGTCGAGGTCGTGTCCTGGAACGATATGGACGCCGCCGCCGACCTTCTTGCGCGCTATTGCGAATCGATCGATCCGGACGTTTCCTATATTCCGGAGTGATTTTGTTAAAATCCGCCCTTTTTTTGCCGATAACTGATAAAGCCCTCTGTTTTTGCGGGTCTTTATGCTCGTTTCAGACGGGTAGCCTTGGATATTAAGGGCGAAATTTGTGATGTGACGTCGGAGAGCCGCGCGTTTTTGTTTGGTCGCTTTTTTAGCGTTCGGGCCGGATCGCGTTTGACTCCGGCTCTCCGTTTCGCGATTGGACGTTGGCATGAATTTAACTTGGAAATCCTGGTTTTATCTAGTCGTAGCGCTAGGTTTGGGCTTCGCTGCGGCTTATATGGTAAGGTGTACGTTTTTTACCGATAAAGACCCCCAGGTTGTCGAGGAAGATTCGTCGACGGGCGTTCAAGAGCGTCTATTAGTCGCCAACGGTTTTTTGGCGGCGGGAACGGAAATTGACGCGACAAACGTCAGACTCGAGTTGACTCCCGAAAAAGACGTGCCTCGCGACGGCGTTTTTTCTTTTTCTGATTTTGTCGGGCGTAAAACGACTCGCGACTACAAAGACGGCGAGCCGATTTCTTTATACGACGTCGAGGCTTTGGAAGAGGTCCAGGAGATCGAAACGGCGTTTGTTCCTCCCGGATACTCTGTCGTGCCCATTGAAATTTGTTCCGCGACCAAAGTTAATGGAAGTCGCAACTATCTTAGAACGACGAAACTGGAAAAAATTGTTAAGCCGGGCGATTTAGTTGATTTCATCGTCGTTAAAGAGAATCTTGACAATCCGTCTTCCGCTCAGCGCCGTCGTCTGACGTCGACGACGATTGTTTCCGGCGCTTCCGTTTTTTCAATCGACGACGTTAGTCGACTAAGCGACGTCGGCGTCGTTCGCACGTCGATTCTTTCCGCGCTTTTGAATTCCGACGAATTGGAGCTTGTTCGCAAAGCCTCTGAAGAGGGGAAAATCAAAATTGTGTTGAGCGGTCAGGAAGAAGACTCCGGTTCGATGGAAACCGCGTCCGATTTGAGTATTACCGACGCGCTGAGTCAGGAAAACGACGGTTTTATTATTGAGGATCAAAGCGACGAGGACGACGCGTTAGTTCCGCAGTCAAACGAGGGCGCCAAGGCTCCGAAAGAACCCGACTCCATGATGGCGACCCCCAGTCTCAATGATAAATTTGTCATCGCGCCTTCTGATTTCGACGAAGAGCCGTCGATTGTCGAGGTTGGCGATCCGGCGCCCAATTGGCCTTTGCTCGACGAGCCTGTCGTCGCCGAGAGCGTCGACGACGACTTTCCGCTTTTCTCAGAAGACGTCGAGCCGACTGAAGAAACTCCTGATCTTGCGCTTGACGAGCAAAACGCCGCCCTGATCCAGTCTTTTTCGCCGGATTTCCCGCAGGACGTAACGTCTGGATCTTACCGCGACGCCGCGACTTCTCCCCGAGCTTCCGGATATGCTTCGGAGAGCGATCTGAAAATTCGCGGAAACGTCAAGGACGAGAAGGAAAGGCCTCTGGTAAGGTTCACGCCGAAGTCTCCTTTTCCCGATAAAGGCCCTCTTGGAAGAAGATCGCATCGACGTGGTTCCGAGGAGAAATAGTGAATAACGACGTTCTTTGGGCTCCTTGGAGAATGGCTTATATCAAGTCGGACGCAAAAGAAGAGCCGCGTAAAGTTGAAGTCGCCCAGGGCGGCGATCCCAATTGTTTTATTTGTCAGGCCGTCGCCGATTCGACCGAATATGATCGCGAACGTTTGGTCGTCGGTCGAACCGAGTCTACCGTCGCTATTCTGAATCGTTTTCCTTATAACAACGGGCATCTTCTTATCGCGCCCAAGCGGCATATCGCGCGTATGGAATTGTTGACGCCGGAAGAGAGTCGCGATATTATGGCCGAGCTTTCATATTGGGTCGGCGCGATAGAAAAGGCGATGAACGCCGAGGGATTCAACGTCGGTTTGAACCTTGGACGCGTCGCGGGGGCGGGGTTGCCCGGCCACATGCATTGGCATATTGTTCCCCGATGGAACGGCGACGCTAGTTTTATTACGACGATCGGCTCTGCAAAGGCGATTCCTCAGGCGTTGGAAGCCGCGTGGGAACTTTTGCGTCGAGAATGAAGTCGACGGAACTAGTCGACGATTGAATTGTCAGCTATGAGCGCGTCAGCGCTTCCCGAAATATGGTCAAGTATCAATTTGTACAAACGCAATCCGGTCTTCTTCGCTTCCTCGACGAGATTGAAAATGCGACGTGGATCGCGTACGATACGGAATTTATTTCGGAAGGTCGTTACGTCGCGGATCTGTGTCTTGTTCAAGTCGCGACCGAATACGGCTATTATCTTCTCGATCCGTTAAAAATACGTGATTTAAGTTCTTTTTGGGAAAGACTTTGTCAGGAAGACACGACGTCGATCGCCCACTCTTGTCGCAGCGAACTGGAGTTCTGCTATCGCGCTATTGGCAAATTCCCTTCGCGCGTCTTTGACGTTCAGTTAGCCGCCGCCTTTGTCGGTTTTGAATATCCTCTGAATTTCAAATCGCTAACGCAACAGACCATTAACGTTCAAATTGACAAATCGGAGACGCGCACCGACTGGTCGCGGCGTCCGCTTCTTACCAGTCAGCTTGAGTACGCGCTCAACGACGTTTGTTATTTGAAGCAAATTGCGGATTATCTTACGACAAGACTTGAAGAGCAAGAGCGTATTCCCTGGTTCCTTGAAGAAACTCGTCTGTTTTGCGAATCGTTGCTTTCTTCGTTCGACCAGGAACATTGGCGCAGGATACTCGGTTCCAAGAAGTATTCGCGCGACGAACTGGCGATAATTCGCGAGTTATGGACTTGGCGACATGAAAAGGCGTTGGCAAAGAATATCGCTCCCGCGCGTATTTTTCGAGACGACATGATTCTTGAGGTGGCCAAGCATAAGACGGCGGATCCGCAACGTATCGCCGTGATACGCGGGATTAAGGGAACGGCCGATTCGTATTTGGTTAGAGAGCTTTGCGAATCAATTGAACGGGCGTTGAAACTTCCCGAGGCGAAAAAGCCTAAGATGAAGACGCACGACAGCTATCCGCAATATTCGTTGGCGACCCAGCTGATGAACGTGTTGATTGGGCAATACTGCAAGGAGTACGGCGTTTCGGCGCGATTGGCGACGACCGTTGCCGACATTCGTCAGGCGATTGCTTTTTACGCGGGCACGTTGCCTTCGTCGGAACATTGTAAATTATTTGATGGCTGGCGCGGAGAATTGCTTGGAACGTATATTGAGGACTTTCTTTCAGGAAAATACGCCATGAAGTTTTCCGACAAGTTGGAAGATCACCCGCTGACGTTTTTTAAAAACAAGTAGGCCGCGCCAGTAGGCTCTCGGTTCGCGCTTACGCGCAGAACTGAGAGCCGTTTCCAGCTTGGTCGGCGTAGACTTCGCCGATAAATTTAGTTGAATTTGATTTCGATTTCGGCGCCTTCTCGGGGCACGACGACGCGCGCGGAGTTTCCTTGTCCGCCGTTTATGGCTTCTATTTCGTATTCTCCGCAGAAGACTCTTGTTTTCGCCTCTCCGTAGAAATCCGTTTGGATTTCGAGGTTAGAGCGCCATTTTTCGCCGACAAGTTCCGTCCAGACTTTGCCCGCGGGGGTAAGATTCCAGTCGGCGGACATATAGGCGGCGTTCGGGCGCCAGTGCGAGCGTTCCCAGAACCCCCACGTCAGGATTTCTTCCACCGCCTCGCAGCTGAACGCGGCGGTGAGGAAATCTCGCGTAAAGTCCGCTTGATATTTAGGATCGGTCGAGTCGATATCGTGTTCCGTAATCGCAATGGGCAGACCAAGTTCGGAGAATCGTTCGATGATCTCGATCACGCGCGTCGGGGGCGTGCCTCTGGACCCAAAATGGCCCTGCATGCCGATTCCGCCCAGCGGCGCGCCTGCGTCGAGGATTTCCTTGAGCGTGTTGTAGTAGAAATCCTGCTTTCTTCTGTCGCGGCCCTCGCCGGAGAGGATGCCGTAATCGTTCAGGAACAGTCTCGCGTCCGGATCGCCTTCTCGCGCTACTTTAAACCATTCGGCAATTTCTTCTTTTCCAAGGATTTGCCAGATATCGCGATTGTCGTACGGCTCGTTGACGACGTCCCATTCGATCAGCCGACCTTTTAACGCGGACGATTCTTCCAAGACATGGTCTCTAACCGCTTTGCGCAACGCTTCCGGATCGTTTTCCAAAGAGCGCCAGTTTCGGTCGGAATTGCGCCAACTTGGCCAGACGAGATTGTGTCCTCTGACGGCGATCCCGCGTTCGTCGAACCAGTCGAGCGCCTTCATGATATTAGCGCGGTTGCGAGGATTCGCCCAGCCGAAGTATTTCATGTCGTTTTCGAAAACGACGACGTTGCAATATTTTTCGATGAAGTCTCGATATTTTTTCGCGTCTTCGCTGTCGCTGGTCATTCTGCCGGCGACGACGCAGGTTCCCCAGCGGAATTGCGAACTGATTTGACGAATTTTTACGTTCGCCGTCGGCATGGGCGAGCCGTTTTGGTCGACGACTTTGATCTTCAAATCGCCTTTGCGAATCGCTTCGATTCTCTCTTCGGCCGCTTTACGCCACGGCGCGTCGAGTTCCTGTCCGTCGTAATTGAGAACCGCGTCCGAAAGCGCTTCGACGTCGGCGCCTTTTCCAAGCGAAACGAGTTTAACGTCGGCCACTTCCAGCGTTTGAACGAGATCGCCCATAAAAATACCAAAAGCGCATCTTCCGGATTCGTAGTTGTTTACGCTTGAAAAAGAGAACGAATACTCTTTGAATTCCCGTCCTATTTCTACTTGTTTGAAAAGCGATTTTGTAAACGGATCGGTATTTTGTTCAAAGAAGACGCGAACTTTGGCGAGTCCGGCTTCCGTCTGAGCGGCGATTGTGCGCGCTTTAAACGACAGCGTCAGAACTTCGCCTTTTTCGACGGACGCATTAAGAGGAACGCGGAACCCGACGTCCCAGGGATTGCGTCCTTGTCTCGTAATCTCCGAGCGAATCGCGTCGTCTGTTATTTCGTATTTCGCCGAAGGATTTTGTATACGATAGTTGAGGAAATCTTGCGCGTTGGCCTGGAAAAGGACTTTTTCGTTTTTCGATTCGGCGTTTTCTTCATTAGCTTCCGCCGAGTTTTGGCCTTTAAAGACAACCTTTACGAAACGGTAAAGCGATTCTTTCCAGACTTTAAAATCGTGTCCTCCATGGAGTTCGACAAAATGAGGATCGACGCCGTTTTTCTCGAGCGTTTCGGCGTATTGTTGCGGCCATTGTCTCACAACCCCGTCGCGATCTCCTTTGGTGACAAAGACGTAGGTTGAATTCTTATATTCGTCCGGAAGCGTCAGCGTTTCGGGTTTAAAAAGACTCTCTTCGGCGGCGTAGGGCAATAGTCCGGGGGCGGGTTCGAACGCGCCGATATAACCGATTTGAGCGCAGAGCTTAATTCCTAAATGAAGCGCCTCGCGCCCCCCCATCGACAACCCCGCAATCGCTTGAGATTCGCGCGACGCGTCGACAGAGTATCTCTTTTCAATTTCCGGTTTCAGGGACGTCTGGAAATCGTCCAGAAACGCGTCGAATTCTTTAAAGCCTTCGGGCGACATCAGAGGCGGTTCTTTGGCGTCTTTGTGTCGAACGCGAATGTTGGGCACGACGACGATCATTTCGGGCGCTTCGCCCTTGGCGACAAGGTTTCCGACGACTTCGTTCGGCTGGCCGCCAAACCATTCGAATTCGTTGCCGCCAATACCGTGGAGGAGATACAAAACCGGATATTTTTTATCGGGATTGTAATTATTGGGAACGAAAACGTTTACGGGGCGTTCGTTTTCCGTTGTTTTTGAATAGTACTTGATTTGCTGGAGTTCTCCGTATTGAACTCCTTCCTGGCGTTTGTCAAAACCGCTTGGAGCGACGTCTTCTTCAACGTAAGCTCCAAACGCCAAGGAAGCGACGCTTAGCGCAAACGCCGCAAGTAAGCCGAAAATTTTCTTCATAGTTTTTCTCTCTTAGTAAGAAACGTTGAATCGACCAAGGAATACCTGGTTTAGGAATAAAAGGCGTCCTTGTCGATTGAGTCGGTTCATTAGCAGGAGAAAAAAACAAGGACTCCGACTATAGCGCGCAAACGAACTTCGCCTGGAAACGTCCGTTTGCGCGCTTGTTTACCTTTGTAAAAACAGTTAGAGCGAATACTGAGGCAGCTTAATGACTTCGCCGTCTTTTGTCGCCGAAAGGTGGGCGTAGTAACCGGGAACCGTCATGTTTAACGCGTCGACGATACCGACTCGCGTCGATTGATTCTTCAAAATCGCGTCGACGAAGTCGCAACAGAGGTATCCGTGCGAACCGCCGTGTCCGCCCGCTTCGACTCCCGGCGGAAGCGCGGGCTTCTTAATCGAGTTGCCCAACGACGCGACGATTTTTTGTCCGTCGGTCGTGCCGGTGTACGCGTTTTCAAGCGGAACGTAAGTCGCGTCGTAGCCGCCGATTTGACCGCGAACGCGGCCCGCTTCAAGATAGCGGCCGTACGCGCTGCAGCACATCATACGCGAAAGTCCGCCTTCGCTTGTGTTGAGCGTCGCGACTTCGCCGATGAAAACGTTGCCGCTTCCGTTTGGCGTCGGGTTGGGATTGTCCAGCGGCTTGATTCCTCTTGCGGAAACGTCGACAAAGCTTTGGTGCGTAACGCCGACGTAATAGGCTGTCGCGTGAGTCGGATACCAGATAGGCGTGCCGTTTTTGCGCCAATCGCCGTAGGAGGGCAAGGGGCCCGCGCCGGGTTCTTTGGTGTGATCGTATTCCCCTTCGGAATAGACAATTTTTCCAAAACCGCCCGCCGCGTAGATTTTTTCCATGGCGTAGAGGTCGTCGTGGAACGTGGACGTTTCGAACATCGCGTATTTCAACTCAGGGTATTTTTTGCAGCATTCGAAGAGCTTGTCGCCCCATTCGGGATCGCCGTAAAAAACGGGCACCGCGTGACATACGTGTTTGCCGTGTTCCAAACAAAGAATCGCGTGCTTGGCGTGCGAAGGCGCGTCGGTCGCGCAGAAGATCGCTTCGATCGAATCGTCTTCGACCATTTTTTCGAGCGATTCGTAAGTCTTTTCACACTTGACTCTTTTGGCGAGCGCGGCGCAACGATCAGGGAAGAGGTCGGAGACGGCGACGATTTCGACGTTTGGATGATTTTGGAAACTGAACTCCGCCGAGAACTGGCAGTATCCGTAACCGACGAGCCCGACGCGCAATTTGCGATCGGTATACGGTCTCCATTCCTGGAGCGGATCGTAATCGGTTTGCGTTTGATCAAATCCCTGAACTTTCGGGGCGTCTTGCGCTTTGGACGAGGAACTAAAGAAATAGGGCGCGAACGCCGCGGCGGCGGAAGCGCCTAAAAACGAACGACGATTTAAATGTTGAGTCATTTTTTAACCTGTAAAAAAGTTGAACGCCGTTTCGAAAAAGGAAACGGCGCGGATTTGCACAATGCGTAAACGATTGAATTACAGCGTGTATTCGGGCAACGTCATGAGTTCTCCGTCTTTGGTGGCGGAGAGGTGCGCGTAGTAACCGAGCGTCGTCATATTGAGCGCGTCGATAATTCCAACGCGAGGCTCCTGATCTTTAAGAACGGCGTCGACGAAGTCGTTGCAAAGGTATCCGTGAGAACCGCCGTGTCCGCCCGGCTCGACCCCCGGCGGCAACGCGGGTTTGCGAATCGAGTTGCCGAGCGAATTGACGATCGCCTGACCTTCTTCCGTGCCGACGTAACCCTGTTCGAGCGGACGATAGGTGGCGTCGAATCCGCCGATTTCCCCGCGGACGCGGCCGTTTTCGAGGTACGTTCCGTACGATTCGCTGTACATCATTCTGGCGAGACCGCCTTCTTCAGTGTGGAGAAGAGCGACTTCGGCGATAAACGTGTTTCCGCAACGGTTCGGCTTTGGGTTCGGATCGCGCAACGGATTGATTCCCTGACAGCTGACGTTCAGGAAACGCTTATGCGTAACGGTAACGTAGTAGGCGGAAGCGTGGGTCGGGTACCACAGGGGAGCTCCGTTGCCGCGCCATTCGCCATAAGAGCCGATAGAAGGCGCGCCGGGCGCCATGGTGTGATTATATTCGCCCTCGACGTAGATTAATTTTCCAAATCCGCCGGCCGCGTAAATTTTTTCCATAGCGAAGACGTCGTCGTGGAAGGCGGACGTTTCGAACATGGCGTATTTCAGTCCTCTGTTCTTCTTAACGCATTCGAGAAGTTTTTCTCCCTCTTCCGGTTGACCGTAGTGAACGGGAACGGCGTGGCAGACGTGTTTGCCGTGTTCAAGGCACAGCACGCAGTGACGCGCATGGGACGGCGCGTCGGTCGCGACGAAAATCGCTTCGATCGAATCGTCTTTGACCATTTCCTCGAGGGACGGATATGTTTTTTCGCATTTGACGCGTTGAGCGAGCGCGGCGCAACGATCGGGGAAAAGGTCGGAGACGGCGACGACTTCAACGTTCGGATGATTTTGGAAATAGAATTCGGCGGAAAATTGGCAGACTCCGTATCCGACCAGGCCGACGCGCAACTTACGATCGGTGTACGGTCTCCATTCCTGAAGCGGATCGTAATCGGTTTGCGTTTTATCGAACCCCGCGATTTTTGGGGATTCGTCGGACGCTTTTGCGGACGAACCAAAGACGTACGGAGCGAACGCCGAGGACGCGGCGGCGCCAAGAAACGTGCGGCGATTGAGTTTAGAAGCCATAGTTGTAATTCCTGATGGTATTCTTGGGAACGGAACGAGTCGTTTCGCGTTTTGCTAATGTCGCTTTCAGGAAGCGACGCGTTTTTTTAATTCCCAAATCTGTTAAAATGACGTCAGACGCCGACGGCGTCGTTTTCAACCTCTAATTGTATTGGAGAGAATTTTGAAAATCAAGTCGTATCATAATCGCGAGGGAAAGTTTTCGAGATTGGAACGTTTTGTTGAGAAGTTTGGAGGAACCGCGGCGTTTTTTATCGGCGTTCCGGCGTTGATGATCGTCGCGTTTGTCGGCGTTGCCGACGCGGATGAAGCAACATCGGAACGTTCGGATATTTGCCCCGAATACGGGACGCTTTCCGTCGTTTTACAAGACGCTTTCAGTTACGAATTAAACGGCGTGAAACGGCGCGGTTTTCAAAAGGATTCGGCGCTGGAATTCGTTTGTTCCGAAATTGCAGCAGAGGCGACGTCCGCGTCTCCCGACGACTGTTTTCCCCGCGATCCCGTCGTTTGTGAAAAGACGTCGATGTTCGATCGAAGTTCCGGTCTGAAAGTTACTTGCGAACGCAGGTCTTACGACGCGTTTCCCGTAACGGAGTCTCTGGTCTGGTTTGAAAACGTTTCCGATAAGAATTCGCCCAACCTGAGAAACGTCTTCGTGTTCGACGACTTTCTTCAGACAGGAAAAGACGCCAGGCTGACTTTCGGTTACGGTGAAGATTCTGATCCGAAGAAAAACTATTCGACGGAAACAACGGCGCTTCAACCCGGAGATTCAAAGACGTTTACGCCTCGAGAAGCTTATTCTTCGTTTGGCGCGTTTCCTTACTTTGTCGTGGAAGGTTCCGAACGTTCGTTCATTGTCGCCGTTGGTTGGAGCGGACGTTGGACGGCGACTTTTGAGGCGACTGATAACGGGTCCGTTCGGTTGACGACGGGACAAAAAGACGTCGATCTTTATTTGAAACCGGGCGAGAAAATTCGAACGCCGCGTATTACGATTTTCGAGTATCCGCCGGGAACCGATTACATAAACCTTTGGCGCGACTGGTATCGACGCTACGTCATGCCGCGCGAAAATAACGTCGTTTTGCGTCCAAAATTTGCGCTCGACGTCTTTTATAAAGGCGAGTTATACGACAAAGTTACCGCCGAAGAACAGATCGACGCGATTAGGCGTCTTCGCGCGCTCGGTTATCCGTGCGAAGCGCTTTGGATCGACGCGGGATGGTATCTTCGAGCTAATCCTCCGCAAACTTGCGTCGGTTATTGGTTTGGCGTCGGCGACTGGACTCCGGATCCGGCGCGGTTTCCAAGCGGTTTGCGCCCTGTCGTCGACGAATTGGAAAACGTACCCGACGGCGAACGCAAAGGGGAACTTGTTCTCTGGTTTGAGCCGGAACGCGTTCACAAAACGCAGCTTAACGACGAGCTTAAGCAATACGTCGTTCCGGATCTTGAATTGATCGAGAGTTATCGAATGAACATGGCGTCCGACAAAACTGTCGATTATCTTTCGGAACGAATTGGAAACGCTTTGGTCGAAAACGGCGTTACGATTTATCGACAAGATTCCAACGGCGTCGGTCCGCTTGCTTTTATCGAGTCGCTGGAAGCGAACGATCCTGAGTATAAAGATCGTAAAGGCTATGCAGAAAATCGGTACGTACGCGGCCTTTATCGATTCTGGGAGAATTTGAAAAAACGCGTTCCGAACTTGATTTTCGATTCATGCGCGAGCGGCGGACGACGCAACGATTTGGAAATGCTGCGCCTCGGGGCTGTTCCGCTTCATTATTCGGACGTCGGCTATTTCGATTTTGTCGAAAAACAACATATGCACGACACGCTTAATCGCTGGTTCATTTACTATAAGAACATCGATCCGCATGATTACGATTTTGAAAAGGGAGAATACGACGTTTACAAAACGACGATCGACGCCGCTCCTTTTTCAACGGTCAGACCCTATTTTTTTGAGAATCCCACGCCCGGAAAGAGAAATTACGCCGATCGCTATTTTGCGATAAGAGAGCTCCTTGTCGACGGGGATTATTATCCGTTGCGCGTCGGCATGACGGAACGCGACTGGTCGGTCTGGCAATTCGACGATTCCCGGCCGATCGATCAAAGCGGAGCGCGCGTTTCTTATGCAAAAGATTCCGTTAGACGTTATGTAAACGGTTCGTCAACCAAGCGTTGCGATCGTCAAGTCGGTTGCGTTCTTTGCGTTCGCAACGAGAAGAGCGACGAAGACTCCGTCGTCGTTCGTCCCCGACAAATTGATCCCAACGCGACTTATCGTTGGGAAAATCTCGACTCCGGCGAATCGACGACGATCGAGGGCAGAAAAATGGCGACTGAAGGAATTTCAGTCGCCATACCTCCAAGGTCAGGAGTCGTTTTCAAATATTCCGTCGTCGATTAATTAGATCATTCGACGGGAAGCATTTGCGCGGCGTCGACAATGACGTGTCCGTTTGTGCCTTTCGCAGAAACGACAACCGCTGCCTTACCGTCGTCGCCAACCTTGATTTGTCCAATCGAGATAAAGAGACCGTCGATGGGCGGGGCGACTTTCTGATCGACCGTCTTTTCTATTCTCATCAGCGACGTTTCCGCGACGACGGGAACGTTCGTTGCGCGATTGGGATTGATCGAATAGGAGACGCGGCAGTCGTAGACGCCGGGCTTGAGGTTGGAGAACTCGAAGACGACCGATTTGCCGTCTTTATTTTTGTTGTCGTCGTGCAGGTATCCGCCGTCGACAAATTTAGGCGTAACGTTTCCGGAAATCCATTCGCCGTTGATTTTAGCGGCGTCCGCGTCGATTACGACGCCGGGGAGTTTTTTGGAAGAAACGCTGGGTCGGCCGACCTGATATTCGAGAACCTGTCCGTCTTCGAGCAGTTTCTTTTCCAAAACAGCGTAATCCAGATCTTGCGGCGCTACGCCCGCGTCTTGCGCAAGGCAC
>JAFZNK010000043.1 GCA_017550965.1 Thermoguttaceae bacterium
CTTATTGGCTATCGACGATTCGTTATTGACGATCGTGCCGTTGTAAACGTCGACGATCGCGTTGCGTAGCGCAACGACGCCCGCGACTCCCGTCGCCGCCTTATTATTCGCGACGAGCGCGTTCGTTAGACGACCGCGCGACACGACTACGACCGTGCCGACGCCGTTCGTCAGATCGGTTGCCGCGTTGGCGGTAAAGGACTAATTCTCGACGTAAAGGTTCGCCGCGTAGACCGCGCCCGCAGTCTTCGCCTTATTGCCCGTAAAGGTCGAGTTCTTAATCGTAACCAGCGCGTTGCCGGCGCTAACGCCGCCGCCGTAGAGGCTGGTCCCTCTCGCGTCGTTGTCGCTCACGGTTACGCCGTCCAGATAAATCGACGTATTGAGCTTGCCGACGATACCGGCGCCGTCCGTCGTGTTCGTTACGCTACCGCCGTTCATAACGAGGTTCGCGCCTTCGCTCAGCTCGATTCCCGCGCCGACGCCGTTCGTTACGCTCACTTGGTTGAGCGTGAGGCTCGCCGCGTTCGTCGCCGTTCCCTGAACGACGATTCCCTGAGCGCCGTCAGCAATGATCGTTACGCCGGTCGCGCGCGCGCCTTCGGAGACGACCGTCTCGTACGTCGCGCCTTGACCCGGCTTAACGCCGGTGAACTCGACGGGCTCGCGATCGAAGATCGGGGCGCCGTTCTCGTCGCGCTGGATCTTATAGACGGGCTCGTCGTAGAGGTTCGGCGTTAGCTCGGCGCTGCCGAAGACCTGCTGGACGTAGCTCGGCTTGCCGTCGGCGTCGAGATAGATCGGGTCGGCGACTTCGTCGACGACGGGCGTCCATGTCCAGAAGCCGTTCTCGTCGACGACCGGGGCGAAGATTCGCCACGCGCCGTTTTCGTCGTAGAAGATTTGATCGCTCGGCGTCGCGTATTCTTGCGCGTAGACCGGGTTCCCTTCTTCGTCGAAGATCGGGGCGCCGTTTTCGTCGACCGCCTGCTCGTAGCGCGGCGTAAGTTTATACCACGTCTCGGTAATCGTCTCGACCGTAGCGTCAACGTCGCTCGTCGTCGTTACGCTCGTTCTAATATCGGTCGCGTCGATCGTCATCGTATCGGCGACGGCGAGAGCGCCGTTTTTCGAATCGAGCGTAATCGTAAGCGTCGCGTTCGGATTGAACGTACGCCCCGAATCCGCGAAGTAATCGTAGAGATCGAAGGTTACGGTATTTTCGTAATCCGTCGAGTCGGCCATGTTCTTATAGGTTCGACCCTCGACGGAGAAGTAGACCTCGACCGCTTCGCGGAGCGAAATCCAGCCGTCAAAGGCGTCGACGACGTCGTCGAGCGTGGTAACGATAATCGACGGCGTTTCCTTCTTCATCGAGGACTCGTAGGCGCCCAGATCGACGTGGAGTCCTTGGACGCGGTCCGCTTCGCCGGTTAGGTCGTATTGACCGTAGCCGTTCGCGTCTTTGACGTAGGAATCGTCGCCCGCTTCGATCGTCTGCGGATTGCTTACGAGCGCGTAGTACGGGATATCTTCGTCGTTCGCGCCGACAAAGACGTCTTTACCGTCGTACTTGAAGTTCGTCGTCGTATTGTTCGACCAAGCGGTATAGCTGGAAAGCGTGTTCTCCGCGCTAATCGTCGCGTTCGTCGAGACGACGCGCGCCTTCGCGTTCTCGGCGTCGTAAGCGACGCCTTCCTCGATTCCAACAATGCTGTTGTAAAGCGCAACTTTCGCGCCGCGCGCAGCTTGCAAATCGACGCCGTCGTAACTCAGCGCGTCGTCGTCGAAACCGAAGTAACGCGAGCCGTCGCTCTCGGGAACAAACTCATACTCTTTGAGCGTTCCATTATTGACAATCGTACCGTTGTAGACGTCGACGATCGAGTTGCGTAGCGCGACCAGACCGGCGACGCCCGTCTCCGCAAAGTTGTCCGTAATCAGCGCGTTCGTTAATCGAGCGCGCGATACCACGACGATCGCGCCGACCCCGTTGCCAGACTTATCAAGCGAGTAGTTATCCTCGAAGGACGAATTCTTAACGTAAAGGTTCGCCGCATAGACCGCGCTCGCGCCGCCAGCAAGGTTGGAGTTGAAGGTCGAATCGCTAATGTAGACCGTAGCGTTTCCGGCGCTTACGCCGCCGCCGTACGTTCCTTTGAAGCCGTCGGAGTCCTCCCAATTGCCGTTCCAGTTATTCGCGACGGTTACGCCGTTGAGGCGGATCGACGAGTTCAGTTTGCCGATAATACCGGCGCCGCCTTCCGCGTCGTAGACGCCGCCGCCGTTCATAACGAGGTTCGCGCCTTCGCTCACGTAAATATTGCCTTCCGAACCGCCCGTCGCAATAATGCTATTGAGCGTAAGGTTCGGCGCGTTCGTCGCAGTTCCTTCAATCTGGAAGACGCGCGCTTGGAAGTCCGCGTCGACGGTTACGCACAGACCTTCCGGCGCGTAAACCGCTTCCGGAACGACGAGTTCGGTCATGATCCATTCGCCGGAACCAGTCGGAACTTCGAATTCGCGCTGGTACAGCTCTCTGCTCACGAACTCGAACGGATTGTCGGCGTAGCGCTTCGTAACGACGACGTCGACCGTCTTCGTCTCCGTTTCCGGTACGAACTCGTACGCGACGGTCTTTTCGCCGAGCTTAATCTTGCTCGCGTCGATCGTCATGGAGTCCTTAACGGTTATCGGATCGTTCCTATACTGCTCGGCGAAATCGATTACGAAGTCTTTGTTCGAGAGCTTACTAACGTCGAGACCGGTTGCGCTATTGATCTTCGAATTGTAAGTTTCGGAGAAGTCGAAGGTAACGGTCAGACCGTTCAGATCGCGTTCGCCGTCGAAGAGGCGCGCGTTCACGTCGATCGAGCCGTCCGCGTTCTCACTATAGTGGAAGTAGACTTC
>JAFZNK010000323.1 GCA_017550965.1 Thermoguttaceae bacterium
AAACTCCTCGACGCCAAAGAAGCGCGCTCGCAATATCAAGAGATCGTTCGCAAGGCGCGCGACCCCGCGTTACTCGAATGGGTTGGAACCGGCATGTATCAGACGAGCGTCTTTCCGATCCCGGCGGGCGAGTCGCGCGTCGTCTCGATTGAATACGAGCAGGTTCTCCGCTCGCGCGACGGACTGACCGAGTTCTTCTTCCCGATGCGCGCCGGGAAATATACCGTTAAACCGATCGACAAGGTCGAATTCTCGCTCACGATCGTCGGCGATACGGAAGTTAAAAACGTTTATTCTCCGACTTACGATATTACGACCGAACGCGTCGGCAAGAACGTAGTCAAGGTCAATTCGAAGCTGACAAACCAGACGCCGTCGAGCGACTTCAGACTCTTCTTCGATCAGAACGCCGACGACCTTTCCGCTAAGATTCAGAGCTATCGTCCCGACGATCAGGACGACGGGTACTTCATGCTGCTCGCGTCCCCTAAAATCGTCTCCGAAGAAAGCGAACCGCTTCCGAAAACGATCGTCTTTGCGCTCGACGTATCCGGGAGTATGACGGGGCAAAAGATCAAGCAGGCGCGCGAGTCGCTCGAATTCGTTCTGAAACGTCTGCGCAAGGGCGATAAGTTCAATATTATTCTCTTTAACGGCGAAGTTCAATCGTATTCCGACAAACTGGTCGTCGTTGACGAAGAGACGCGCGCCAACGCGCTCGCGTACGTCGCGGCGACGCGCGCAAGCGGCTCGACGAATATTGGAGAAGCGTTAATTCGTTCCTTCGCTTCCCTCGATCAGGCGGACGATTCTAATCCGAAATATCTCTTCTTCCTGAGCGACGGCGAGCCGGTTACGGGCGAAACAAACGAAATGAAGCTCGCTCAAATTGCGAGGGAAAAGAACAAGTCGAAATCTCGCTTCTTCACCTTTGGGGTCGGCTACGACGTGAACTCTCGTCTACTCGACCGTTTTGTTTCCGACGGTCGCGGAATCGGCGAATACGTCAAAGAGGACGAAACGATCGAAGCTCACGTCGCTTCCCTGTATTCGCGCGTCGAGGAGCCGGTCTTTACTAACGTAACGTTCGAATTCTCCCTGAAGCCGGACGCGGATAAGAAGTATATTACAAACCTGGTCTATCCTTCCGGAGACGTCGACGTTTTCGCGGGCGAGCAGCTCGCGTTGGTCGGACGCTATAGCGCGCCCGGCGACGTCGTCGTCACGGCCCTGTTCGACCCCGTGCCGTTCACCTTCCCGCCGTATCTCGACGGCGCGGACGACACCGTCCTCACGAACTACGTCCGCTGGGCCTCCGTCCACGGCCCGGACACCGCCGGCACGCAGGAGGCGTCCTTCCTGCTGGACCTTCCGCACTCCGCCGCCACGGGCACCCTCCTGCGCGTCTCTTCCTTCTCCCCCGCCGCCTCCGGCTGGCGCCTGGAGCTCGCGAGCCCCCTCGGCGACCTCTTCCAGCCCGCCGGCCTCTCCGGCACCTCCTACCTCTGCAACGGCATCCTCGTCCTGGAGACCGCCTCCGACCTCGCCTCCCTCACGAACGCCCCCGCGAACCTCCGCGCCACCCCCGCCACCATCGAGAACGGCGCCGCCGTCATCGATCTCGATCCTCCGGGCGGCCAGGACTCGCGCTTCTTCCGGCCGTCCATCCGCTCCGTCGCCCCCGCGCCGTAGCTCTTTTCAACGCAGAGGCGCAGAGGCGCAGAGAGCGCAGAGAAGAGTTGGACTCCCTGCTCCGGGGCGGCGCAGGGCGGAACGGACCCCAAATATCGATCGAAAAGAAGTTGCGGTTCTGCCGCCGGTTGCGGTAGAATACGGCACCAAAAGAGAGGACGCCATGTCGGAACAGACGAAAATCATCGAGTTCGTGGCCTTCTGCATCGAGGCCTTCGCGAAACGGAAGCGAATCTCGGGTGCGAAGGCGTGCGCTCTCTTCGCGCGATCCGGCGCACTCGACTACCTGCGCAGGGGCTACGACGTCCTCCATTCGATGGGCGAGGAATGGCTCGTCGCGGATGTTGACGGGTTCCTCCGCGCGCGGGGATACGCGGCATGAAATCGTCTCGCCGATCAGTTCCTGTTCCACACGGAGGCGGCGCTCCGATTCCTTTCCTTCCGCGGCGCGGAGGAGGTGCGGCGGTGATCGAGACCATCACGCAGGAGACCATCCGGGTCATTCTCCCCTCGAAGGTCGCCCTGGCCGTCGAGGAGATCGCGCGGCGCAACGGGACGGATCCCGCCGAGGAGCTCCCCCGGTTCTACGCATCCGGGGTCTACCGGGCCCTCGAAAACGAAAAAAGCAAGTTCTGGTGGTTTTCCCCCGCGGAGCTGTGCGACATCTATCAGGACGAGGTCGCGTCGCGGGAAGAGGCCCGCGCATCGACGGGCCGCGATTGAATGGCGTGGC
>JAFZNK010000324.1 GCA_017550965.1 Thermoguttaceae bacterium
GGCAAGTATAGCGAGTCGAAGTTGGAATCGGCGCAGCTGATTCAGCATAAGATCGGCGGCAAGGCGGACGAAGAGGCGCAGAATCCGGCGGATAAAATCGTGCTACTTTTGGGGCTGGAAACGGAGAAGCAGGGGGACGCGCTCTATACGTACGACACGTTCAAATTGGACTCGCAGGTCGTTCAGTTCGTCGCCAAGCGCATGAAGGAACTGCCGACGAAGCGCGCGAAGTGGCAGGAGATTGAATTGAAGAGGCGCTAGAAGTTCGTCGCGCTCGTTAAAGATTAAGGGGAACGGTTCCTTGGGGCGCCATTCCTTTTTATATGGGCGCGCGCCTTGAAATTCGCGGGAAACGGCGTACAATTTTGTGCGAACGAAGTAAGCGCGCGCCGGGGCGACTGTGGGGCGCGAAACGGCGCGCATAGCGGAAGGAGTAGGACGTGGAAATTCAACGTTGGTATAGCGAAGGGTTGCGATTTGGCTGTAAGCAGTGCGGAAGATGTTGCGGCGGCGGCTCGCCCGGCTACGTTTGGACGAGCGACGAAGAGATTCAGGCGCTGGCGAAAGCCATGGGACTGTCGCGCTCGGAGTTCGAGTTGCATTTTATAAGACTCATAACCGGGCGACGCAAGAGTCTGTTGGAACGCAAAAATTACGACTGCGTACTCCTTGCCTCCGACGGTAAACGCTGCTCCGTCTATAACGCGCGACCCGTCCAATGCCGCACGTGGCCATTCTGGGATCAGAACGTTGCGACTCCCACTGACTGGGCGCGCGCCGCTAAGCATTGCCCCGGATGCAATAACCCTAATGGGAAACTGTACTCGCAGCAGGAAATAGACGCCTTGCGAGAACAGTTTTAGACTCCCGCTAAACGCCCCTGAGTAGGAGTCTCGCGGTTCCTCCCTGCCGCGAACGAGCTTCTGAAACGGTTAAGACGTCTCCCGTTGACGCCAGCGTGGATGAATAAAACTCGTCGATTATTTGACAGGAATTATTCAACAACGCCTTTTATAACCATATTTTAGGTTAATCGTTTGTTAGTGTAGACCGTTTATACGGTTTATGACGTCAATTGTTAAAAGGACGTAGTTTTTAGAGGTTGGCATATTGCCAACGTCGATTTCGTTATGCCAATCAGGTTGGTCGTTCGATTGTGGGTCTTAGGACGCGTTCGTTATTTTGAACGCGTCCATTCTGCTCGGACTGAGGTCCGCGCTTTCCGGACCTTCGCGGCCGAGCCGTTCCGGCGGGATCACAAACGTTACGCGTAGCATATTAGAATAAAAGAGCGCGGTAGGCGAGTCATGCCTTACCGCGCTCATTTTCTGAGATAAGAACGGGTTAGAAGACGTTTACTCCACGCTCTTGCCCCAACATTCCATCTCGGTAACGCCGTGCCATTTTTCCGGCGAATCAGTCTTGAGATTCGTCAGTTTAACGGAGGTTACGCGTCGGGCAGGGAATTCAAAGACTTGCGCGTCCGCCGTTTCATTGAGCGTAATATCGACTTTTGAGCCGTCGGAGAATTCGAGGGTTCCGGTTTTCCAGGCGGCGTCGTGCGGGAAGTCGGCGCGGAGATAGAGAACGACTTTGTCAATTTCGACCTCGCAGCCGAAATCAATTTTGAGCCATAAGTCCGTGCGCAAATTCGGTCCCCAGGACGGGAAGTTCGGACCGTGTCCTCGATTCTCCGTCTTGCCGTCGATAACGTTCTTAGCGGCGAATTCGTCCATGAAGGCATATTCGCTATTGGTTGTTGCGTGCGGATACTGGAAGAGCGCGTACGCGTCGCCTTGAATATCGCGCGGATTGTACGCTACGTTGCGGTATTCGTTGAACTTGCCCTCGCGTTTGGCGACCGACGGAATCCTGCGCGCAATATAGCCCGCCATAAACGTTCGCTTATCGAGCGGTCCGCCAAACTCTATATTGCGGCTTTCATTGCCGATCGCGTCGTTCTTTTCATTGACGGCGCGGCGTTTGAGCTCGTAATTGAATTCGTTAATACCATTTTCAAGCGCGAGTTTCGCTTGGTAGTATTCGTAATCAGCGCGCTCCTCGACGGTCCAGCAGTTTTCTTCAACGTAATCGCCGCAGTAGGGAACGAGCAGGTCGATCCACAGCGCGAGCGTGCGGAGCGCACGGTCGTCTATCTGGACGTCCTTGTGGTAATCCTTGCGATTATCGCGATCTCGGAACATTGCGATAAGAGGGCTCTTCGCCGCGCCGGACTTGTACGGCGGCAGCATGTCGGGACCCTCTTGAATGCCAATCCACTTGACGAATTTGCCGTCGTGATTGCCGTACTGCGTGAGATTCAGGTACGACTCGCTGAAGAGTCGCCCAGAATTCTGGATCGCTTCGATTCCTTTCGGCGTCGACGCTTGGTTGCCGCGCAAGCTGAAGGGCGCCGTCTTGCCGTCCGCGTCGACTTCGCCCGTGTGACAACGCACGCAATGAGCGTCGAGAATCGGCTGGACGTCGCGAACGAAGCTGAAGCCCGCGTCTTGGAAACGACCGCGACCCGGCGATAGCGGAGGCGTAAGTTGCGACGGTTCGCGGCGCAACGCCATCGTCGCGCCTCCGGCTATACTGGCGGCGTTCTCGATAATCGCGCCTTTCGGCTCGTGGCATCCGACGCAACCAAAAGTCTCGCCCGGCTGCAAAGTCGACCAGCTTCGCATCGTCTGCACGAC
>JAFZNK010000325.1 GCA_017550965.1 Thermoguttaceae bacterium
ATTGTCGTCGGCTAACTTTTGCCATTCTTCGATCATTCGCTTATGACTACCGCAACCGATCGTCACGCATATCATAACACCAAACTCCCTGGGATACTTTTCTAGCGCTAATTTTCCTCGAGGCTAATACGAGGCTTTTACAAAGCGAACCTATTCGATTAGAAAGCTATTAATCAGACGGTTCAAATCGAATCGTCCGTCCTTCCCCGCTAATCGAACGCAACGCGCCCCTTAATTATACCCAAAAACGCTCCAGAAATCAAAGGGAGCCGTCCGCCTTTCATTAGTTTTTACCAATTGAGGCGCATGAGTTCACTAGAACGAGATTGAATTGCTACTCGCAAATATGACTCTTAGCGCATTTTCTGAGATCTTTCGAGAAACACGTTCCCACTCGAACACGTACTTTCGCCAATATCATCATAATACGAAATTTCTGGTTAATTATCAGTTTTTAACATGCTGAGCAGTTCTATCCTTGAAAAGAGTCAGAAAAAAGGTATAATCTCGAGGACGGCGTTGGCATAGTCTAGACCGTCCGAACGTCAAACGGCGCTCGTTGTAGAGCCATTCGCAATGGTTGCCGACGTTTTTATGTGAAATTCACCCCGTTGGGGTCTTTTATTGAATTTTCACCTGAAAACGGTCGACTATTGGGCAAAGATCGTGTGTTTTTAACGATTATTGCAAGGATTGAACCTGATGTATTTTTCCCTGATTGATAAGATCGACGAATTGAAGCCTGGCGAGGAGATAGTAGCGACAAAGTCGCTCGCCATGTCGGAAGAGTATTTGAGGGATCATTTTCCTAAATTTCCCGTTATGCCGGGCGTACTCATGATCGAGGCCATGACGCAGGCGTCTGCGTGGCTGGTGCGCGCGACCGAGAATTTTGCGCATAGCATGGTCGTACTGAAAGAAACTAAAGGCGTCAAGTTCGGTCAGTTCCTTCAACCAGGGCAAACGCTAGTCGTGACGTCAAAGCTAGTCTCCAACAGCGAACAAGAGGCGGTTTTCAAGGCGCAGGGCGTTATTGAAGGCCAAGTTCGCATACGGGCGCAGTTGACGCTCGCTAAGTACAATTTACGCGACATATCAGAGCATCAGGGCGTGTTTGACGCAAAGCTTGTCAAATCGCTCAGAAACGAGCTTGCTTTGTTGTGGAGTGAATCCCCCTTCGAAATGGAGGATTAATTGAAGCGCGTTTGTTTTTGCAACGTGCCTTTCCTTTTTCCCCGCCCCTGGCCCGGTCGATTGGCGATCGACGCCTCAAAGCGGAACGGTATACCAACCTCTAGGCGCACGATAAACGCGCCAAGTATTATAATATTAAAAGGAGCTATCATTCATGGCGACGAAAGAAGAAATCCTTGCGGACGTCCAGAAACTCTTGGCGGAATCTCTTGCAGTAGACGAGGAAGAAGTTACGTTAGACGCGACTCTTGTCGACGACCTTGGCGCCGAATCGATCGATCTTCTCGAGATTGTTTTCTCCATCGAAAAGAACTTCAATATTAAAATTGACCGTAGCGAGTTGGTTCCGGAGGATCTCCTTTCGAATACGCAGTACGTCGTCGATAGTAAGCTAACTCAGGAAGGACTGGAAGAACTTCAGAAGCGTCTTCCTGAAGCAAATCTGGAAGAATTCAAGAAGAATCCCCTCGTTCAGAACATCACAAAGATTCTTACGGTCAACGACCTTGTCAACATAGTCGAGCGGAAGCTGTAACAGGCTTGCAGTCGAAAGTGTCCGGCGCGGCGAATCTCGAGCGAAAAATCGTATCGACTTGTTTGTTGCGCCTCCGTTACTGTTGACGTAGAACGCTCTCTCCATTCAATCGTGCAACGGGAGTAAATCGCTCTCGTTGCGCACAGCTCCGACGAGTTCCCATGAATTGGTACTGGCTTGATCGATTTACGGTATTTGAAAGTGGAAGAAGGGCGAAAGCGGTAAAAACGATTACGCGTGCCGAAGGTCATTTGCGCGATCATTTTCGCTTTCACCCTATCGCGCCGGCGTCCCTCATTATTGAGGGGTTAGCCCAGACGGCTGGCCTTATGTTCAATGAGGCGACCTTGTTCAAAAAGAAGATCGTGCTTGGCAAAATCCCACGCCTCACCTTCTTTGATACGGAAATTGTACCTGGGGACGTACTGGAGTACGAAGCCGTAGCCGATTACATCAATGAAGAAGGTTCTATGGCGACGGTTTCAGTGCGGCGAGGCGAAAATCTCATTGCCGAAGGTTCGTTAATTTTCGCCCACCTTGGTTCCGATTTTGAGTCTCGTAAGCAGTTTGCAGAAGGAGATCTTGAGGATCTCGTCCGAGCTTACGGCATGTACGAAGTCGGAATTGACGCCGAGGGACGTCCTTTGAAAG
>JAFZNK010000326.1 GCA_017550965.1 Thermoguttaceae bacterium
CGACGGAGGAATGATTGTTATCTCTACTCATTGCGCGAAATCCTTATAGACGATCATTGTGTCGTCTTCATTTTGACGTGATTACGATGGGTGGCGGTTAAAAGACTAATCGAATTTCCTCGGGGGGAGGAGGGAGCGTGAACTCGGGTGGTTCGAGCGAAAGCTCCTCGACTGTTCCGGCCAGGACCTCGTCCGACATATCGTCGTTAATCAGTAGGGCGATCGTCCTATCGTCGTGATTCCCTTTTACTTTAAACATGAGTCCGTCGAGCAAACTCTGCGCGCGATCTTCCGCCGTGCGCGTCTTATCCAGGACGCCAATGAAATCCTGAGAATCGTTCGGTTCGAAGCGATGCACGCGCTCGTCTTTACCTTGTAGCGTCTCGTTCCAGAACGTGCGCCAGTATTCGTTCTTACCGAGATCGCTCTCCGCGGGGAAGAACGGGTCGGTCAGTCCGTCCGTCATGAGCGCGAGCGCTTTGAACTCCTCCACAAACGCAACCTTAACGCGTTTCGCAACCGCCGCAGGATCGATCTCCTCGCGCATCGTAATATATCGCGTCTGCCCTTCGAACTCGTCGACGTCGGGCGCGCCCATCGGAATCACGGCGTCGCGTCCGTTCGGGCGATAGATCGCCAGCCCGCCGTCTCCGACCCAATACGTAATAATCGCCCAAAACGCTTTCGACGTTTCCGTCTCTGGAAAGCGTTTGACTGCGGCGAAAAGGAGCGTCGTACTGTAATCCTTAATCGTCGCGTCCTTTTCGTCGGGCTTCTTCTTATTGACGCGACTGGCGTTCGGATCCTCCGTCTCCTGCGGCGCGTTGTAGTCGGCGACCGCTTGGCTTAGCGTCGTCCAAAACTTATGAACGCCGCTGTAAAGCAACGTTTGAATTGGAATGGGCTTCGTCTCCTGGTTAGGATCGTCGCTCGGCTTGGGAACAAAGGTTAGAGCGCCGTCGGCAAGAGCTTCATAGCCGCTTTGAGGCGCCGTTCCTTGCGAAAGTTCCGACCACCGTTGGCGCAACGCCTCGTCGATTCCCTTCGCGTACCGTTTGTCGAGGTCGCAAAAGGCAGGTTTCATCGCGGTAACGAGCGTCTCGCACGCTATGCGCGATCCCTCGCGAGAGAACTTCGCCGACCCGGCGCCGTCCGCCACGGCGATAAAGCTCCATTGATCGGGAGTCTGCGCGACGTCGCGGAGAAAATGATCGTCGCGGAATTTTGATTCCTGCGCGTGCGAGCGCCCGCGTTGACTCGCGCAAAGAAGAGTAATCTGCGGCGAGTCGGAGAGCGTCGCGCTGTCTTTGGCGGAGTCTTTTTTCCAGTAGTCGCCGTTTTCCGGCGCTGGATTGTTTTCCCACAAATCCCAATGGTCGGGATTGATGAGGAGCGGAGCTTTGCACATCAGCGTTTTAGCAGTAAACTCTCCCTCAAGGTTAAATGTTTTATCGTCGGTGAAGCGTTTTTGACAGACGTGGCAATCAACCTTGATTTTGATAACGCCTTCGTACCCTTTCTTCGGCGTTCCTTTGATAACAAGGATTCCTTCTTTCGGATTAAACCTACACGTTAGTCCGAACTCTTCAAACCCCTTAATTTTATCAAGAGTTATTGATTCGGAATAAGGTATGACGACATTAGTAAAGTCAAGCGTTTCTAAATACTCCTCTTTGGCCTTGCCAAAGTGTGGTTTAAAGTTGTAGATCTTCTCATAAAAGGTACGAATCGCTGAAAAATCTACTTTGGTCAAGCATTTTTCTAACTCGATTCTGAAAGCAAGCTGGAGACTAGCGTCTTGCTTGTCTATAACGGGAGGAACGGCGGTTTCACTTGGAGGCTCAGACTCTTCAGGTGTTTTGGTGGGAACGGAAGAATCTTGGGGAACGACTTCGGAAGAGGACGTCGCGCTGGTTTCGACGGTTACGGCTTCGTTACCAGGATCGGCGGTTTCTTCCAGAAGACCATGAATTTCTAAGGCTTCTGACGACGGAGTTTGATCATTGTTTAATACGTTTTCTGCAATGGCTTCTATCGACGTAATGTCGTCAGGAGCGTGCGTGACGAAGGATTTCCTAACAAGAAGAGGTCGACAGACGTCAAAATGTCCGCGTTGTAAGACTCCGTTTACACGCGAACACACATGAATGCAAAATTCCCCGTTCATCCCCGACGCAGGGACGCCGCTTATTGTAACTTGTCCCTGACGACAAAAGACGGACAACCCTAATTCCTGGAGTCCGTAGACATTCTCGATTTCAATATGAACAAGTTGTGGATCACATTTTGCTAATTCAGAGAAGAGGAGATCATATTGGTAATTCTGTCCGACTTCTCCTTCGGGCGGAAAGAAATTATTGATGAGATTCGTCGCGAACTGCGCGAAGAAGAGATCGTTCAACAAATTGGCGTCATTGCAGAGAACAATAGTGAACCCCACTGCGTTCTCGAAACGTACTCGATCAAAGCGATCTTGCAATAACGACGA
>JAFZNK010000327.1 GCA_017550965.1 Thermoguttaceae bacterium
AAAAATTCGACCATCGACAAAATTATAGTTGTGTGTTACTACGCCACTCTTGCATCGCCTAATTGTAAAATATCCTGACCGAAGCGAGCCTCGGTCACCCGTCGATTAACGACGGTTTCGAGATTCTAAACCAACTTCCGCGTTCGTCAAGCGGGGTTTTGGAAAAAATTTTCCGATTTTATCTTTCCAAACAACGCAACGCGCTGATCAACGCTATCCGGGGCTTTGCAGCCCCGGCTTTTTGTTTGTTTTTTATTCGTCCAAATTGAAATCAAAGACGTTCGATTTTGGATCGCTCGTGACGGTGACGCTCAACGGGGTCGTGTTGGGGAGCTTGAATTTTTCGGGCGTGAGCAATTCGTATTGCGTTCCCTTGGCGTAGGCGCCGGCTTTCGCTTTGCGCTCCTGAAGTTCGTCGTAAGTAATCTCGCCTTTTTCAAAAGCTTCCTGATCGGGATCTTTGTCGTCGGCGTATTTCGCGATCGTCACTTTGTATTCGCCGGGCATGAGGCCGACTCCGCCTTCGGTCGCGCCCGAAGAAGTCGCCGAATACGTACCGTCCGCGCCGGTCTTGCAGCCGCCGCCTTCTCCGGTCTGGTCCTGATTGTAGAACGTCAGCGTCGCGCCGTCGACGGGAGAGCCGCCCATCGTCACTTTGCCCGTTACCGCTTTATAGCCCTTGTTCTTGCCGCAACCGACGCAGCACAACACGCCGATCATAAGAAACGCGACGACAAATAGTTTCGCTTTGGTCATTGTTTGAGTTATCCTTGTGAAAACGGCTCGTTCGAGCTCTTTGTTTATCGAAACAAAACGCCGGAACGCAACGGGAAAGTCTCTTCCCGCATTCCGGCGCTCAATTATCTTACGGAGTCTCGATAGCGCGAAACGCCGCAATAATAACAAAATTATTCAACAATCACATAGCGTTAGTAGTTTCGCTACCGGAAGAAGATCCCATCGCGCCCCAAACGCCGTAGAAGGATTGCCCACCGTAGTCTTGCGGACGAGCTTGGTCACGGACGACGTTGTAACCGTCTTCACTTTGATTGCCGCAGTCGATCGTGTCGCTGACGAAGCGAACGGAACCGTCGCCCATGCAGACGTTGACGCCGCCGGAATGATTACTCGAGGCAGTGGTAACGCAGTGATCTTCCTGACCGCCAGCGGCGCAAGAAGGCGCATTCGGGGGCAGGATAGTGTAGAACGACGTATAAGGATTTTGAGCGTCGCCCCAACGACGTCCAATCATTTGATTGTCGTTAGTACCGACGCTGTAGTTCTTGGAAATTTCACCGGCAGAACCGCGCGCGGCGGAGCAGACGGCGGGAGTGAAGTAGAAGTTGCCCCAACTTGAACTGTGAGATTGGAAACTTCCGCCAAGAAGGACGGTGCCGCCCTTAACCTTTTCCTTGCCTTTGGGAGAACCAACCACGGCTTCGGAGAAGAACGCAGTGTTGGACGTACCGTCGGTAATGTCGGAAAGAGTCATCTTGTGCGCGCTACCGTCAGAAAAAGCGCCGCGATATTCGTCCCAGTCCCAGTCGAGGGTGAGGTCGCCACGGTTGAAGTGGTAGCTCGTGGCGGCCATGTCGCCGTCGGCTTGCGGCCCGTTGCCGTCAGACGGACAAAGGAACGCGGTGACGGTTTTGCACCACGCCATGTCAGTGCCGGTCGACCAGGGAGAATTGCCCGCTTCAATTTGCTGAACGGCGGTGTTGTACAAAGCCGCCTGTTCGACTTGCGGAAGCATGACGACCAAACCGGAGAAACGTCCCCATTGACCGTTGGCGCTGTATTTTTTAAACCCGATCTGAAAACTGATATTCGGGAGATACCCTTGCGCGTCGTGGAACGTTTGACAGGCAAGTCCGAGTTGTTTGATGTTGTTCGTGCATTGCATACGGCGCGCCGCCTCGCGGGCCGCTTGGACGGCGGGAAGCAACAGACCGATCAAGATGCCGATGATGGCGATGACGACCAAGAGCTCGACGAGCGTGAAGCCCTTAGAATTCTTCTTTGACATAATTATTGATCTCCAAAATTGCCCGTTAAGGGAAAAAAACCGAGCGTCCTCTCAATAACGCGAGGACGCAGCCCAAATATTTCGAGCTAAATCCAGCCCAACAAAAGGCGCGGTTCGTTCGACAAAAGCCGAAAAACTCCGCGATTTAACGTCTGCGCAAAAGGCAAGGCGAGTCTAAAACCCTTCTTTTATGTTTCAATCGTTGAGCTTCAATGGAGGTCTATATCAGAAGATGATTTCAAAAGTAGTATGCCATAAAAAGTCGGGGCTTTTTATTTGCCGCCGATACAGCGGCGCCTTCAGTATACGCCAAACGCATATGCTGTCAACGGTAAGACGCTTTCCCAACTGAAAAATTTCCAAAAAAGAACGCTTTATAGGGAATTCAACAGAGATTATAGAGAAACGACCAAAAATTCCAACTTGACCAAACTTTTCATTTTATCAATTTTCTATATTTTAACCAAACGTCCAATATCAATCGGAACGCCCAAGAAAAGAAGCGCGTTAATACGGCCTTCTGAAAAAAAAGCGTCGACTGCCGCAAACGGCGCGACAGTCGACGCTTTATGTTTCGCTATTGCCGGGACGAATTACAACAAGGCGGTCGTTTCGTCAAAGCCGCAAATTACGTTGAAGTTTTGAACGGCGGCGCCGGCGGCGCCTTTGACCAAATTGTCGATCGCGGAGATCGTCATAACGCGCGAGCCGACGACGCGAACGGTCAGATGGCAACGGTTCGTATGAATCACGTCTTTCGTGGACGGAAGCGCGTCGACGACCTGAACGAACGGCTCGCCGGCGTAGAAGTCGCGCAAATAGGCGAGAAGATCTTCCTGAGTCGCGTCGTTGAGACGTTTCGAATACGTCGTGGTGAGAATTCCTCGATCCATCGGCGTAAGATGGGGCGTGAAAATAATCTTTGCCGCTTTGCCGCTCGCGGTTGTCAGAACTTCCTCAATCTCCGGAGTATGTCGATGCGATCCGACGGCGTACGCGGAAATCGCTTCGTTGCATTCGGGGTAGAGATTCTTCAGGCTCGGCTTGCGCCCCGCGCCGGAAACGCCGCTTTTAGAGTCGATAATTATGTCGTCCGACGCGATATAATCGCCTTTGAGCAACGGAGCCAGCGGCAAAATCGCCGACGTCGGATAACAGCCGGGATTCGCGACCAGCGCGGATTTTTTAATCTCTTCGCGGAAGAGTTCGGGCAAGCCGTAAGGCGTGAGAGGCAATCTGTCCGGGTCCGGATGAACGACGTTGTACCACTTGTTGAAGACTTCGGCGTCGTTGAGACGATAGTCGGCGCCAAAATCGATTACTTTCATGCCCAAATCAAGCAGCTCGGGCGCGACCGCCGCCGTCGCGGTGTGCGGAAGACAGCTGAACACGACCTGAACGCCGCGCGCCTTGAGATCCTGCGGCTTGAGATTCTCGCAACAAATCGAGTATTGCCCGGTCAGCGACGGATGAACTTCCGCGATGGGGCTTGTGTTTTCGCGACTGGTAACGGCGACGACTTCCGCCGCGGGATGTCGGCGCAACAATTTCAGCAATTCCAGAGCGGTGTATCCGGTCGATCCGAGAACGGCGATTTTAATCTTTTCCATAGCGTTTGCAAAACAACAATTTAAAAAATGAACGTCTAGTTTCTATCGCTTTGACGCAGCCAGTCGCGCGTTTCCATAATGATTTCGTCGAGCGACCGCCTGGGGTTCCAACCGATCAGACGCCGCGCTTTATCGAGCGAAGGCAAACGGCGCTGCATATCGTCAAAGTTCGGCCCGTACGCTTCTTCGTAACTGATTCGTTCGATCGTCGATTTCGAGTCGCACAATTCGACGACGCGCTTGGCGAGATTCTCAATGGAGATTTCCTGATCGCTTCCTAAATTAACGACTTCGCCCGTCGCTTCTTTTGAGGCGGAAATGCGCGCGAGCCCCTCGACGATGTCGAACACCGAAGAGAAACAGCGCGACTGCTTGCCGGATCCGTAGACTTTGAGCGGCTCACCTTTGAGCGCGGCGGAAACGAATCGCGGCAACACCATCCCGTAACTGCCCGTCTGACGCGGGCCGACCACGTTAAACAGGCGCACAATGTACACCGGCAGCGCCGTTTGTTCGCGCATCGCGAGCAAGTAGAATTCGTCGAGCAATTTCGCGATCGCGTACGCCCAGCGATTCTTACAGCTCGGACCGAGCGTTACGTCCATGTCTTCGCGAAAAGGCGTCGCCTCGGTTTTGCCGTACGTCTCGCTGGTGGACGTCAACAGGACGGGCTTGCGGTATTTGGCGCACAAATCGACGATCGTTTCCGTCGGACGCACGATTCTCCGAATCGACTCGACCGGCTGAGAAACGATTAACTTGACGCCGACGGAACTTGCCAGATGAAAGACAAAATCGGCGCGTCGAATTTCGCGCTCCATCAACACGGCGTCGGCGGCGTCGGAAATATACGCGTGAAAATTCGGGTTTCCGTCGAGTTGCGCGACGTTTTGCCACGTTCCGGTCGAGAGGTCGTCGACGATCGAGACGGAATCGCCGCGATTCAAAAAGTATTCCGCCAAATGCGAGCCGATAAACCCGGCGCCTCCGGTGATGAGATAATTCATTACGTCGCGTCCTTTTCGCTAACGTCGTCGGCGCGTAAGACTGTCGAATCAATCGCGTATGAGCGTCGCCGTTCCAACCCAAACGCGCCTCTATTGTACCCCCGAACCGCGCCTTCGCAAGGGACGGGCGAACCCGCTCCGCGACGCTGTCAAATTGGCAGGACTTAACGTTTTTCAGGTCGTCTCGTCGTTTCTTCACGACGCCTGTCGGGAAAATAGGAAAAATGGCGTCGGCGAAAAAAATAAAATTTAGAAAATTTCAACAATTGGCGCCGCGCTTGCTTCTAATGTTCTCAGTCGCGCGACGAGCGGAAGTTCGTACGCGGCGGAGCATTTTGCAAAAACGCAACTGCCCCGCGCCTCAGACGGCGCGCCCCATAGCGGCTAAGGGCAAGTTGAGGAAATAGAAGATAAGGAGATTTAACCATGGCTCAAGGCGAAAAGATTATCGGTATCGATTTAGGGACCACGAACTCTGTCGTAGCGGTAATGGAAGGCAGGGACGCAAAAGTTATTCCGAATCCGGAAGGCTACCGCACGACCCCCAGTATCGTCGCGTTCACCGACTCCGGCGAAAATCTCGTCGGCGAATTGGCGAAACGTCAAGCGGTCATGAACCCGACCAGAACGATCGCTTCAATCAAGCGTTTCATGGGTCGTAAGCGAAACGAAGTCGGCGCGGAAGAAACGGCCGTTCCGTATAAAGTCGTCGGGTCCGGCGAAGAATACGTCAAAGTGGAAGTCGACGGCAAAGCGTACACCCCCGCGGAAATTTCCGCAAAGACGCTTCGCAAACTTAAGGAATCGGCGGAAGCGTACTTAGGGCATAAAGTCAACAAGGCGGTCATCACGGTTCCCGCTTACTTCAACGACGCGCAACGTCAGGCGACCAAAGACGCGGGCCAAATCGCGGGTTTGGAAGTCATGCGAATCGTGAACGAACCGACGGCGGCGGCTCTTGCTTACGGTCTGGACAAAAACGTCAACCAGAAGATCGTGGTGTTCGACCTCGGCGGCGGCACGTTC
>JAFZNK010000328.1 GCA_017550965.1 Thermoguttaceae bacterium
CGCCCATCATGCCGCCCATGCCGCCCATCATGCCGCCGCCCATCATGCCGCCCATGCCGCCCATCATGCCGCCGCCCATCATGCCGCCGGAGTTGGGCTGCATGATCAGGTCGCCGACGGAGTACAGGCGAAGACTGGTCGAGATGTCGGGATTGTTCTTGATTTCGTCTTGCGTGGTGATGTAGAGGACGTCGTCAAGAATGCAGAAGTCGAGTTCGTGAGGACGAAGGACGATCTTGAGCGCTTTGCGAAGCGGGATGTTCGTCAGGCTTTCGTTGATGTTGAGCGAGCTGGGAGGACCGGCCGCTTCTTCGATGTTCGTCGTGTCGAAAACGATGTTGATTTCTTTTTGATATTTGTCTTTGAGAACCTGTTTGACGCCTTCGATCCAGTCGGCAAGGGTGAGGTCCATGTCTTCGCCGCCTTCGACGTCGACTTTGCAGTCGAGCGCGCGCGCGATGAGTTGTTCTTCTTCGCTGCCCTGGAGATTGGTCGTCTTATATTTTTCCTGACGTTCTTTGGTGAGGTTGACCCAGATTTCGGCGTCGGGATAGGTGATCGGCGGTTCGTCGGAGACCGGAATATGGGCTTCTTCGACCGACATGAGGGTCTTGAGAAGCTTGCGGCGTCGTTCGAAACGCAGATATTGGTTTTCTTCGTACGCGTCGCGCATCAAAGCGACGTTCGCGGCCATAACCGGAAGCGCGTCGTCGACGGCGATTTTCGCGGCTTCGTCGGCGGCTTCGGAAGCCAGGACGAAGTTGTGTTCTTTAATGAGCGATTCAAATCGCTTCATGATTTCGACGACGGTCGTCTGGCTGGCCTGATAAGCGTTTTGCGAACGGCGAACCGCGGCGATCGTTTCGAGGTTTTGCTGAGCGCGAAGTTCGGCGCGCGCCTGTTTTTCCGATTCCTGTTCGATATATTGGCCGGTGCGTTCGAGTTCGGCGCACATAACGGCGCGGTCGGCTTCGGAAAGGATGCGGTTGTTGCGAACCGCCTGGAGCATCGTTTTAACGTTTTGCATCGCGCCGTCGGGGTTCGTGCGCGCGTCTTCCATCGCGTTCTTAACGGCGACGTTGACGGCGGAATGCATTTGCGCGGTTTGAACTTTGACGTTCGCTTCGGCCGCGTCGACCAGAGAAGCCTGGTTTTCGTTGTTGATCTTCGCGCGCGCGGCGGCGAACAGCTCGCCGGAATCGTCGTCGGCGACGGCCGCGGGAGCTTCGGAAGCGTCTTCCTGGGCGACGGCCGCGGGAACCTGAACCGGTTCGTCGGCGGGCTCGTCTTGCGCCTCGTACGAGACGTTCGTCAGGTTCGCGATACGGTCGGCGGAGACTGTGTCGCCGAAGTCGGCCGCTTGTTGAGCGAGTTCGGCGGCGCCGTCGACGGCGTCGTTAAGGACGACTTGTCGGTCGGTCAGAAGACCGCGGCCCGCGACGTCGAGCGTGGCGCCGGAATTCGCGGAAGCTTCCTGAACGAGCTGATAAAGGTATTGGTTGCTCTTGTCGGATTTTTGCGGAGAAACGCTCCACTCGACGTCGGCTTCGCGCCCGTCGTTAAGAACGGCGGGAATCGTGATCGTCACGGCTTCGAGCTCTTCGTCGGTCGATCCGACCAGGAACGTTTCGCGGTCGCTTCGAATCGGAGGAATCGGGTTCGGATAGACGTCGGCGTTAGCGATCGTCAGCGAGGTTTCTTCGGGGAAGAAGACTGTCGCGGCGACGGCGTCGGCGAGTTCGGCGCCGGCGTCTTTCGCGTCGGTTCCTTCGTCGACGACGTAACCGCCGGTGCGGTTGGCGAGCGCGCCAAGGACCGACTTATTGACGACGGTTCCGACTCCGAAGGAGTTGACGGGAACGCGCGCGTCGACGAGTTTTTCAACGGTCGATTCGAAGACGGATTCGTCGAACGCCGCGCCGGTGCTCATGCCTCGTCCGATGAAGACGATCGAGCGGTCGGCGGATTCGTTGAAATCGAAGGAGTCGACGGCGACCGAGAAGGAATTTTCGAGGTCCGCGGCGCCCAGCGCGTCTTGATTTTTAAGCGCGGCGACGGCGTCGTTAAGCTCTTTCGAGCCGACGGCGACGTAACCGTTCGTTAGAGATTCGGTTTCGTTCGAGACGGCGAACAGCTGAACGCGCGCGTTTTTCGGCAAATTCGCGACCAGCGCTTCGACCGTTTCCTGCGCCGCTTTGCGAACGTCCGGGCTGAGCTGAGCGGCGGAGAAATCGACGAGCGCGGCGACGTCGACGTACTCGGACGTCGATTCGACGGCGTCGGCTTGCAACGGAACCAAGAAGCAGTTCGTGCCGTCGTTTAATTGATACGTCTCCACAGGGACGTCAGATTCCGCCCCTGTAACCGCCGACACGTTGGCGATCGACGCAAGCGCGATCGCCGCAGCGGGCAATATCATGAAAAGGCGCTTTCTCATACTTTTGATCCTCTTCTCCGAAATTCTTTGATTCGCGCTCCCGCGCGGTTGGCAAATATACGTTCTCGTTTGCTGGGCGACGCGGTAAACGCGACGCCTGAACGCGACGCAGAGACGCGACAATTCGCGACGCCGCGCGGCTTTGGCGAACGGCAAGAGACGACCGACGTCGACTGCTTGCGCAAAACGCCGCGGCGCTCGACAATAATCTCTAGTTATAACCGGAACGAGCCCTCGTTTCAACCGAATTTATCGACCGCGACCTTAAACAAACGCGAAAAGGCGCGAACAAAGTCGGAACGACCGAAACAATCGATATTTTTAATAATGGGGACTCGTAAAATCTAGATTGAAGCGCGCGGTATGGATAATCGGAATAATCCAAAAAATCGATATAATCACGCAATTCAACCGCTATTTTACGGCGTAAAACACAACGTTCCTAACGACAATTTTAATCACCTTCCAGAGAATCGCAAGAAAAAAGTTCCCTTCTTTTAATAAATTTTGAAAATTTCCCGGCCTTGGCGGAATATTTTACGATTACGCCGATTGAAAGTTTTGGAACGAAAGTTCTTCTTGCGTTCGCGCGACGTTTGCCGACCCGTCGCGACGTCGGTCGGTTTTTTGATTTTTATGTTTTTTTTCGCCTCTTGTATTCCCTTTTCAGTTCGGTTAAAATGACGCTCGACATGGTTCGACAATCGACGTGCGATTTCGTTGGAGATTATTAACGTTCTTACCGACAGACTGCGGGAAGCTATGAGCGACGATTTACTGGAAGAATATCTTGAAGAACCGGAAGAAGACGATTTCGAAGACGAGTCGACCGACGTCGGCGCGGACGAGAAATCGGAGCCGGCCGATTTCAGTCGGGGCGAACTGAATCGAACGCCCTGGGAGCCGACCGCGTCGGGCGCCGTGCCGTTCGTCCACCTGCACACGCACTCCCATTACTCTCTTCTTGACGGGGTGTGCAAATTCGACGCTCTTCTCAACCGCGCGAAAGAACTGGAAATGCCCGCGATCGCGATCACCGATCACGGGAACATGTACGGAGCGCTTGAATTCTACCAAAAGGCGCTCGACGCGGGGGTGAAGCCGATCATTGGCTACGAGGCGTACATGGCGCCCGGCAGTCGCTACGAACACAGCGAAAAACGAATGTTTCACCTGACGCTTCTGGCGATGAACGACCAGGGGTACAAGAACCTGCTTCGTCTGTCGTCGACGGCGTTTCTCGACGGTTTTTACTATAAACCGCGTATCGATCGCGACGTTCTCGAACAGTACAACGAGGGACTTATCTGTTTGAGCGGGTGTCTTTCGGGGGAACTCGCGCGAACTCTCGCGAACGGGCAGGGGTCGACGGAATCGTACAATAAAGCGCGCGAAATCGCGCTTTGGCATAAGAAAGTCTTCGGCGACCGCTACTATATCGAACTGCAGAATCACGGGTTGCCCGAGCAGGCGACCGCGCTGAAATACGAACTCAAACTCGCCAGAGAGCTTGGGATTCCGACCGTCGCGACCAACGACGCGCACTACGTTTTGCACGAAGACGCCGACGTTCAGGATCTTGTTTTATGCATCAACACGGGCAAATTCCGCACCGATCTGAATCGTATGAAGATGGATTCCGACCAGTTCTACATCAAGAGCGGCCGCGAGATGCTCGACGCGATTCCCGAAGATCCGGACGCCGTCTGGCGCACCTTGGAAATCGCCGATCGGTGCAACCTTAATCTGGAGTTCGGAAAGCGGTTCTTCCCGATTTTTACGCCCCCCGACGGTTATTCTTCAGACGATTATCTTCGCAAGCTGTGTCTCGAAGGGCTCAAACGCCGTTACGCAAACAATCCCAAACGCATGGTGAACGGCGAATTGTCCGAAGAGGTCATGGCGCGCCTGGATCGCGAATTGGGCGTTATTCAGAAACTCGGCTTTTCGAACTACTTTTTGATCGTCTGGGACTTTGCGAACGAAGCGCACCGACGCGGAATCTACTGTACGGCGCGCGGTTCGGGCGTCGGAGCGTTGGTTTCCTACGGGTTGAATTTGTCTCAGGTCTGTCCTTTGGAGTTCGACTTGCTCTTCGAGCGCTTCCTCGACGAAAACCGTCTGGAGGCGCCCGATATCGACATCGACTTTGAACAGGCCAAACGCGGCGAGATCATCGATTACGTCAAAGAGCATTACGGGGCGGAGAAAGTCGCGCAGCTGGGCGTGTTCGGGACGATGGCGGCTAGGTTGGCGATTAAAGACTGCGGGCGCGCGTTAGGCGTTCCCCTGGCGACGGTCAACAACGTTTCCGCTCTTGTGCCCGAAGGGCCGAAGATGAACTTGAACAAGGCGTTCGATCAAAGTCCCGAGCTTGCCAAGGCGTACGGGGAGAACGAGGACGTTCGCGAACTTATCGACTACGCGCGCCAGGTGGAAGGACTTGCGCGACACGCGGGGACTCACGCCTGCGGCGTTATTATTTCTCAGACGGATCTCACGGATTACGTGCCGGTCCAGAAGCTGGCGAACAAAGAGGACGTCGTCACGCAATGGCAGGGAGCCGAAGTTGAAAAGGCGGGGCTCCTCAAGATGGACTTCCTCGGCCTTCGCAACCTGACGATTCTCTCCGACGCCGTTTCGCTCATCAGGCAGACGACCGGGGAAACGATCGATCCCAACAATCTTCCGCCCGACGATCCGGAAACGTACGCGCTTCTATGCCGCGGCGAAACGAAAGGCGTTTTCCAGCTCGAAAGCAAGGGAATTCGCGATTTGCTCGTCAAGATGAAACCGGACGGCATACGCGACCTTATCGCCGTCCTGGCGCTCTATCGGCCCGGTCCGCTCGAAGGAGGAATGGTCGACGAGTACGTCGACGTCAAACATAAGCGCAAAGAGGCGGTTTACCTTCATCCCGTTCTTAAAGAAGTGCTCGAAGAGACGAACGGGGTTATGGTCTATCAGGAACAGATCATGCGGATCCTGAACAAATTGGGCAAGATTCCGCTTTCGAGCGCGTACACCTGCATTAAGGCGATTAGTAAGAAAAAGCACGAGAAAATCGCGAAATTTAACGAGCAGTTCGTCGAGGGCGCGATTGAGAACGGCCTGACGGCGGAGAAAGGGCAGGAGCTTTTCGAACTGATCAAGAAATTCGCGGGCTACGGTTTTAACAAGTCGCACTCGACGGCTTACGCGCACGTCGCGTACGCGACGGCGTATTTAAAAGCGCACTATCCGGCGGAGTTTATGGCGGCGCTCCTTTGCGGAGATATTTCCCAGCGCAACTTTACCAAGCGCGACAAGACGGTCGAACACGTCGACGACTGCAAACGCATGGGCGTGCCGGTCGTTCCGCCGAACGTCAATCTCTGCGATCCTCTTTATAAAGTAGTCGACGGCAAGATATATTTCGGTCTGACCGCGGTCAAGGCGTGCGGCGAAGACGCGATGAAGGAGATCGTTCGCGCGCGCGACGAAGGGGGGCCTTTCAAGAACCTCTTCGATTTCTACGAACGCGTCGATTCGAAGATCGTCGGCCGCGCTTCGGTCGAATCGCTGATTAAGTGCGGGGCGTTCGATTGTTTCGGCGCGAAACGTTCGCAACTCATGCTCTCCGTCGAGAAGGCGCTTAAAGGGGGCCAGGCCGCGGCGTTGGATCGCGAGCGAGGCCAACTCAGTTTGTTCGCTTTTGGAGATCAGGAGGAAGAAGACCAGGAGGATCCCGCCGCTTCCGCCGATTTCGGCTTGCCCGACGTCGACGAGTGGAACTGCAAAGAAAAGGCGGGTTATGAAAAAGAAACGCTCGGGTTCTACGTAACGTCGCATCCTCTTGACGAACAACGCTCGACGTTGAAACTTTTCGCGACGTCGACGACGAAACTCGCCGACATGCCCAATCGAACTTCGTGCACGATCGGGGGCGCGATTTCCGGCGTTATGACGAAAATGGCGAAGAAGACGAAGCCCAACTCGCTCAACACGTTCGCTTTCTTCCAACTGGAAGATCTTGACGGTTCGATACGTTGCGCGTGTTGGTCGGACGCGTACGACAAATACGGTCAATTTTTGCAAAACGACGCGATTGTTTTCTTACGAGGCCGCGTCGACAAAAAGGTCAAGCAAAACACGTCCTCCAACGAGGACGGGGACGAGAATTCCGAACCCGAGATCGAAGTTACGTTTTTTGTCGACGAAGCGATCCCCTTTACGGAAGCGGCGAACCAGATGTCGCGCGGCGTCGCCGTCGTCTTCAAGGAGGAGAGCGCTCAAAAGGAAGACGTCAAAGTTCTCTACGAAATTATTCGTTCCTATCGCAACGGCCGCAACGGAAACGCGCGCGGAAGCGATTTGGAAATATGGTTTGAACGAAAAGACGGCTACCGCGCTATTTTGACCTGTCCCGACTTTAAGTTGAATTTAACGAACGAAATGCGCGAAAGAGTCGAAGGGCGGTTTGGCGAAGGATCGTTCCGTCTTCTGCCCGCGCCTCAGAAATCGGACGACGACCGCAACGATCGCCGACGTTTCTGGAAAAAAGCGGGGAAATAGCCCGCGGAATCGCTCGACCCGCTTGTTGAAAGGTTTAGAGGATATATATGTCGACATATCGTTTATTGGCGGCGCTTGCGCTTGTCCTGACGACGTTGAACTTCGGTTACGCCGACGAGAACGCTCCTTTGGAAGCGTCCGTAACAATTCGGCTTGCCGACGGTTCGGCCGAGACGAGAACTTATCCGCTCGAGATTGTCGGAGACGTTCAGCGATTGACGATCCCCGCGAGCGACGCGCCCGAGGGCGCGGTTTCCGTCGACGTTCAACATCCGTGGGAGATCGCGCGCGCGGGCGAAGACGGCTTTTTCGTCTTGCCTAACGGCATGTACGGAACGTGGCGCGACCTTCCGAACGGCGATTACGCCAACGGAAACGTCGTCATGCAGACGTTTGGCGTGAAGACGCCGCGCGGCGCGCTGGCGGCGATTCTTACCGGCATGAACTACGAGGCGAAAGAACTCGTAACGCTTCGCAACGGCGAATGGCGCGTTTTTGTTCGCTACAACCTCAACGGCGACAAACCCTACGAAGATTTTCAAATCGACTATCGCGTTCTTCCTTCGGAACGCTCGACCTACGCCGACATGGCCGCTGTCTATCGCCAATATCAGCTGGATCGCGGCGAAGTTCGCCCTTTAAAAGAGCGCGTCGCCGAACGCCCGGAACTCGCCTACGCCGCGCAGGCGCCGGAAGTTCGCGTGAGGCTCGGCTGGAAGCCGGTTCCCAGCCCCGTCCCGGAACAGAACGCGGAGAACGAACCGGAAATGCATGTCGCGATCACTTTTGATCGGTTTATGCAGATCGTCGACGAATTTAAGCGCCAGGGAATCGGCGAGGCGGAGTTCTGTCTTGTCGGCTGGAACGTCGGCGGACACGACGGACGCTATCCGCAGATCTTTCCCGTCGACGAACGTCTTGGCGGGGAGGAAAAACTCCGAAAAGCGGTCGCTTACGCGCAGGAGAACGGGTATCAAATCGTCTGCCATCAAAACTATTCGGACGCGTATCGCGCGTCGCAAATCGGCGGACTTTGGGACGAAGGATTCCTGCTGGTGAAAAAAGACGGCTCGTTCAACACCTACACGACGTGGGGCGGCGGGAATATGTACGAGACGTGCCCCAGGGAGATGTTCGAGCGCTTTCCGAAAAACGATTTCCCGAAATTGCGCGATTTAGGTTTTCGCGGCCTTCACTATATCGACGTCTATTCGACGGTCAATCCGAGAACGTGCTACTCCAAAGACCATCCGCTCAATAAGCGCGAGTTCGCCTATTGGACGAACAAGATCACGGAACTATCGCAGGAGACGTTCGGCGGGTTCGCGTCCGAGGGCGGATTCGACTACTGCATAAAATATCTTGATTTCGCGCTTTACATTTCGTTCCAGAAGCCGGATCAGGAGTTGCCGGCGCTGATCGAACGCCACGTTCCCTACTGGCAGCTAGTCTATCAGGGAATCGTCATGAGCAATCCGTTCGCCGACACGACCAACTACACGCTCAAATCGCGCGTCGCGCAACTCAAACAAATCGAGTACGGGGGGCGTCCTCATTTCTACTTCTACTCGAAATTTAAGTCCAGCGGATCCAACTGGATGGGGGACGCGGATATCACGTGCGGAACCGACGAGGAACTGCGCGCGTCCGTCGCGAAGATCAAAGAAGGCTACGACGAATTCAAGAGGCTCGAGCGCCTGCAGTTGGAGTTCATGACGTCGCACGACCAAATTGCCGGGAACGTCTTTCTCGTCGGATACGCCGACGGAACGAAAATCGCCGTCAACTACGGCGAGGAGCCGTTCGAATGGGAAGGGAAGAGCGTTCCGGCGCTGGATTACGTCGTTTACGAACCTGAGAAATAAGACGAGACGACCATGAGATTTAGCAAAATAACAAACCTGGTTTTTATCCTGTGTCTGGCGGCGTGTTTACGCGGCGGCGTCGAGACGTTCGCCCAGCCGTCGAACGATCTGTTCACGAGTCTCGCGGGCGTTTCCAACGCGACGCTGAAAGAGGATAAAGGCGGAACTATTAAGTTCAGTCCGTCGATTTCCAGGAAGAAGTCGGACTTAAAATACGCCGATCAGCGTTATAAGGCGGTTGAGACGATTCTGGAGTCGAAAGACGCGCTCAAACGCGTCGACGCGAAGAACGCCGACGGCCAGACGCCGCTACACCTCGCCCTCTATACCGGCGACGGCCCCGCGTTTGTCGACGCTCTTCTTGAGGCGGGCGCGGATCCCGACGCGCCCCTTTTCGACAAGCCGCCCCTTTGGCACGCGTTGACGATCGACGACGAAAATTCGACGTTTGTCGCGCTGACGCTTCTCGACTTCGGCGCGGATCCTAACGCGACGACGCCCGACGGGGAGTCGGTTTTGCATTGCGCCGCGGCCCATAACAACTTCTGGGTCGTTCAGCGTTTGCTCGAATACGGCGCCGATCCAAACGCCAAATGGAACGGAAAGAAAGCGAGCGACCTGGCGACCGACGCGACGGTCAAAGACCTGTTTAAAAACTGGGGCAAAAAACCTTATCCGTATTCGCCTTACAATAAGGACATGCCCGCGCTGTGCCGCGCCGCCGCGCGCGACAATTACTGGGCGTGCAAGCGCCTTCTCGACGCCGGAGCCGACAAAAACGCGAAGTATCAGGGAAAGACCGCCGCCGAGTTGACGACCAGCGCGCGCGTTCGCGAACTTCTCGGCGCCAAGGGGAAGGGCCCCGTCGAAATTTCGCCGATGCGTTCCGGGCATGTTTTCCTCGGCGAATACGACGATTCCAACCGACACAATTCCGGCGGACATTCCTACGGCGCGTTTTTGTACATGCGCAAGTGCAATATGAAGCCGAAAACGCACGCGATGTACGAAAACGGCGTTCAAGTTTGTTCGGTCGAACGACATACGGCGCGTCGAACCGCCGACGACCCCGCCAATCCCAGTCATACGTTCTTTCCGCCGAACTGGACCAAGGGCGACGTCCTGGAAGCGTTGGGAACTCTCGCGCGGGAAAACGCCGACCAGGACAAAATCGAAGAGAACTACAAAGGAGTTCGAATCGTCGTCATTTTGCGCGACAGCCTCAAAGGCTCCGGGCGCGACGTCATTACCGGATATCCTATTTTTTCGCGTCAGCCCAGCGCCGACGGCAAACTGGAACGTATCGACCGCGCCCGACAAAACGCGCGCGTCGACCGATAAAAAGCTTTTATCTTTTCTTTTACATTGCCGAGAGATCGCATTATGGTAGCTAAGAAATCCAATTCCAGAACGAATGCTTCCGATTCCGAGTCGGGCGGAAAATTAACGCGCGCCGCGAAGAAGTTCGCGGACCAATTCGACAAATTGCGTCTGGCGTTTCGTCAGGCCCCCGAGGATCAAATCGACGACGTTTTCGCCGCGTTGGTCGCCCATCTGACGAGTTCCGAAGAAGAATGCAAGAGTTTCATGGCGCGTTGCACCGACGAGCAGATGAGAACGATTTTGCTCGTGCTCGACGACGTGGCCATGGCGTTTGCGAACGAAGGGTTTTTGCAGACGATTAAAGACGCGCAGAAACGTTTTCCCAAATACGATTTGTCAGCGAGTATGGACGCGCTCGCTTACGCGATCGCCGAAAAAGCGCACGCGGCGCTCTCGAAAAAAGAGCGCGGCGCGAATCGCGACAAAGTTCTCGCCGCTATTTTTGCCAAAGCGAACGCGGGGGATCCGGAAGCGCAGTTCCGATTGGCGTTGCGTTGTTATTTTGGCGTCGACGGCAAGAGGGACTACGACGTCGCGCGGCAATGGGCGCAAAAAGCGATCGATCAGGGCTACGTGCCCGCGGCGATCTTTCGCGATTTGCCCAGAGATTAAAAGAGGAACGCGATGAGCCGATTTATGATTGCCGCCGACGATCCCAGAGTCGCGCGTTTGCGAAAAAAAGACGCGCGACTTGGCGTCGTTTTCGATCTTCTTGGGGACGTAGAATTCGACGACTATTCGGACGGTTATTCGTTTATCGTCTGCGAGATCGTCGGGCAGATGATTTCATGGCGCGTCGCGGAGATCCTCTGCGACCGGCTCAAAACGCTGTGCAACGGGGAGATCTGTCCGCGAACAATAGCGCGCTTTCCGACGGCGGAATTGAGGAGTATCGGCCTGTCGCGCCCGAAGTGCGAGTATATTCAGGGATTTACCGAAGCCGTTTTGAACGGAGAACTTGTTCTGGAAGAACTTGAAAACGTCTCCGATGAAGAAGCGATGAAGCGCCTCACGGCGATCAAAGGAATCGGAACGTGGACGGCGAAAATGTACCTGCTGTGCGTTCTTCGTCGCGACGACGTCTTTCCGCAAGAAGACAAACAACTGGTCGCCGCGTATAAGTGGCTGTACGACAAAGAAGAAGCGACGCGCGACGACCTGAAGAAACTGCGCGAGCGCTGGTCCCCCTATTCTTCGGTCGCGACGCTCTACTTATACCGCGCCGTCTCCTCGGGCCTGACGAACAGACCGTTCTCCGAATATACAAAAGCCGCGAAAAGACGCTAAAACGCGCCGCCAAATGAAACGCGTCCCGCGCGAAGCGCGGAGAACCGTCAATTGGAATCGACGTTCGGCTCGTAAGAGACGAGAAGACCGTTAATTAAGGCCAACGCGCCGCCCTGTTTGCCTGCAGCGTCCGGCGGACTTCGCCGCCTACCGCTTGCGGCTCTTATAAAATCAACGCGCCGCCTGGGGTTGCCGGCGGCATACGCGCGACGGAGCCGACCAACGGGAGCGGTTCCAAGAAGCGCGCTACCGCTTGCGATTCTTATGAATCTACGCTTTTTTTATCGTTGCCCCGTTTGTCTGTTCTTAGTGGGAGTCGGCTTTTCTTATAATTTCCAAAATTACTCGACGTCGCGAACAATATCGGGTACAATTCCTGAAAAGCGCGCGACGTCGCGGGCGCGGCGAACGGCGTTTTATTTGTCCCATTTGCACAAGGAACCTGAACGATGAAAAGACGTGTTTCCGCGATCGTCGTCTCCATGATCGCGTTGTTAAGCGTTGTTGGCGCTTCTTTTGGCGAAGACGGCGCGTATTATGTGGCGAATCCTTCTTTTGAACAGGCGAACGCCGACGGGGGCGCCGCCGAATGGCGCGGCAATCCGAAGACGTTTGTCGTCGTGTCCGAAGGCGCGCGTTCGGGCAACGCGTGTCTTCGTTGGACCGGAGACGGGAGCAAATACGAGCTGTGCTCGCAAAACGTGAAAATCGAGCCTGGCGATATTATTGAGTTTTCCGTCTGGGTCAAGACGAAAGACCTGAGCGGCGGACGCGCGACGATTTGCGTCGAATGGAGCCATCAGGACGGAACGTGGTACGGAGGCGGCTACACGCAGGGCGCCAACGGCACAAACTCAGATTGGGTGAGAGTTTCCGGCCATACGCGCGTTCCGGAAGACGCGGCGAATCCTCACGTTACCGTTTACGTGAGCGAGTCGGGCTCGGGAACCGCATGGTTCGACGACGTTGAAATCACGCGCTTTAATCTTCCGCTCTTTACCGCCATGACGACCGATCGGTACCGCGCGCAGTCGATCGGCGGAACCGTCGACGTTTACGTCGGTTATACAAAGACGGTTAAGAACGTGGACTTCAAAGCGCTCAAGCCCGAGCTGACGATCGGCGGTGAAGACGGCTCCAAGTCGAGCGCGGATTTTGTCGAAGCGGGGGACGACTTCTATCGTTTCTCCTTTGATTCGTCGAAACTTAGCGACGGGAAATACACGTTGACCGCGTCGATGGTCGATCCGAACACGAAAAAACTCGAAACGATTTCCACGCCTTTTACGAAACTCGACAAGTTCCCCGATCGCGTCAGTTATATCGACGAGAATCTTCGACTGATTCATAACGGCGAGCCGTTCTTCCCGTTAGGGCTCTATTTGTCCGGCGCCAACGAGAACGAGATCAAGCTTCTCGGCGATTCGCCGTTCAACTGCGTCATGCCGTATCAGGGAATCAAGCGCGAGACGGTCGACGCGCTTCTCGACGCGGGGCTTTACACGATCTACAGCGTCAAAGACAACTACCCGACGTTGAACGTCTCGACGATGGAGGAAGGGAACGCGCGCACCGAGAAGACGGTCAACGCGCTCAAAGACTGCCCCGGTATTATCGCGTGGTATATCAACGACGAACTGCCTTCGTCGATGGTTAAAGATCTGGCGTCGCGCCGCGATCAGATGGAAGCGCTAGACCCCGGTCGTCCGACGTGGGTCGTTTTGTATCAGGTGGACGAATTGCGCTTGTATCTCTCGACGTTCGACGTCGTCGGCAGCGATCCGTATCCAATCTCCGCCAATCCCCCTTCTCAGGCGGCGTTATGGACGCAAAAGACGATGGACGCCGGGTTTGGCAAACGAGCCGTCTGGCAGGTCCCGCAAATTTTCAATTGGGCTTCGTATAAGAAAACGGAGCGCGAAAAGAGGGACTATCGCGCGCCGACTTATGAAGAGATGCGCGGCATGGCGTGGATGTGCGTCGCCAACGGCGCGAACGGGCTGATTTTCTACAGCTTCTTCGATCTGTTCAAGATGGACAAAACGACGGCGGAAGGCGGATTTGCGGCCGTTCGCGAACCGTTTGACGAACGCTGGGGCGAAGTCAAGAAGACAGCGCAGGAGATCAACGACCAATTCCCGATTTTGCTTTCGGCGGGCGAAACGCTCGACGTCGCTCCGACGGACGCGTCCTCCGAAGACGCTGTCTGGCGCCTCTACGGAGCGGACGAAGGAACGTGGATTCTTGTCGTGAATAAGTCGAAAGAGCCGCGACAGGCGGAATTTGCCGTTCCCGAGGGCGCCAAAGTCGTCGAGACCAGACTCGGCTCCCCCGCGACGCAGGACGGAACGACCGTTCGCGTCGAGCTTGGCGCGCTGGAACCGCGACTGATTCTCGTTAAGTAGCTTTGGAAAAGAACGAAGTCGATTGTTTCCCCTCGCGGCGCGGAGCCTGATCCGGCGTCGCGAGGGGTTGTTTTATCGCTTTTGCCGCAAAAGGTTTTTGAAGATGAAAAAACGCTTTTGGACGCTTTGCGTTTTCGTCGTCGCGACGCTTTGGCGCGTCGACGTTTCCATTGCCGACGAAAAGTCGTATCGCGTCGCCAATCCTTCTTTTGAAGAGACAAACGATTTCGGCGGCGCGTTGGACTGGTACGACGCTTCGCAAACGTTCGTCGTCGCGACGGGCGAAGCGCGTTCGGGGAACGCTTCTCTGAAATGGACTGGAAACGCGTCTAAAAACGAGTTGTGCATGCAGACGGTCGACGACGTCGAACCGGGCGATATCGTCGAGTTCTCCGTCTGGGTGAAGACGAAAGAACTTACGGGCGGTTACGCGTCGATTTGCGTCGAATGGGGGCGGCAAGACGGGAGTTGGTACGGGGGCGAATTCGCCCAAGGCGTCGACGGAACGACGGACGATTGGACGAAGGTTTCCGGCTGGACGCGCGTTCCCGACGACGCGGCGAATCCGCACGTCGCCGCGTACGTAACCGAGTCGAGTTCGGGGACCGCGCTGTTCGACGACGTCGAAATCAAACGCTATAATCTTCAACTGTTTACCGGCATAACGACCGATCGGTACCGCGCGCAGTCGGTTGGCGAAACCGTCGACGTCTACGTCGGGTATGCCAGGACGATCAAGGGCGTCGATTTCAAGGCGCTTCGGCCGGAACTGGCGATTGTCGGCCAGGACGGCGCAAAATCGAACGCCGCGCTTGTCGAAGCCGCCGACGACTATTACCGTTTTTCTTTTGATTCGTCGGAACTTAGCGTCGGAACATATACGCTCGAGTGTTCGACGATCGATCCGAACACAAAAGAATTAACCGCAATTTCAACGCCTTTTGCGAAACTTGACAAGTTCCCCGATCGCGTCAGTTATATCGACGAGAAGCTTCGACTGATCCATAACGGCGAGCCGTTCTTTCCGCTGGGAATGTACCTGACCGTCGCGACGTCCAAGGAGATCGATTTGATTCGCGATTCAGCGTTCAACTGCGTCATGCCTTACGAGCCGTTTGGACGCGGGACGGTCGACGCCCTTTACGACGCCGGTATTTACACGATTTACAGCCTCAAAGAAAACTATCCGGGGTTGAACAGCGCGACGATGGAAGAGGCGAACGCGCGCGTCGAAAAGACGGTTAACGCGGTGAAAGACGCGCCGGGCGTTATCGCGTGGTATATCAACGACGAACTGCCGTTGACGATGCTCGGCGAACTTAAAGCGCGGCGCGATCAACTTGAGGCGCTTGATCCCAGTCGTCCGACGTGGGGCGTGTTGTACCAGGTCGACGAGTTGCGCTCGTATCTTCCGACGTTCGACGTCGTCGGAAGCGATCCTTATCCAATTCCCAAACGCGGTCCGGACGTGGCGGCTGAATGGACGCAAGACACGGCGAGCGCGGTCTTTGGCAAACGCGCCGTTTGGCAGGTTCCGCAGATATTCAATCAGGCGTCGTATAAGAAGACCGAGGAAGAAAAGAAAGAATATCGCTCGCCGACTTATGAAGAAATGCGTTGCATGGCGTGGGGTTGCGTCGCGAGCGGCGCGAACGGACTGATCTTTTTCAGCTTCTTCGACTTGCTCAATATGGACAAAACGCTCGAGGAGGGAGGAACGGCGCTTGTTCGCGATCCGTTTGAAGAACGCTGGGCGGACGTCAGGCGAATGGCGCAAGAGATCCGCGACCAGTTCCCGATTCTGCTTTCGGCCGGGGAAACGCTCGACGTTCGCGCGGCGGAAACGTCGCCTGAAGACGCGATTTATCGGCTCTACGGCGCGGACGAGGGAACCTGGCTGCTTGTCGTCAACATGTCGAGTGAACCGCGTCGGGCGGAATTTGCCGTTCCCGAGGGCGCCGAAGTCGTCGAGACAAGACTCGGCGCGCCGGCGACGCAAGAAGGAACAAGGGTTTGCGTCGACCTGGGAGCCTTGGAACCGAGGTTGATTTTGATTAAACGGCGCTAGACGAAGCGACGCCGCGCCCCGGCGGTAACCGCTCCGAAAATTGGGTGAAAACTCGAGTCTTGTCTCCAGCGCCCGGACTTCACGTTGTTCTTCTTTTGTATCAAACCGTTGTTCTTTCCGCTCTTGTCTCCAGCGCCCGGACTTCACGTTGTTCTTCTTTTGTATCAAACCGTTGTTCTTTCCGCTTATTAATAATCGTGACGTTTCCGTCCGTAGTTCATATCGGTCGATCTGAAAATAACCCGATTTACGGCGGTATTATTGACTCATAACAGCGGCTTTTTTCTTTTCTCGGCCTCCGTCGTCCTTCGCCGACGGCTCTCGGCGCTTCGCGTTAGTATGCGATAACGCGACCAGTTCAATTCGGCACACAGCGTGTGCCGAATTGGAAAACAGCAATAAAACTGACGCGTTGCCCGTAAATATCTTTCCGTATAACCCTTGCCAAATTCGACGGTTAGCCTGTCGGAAAGATAGCCGAGAAGATACTTGCCATATTCGGCCCGATCGTTTTCTCCGCAGGCCTTATAAATTTGCTCCCACGATTTCAGAATCAGCGTCGGAAATAGGACCGGCGCTTACGCGCCGGTTTTTTCACTTGGCGGGCGTCGGAATCGCCCGCCTTTGAAAAGCCGTATAAGTCAGCGGGGACGTCTAAGGACGTGGAACCTACCTCTTAACAAACCCCGGAACCGGCCTGGGGTCGACGCTCGGCCCGTCGATCGAGATCGTTCCGTCGTCGTTGAGGATCAACTTGTCGATAAAGAGCTTGCGGTCGTTCGAATCGGTTCGCGCGTGGTAGACGTACCACATTTCGGAACGGTCGGGGGAGAAGAAGATATTGCCGTGCCCGACGCCGCGCACCGTTCCGCCCTTTTGCGTGTTTTTCTCCAGAATCGGGTTGTTTTCCGCTTTTGTATACGGTCCGAGCGGTTTTTTCGCAGTCGCGTACCCGACGGCGTACCAGTCGCCGCCGAAGAAGTTCGCGGAATAGGCGATATAGTACGCGTCGCCAAGTTTAAAGAGCGCCGTTCCTTCGGTCCAGCGTCGGTTGACCTCGCCGGCGGTTACGGATCGGCTTTCCCATTCGGCCTGCTTGTCGTCCAGCTTCACGGGCGGGCGAATGAGAAGCGTCGGTTCGCCAACGACGCCTTTGAAGTCGCGCGTGAGCTCGATTCCATACGCCCAGCTTTCTTCGATCTCTTTGAATTTGTTCTCGTTGCGGCATTTCTCGGCGAGTTCCGATTCGACCGGATGTTGATAACAGCAGCGCGAGAACGTCAAATAGGGCGTTCCGTCGTCGTCGATAAAGAGGTTCGCGTCGATGATCGGGTAGCCGGGGTCGAAAATCGGCTCGTCTTTGAGCAACTTAAACGGGCCTTTGGGGGAGTCGGCGACGGCGACGCCGATATTGAATTTTTCCGCCTGCGTCCACGGATACGGGGCGTTCTGGGCGCTGAAAAAGAGGTAAAATTTCCCGTCGATTTCGTACCCCTCGGGGGCCCAGAAGGCGTCGCGCGCCCAGGTTCCCCGCGCGTCAAAGACGACGCCTTCGTCTTGCCACGTGATAAAATCTCGCGTCGAACGCGCCTCGAATCCTTTGACGTTTCCTTTTTCCGACGTGTAGTATAGCCAATACTTGCCGTCGTATTCGACGGCTTCGCCCGTCGGCTTGCGCAAAACGCACGGGTCGGCGGCGTTTCCCTGCGGATTTTGATAGCAAAGGGGCTCGTCCGCAAGGGAGTTGGGGACGGATCGATATAACTCGGAGCCAAACGCTGCGCAAAGGGCCGCGCCGACCATACGACGTTGAAATTCTCTTCTGTTCATGGAACGCCTCGTTATTGGGGTTTCCGACGCTTCGATTGCGCGTCGACGCTAAATTTACGGACATTATATCGCTTTGAACGACGCGGCGCAAGTTTTAGGTCGAATTTGACGATTGGAACGGCCTCGTTTTTTACTTTTTTTGACTGAAATGTTGACTTGATCGAAGATTTTAAATACAATGACGCCGTTGTCGTTTTTGCGAGCGGCGCCGTCGGCTATGTCGGTCGATTGCGCGTCGATTTTCGCCTTTATTTTTAGTTGGAGGGGTGTTGTGACGTCGTCTCAATTTCAAACTTTTCGACGCAAGGGCTTTACGCTTGTCGAGCTTCTTGTCGTCATCGCCATTATCGGCATACTGATCGGGTTGTTGTTGCCGGCTGTTCAGGCGGCGCGAGAGGCCGCGCGGCGTATGCAGTGCACGAATAATTTAAAGCAGATCACGTTGGCGTGTTTTAACTACGAAAGCGCGAACAAGTGCTTCCCGCCGGGATCGATGAGCCTGTTGAACTCCAAAGGGAAATTGACCGGTTCGAACCAGTATTCCGGTTGGACGATCGCGATTCTTCCTTTTATCGAACAGGCGCAACTTGTCGCCAACTACTACGATTTTGGCAAGTTGATCCAGTCAAGTTACGTCATCGATCCCGATATTCAGGCGATTTTGAAGACGCAAATTCCCGAGTATCGTTGCCCCAGCGACGTCTCCGAAAAAACGTCCACGACTCGTCCGGACGGCGGTCAGTACCGTAGCGCGGAACTCGCGACGGGTTCTTATCGCGCGGTTACCGGTCGTCTGGACGAGGTGAAGACGGGCGCGGGATCCGCCGCCAACCCGAACCTCGGCACGTTCGATATGCCGGAGAATTCTATGGATTACGTTCGCTGGGATTGGCGCGGCGCGTTCCACACCGCAGGGCACGTCAAGCGCTCAGGCGCGGCGAGCGTCGTTCAGCAGGAGTCGCCCGCGTCTCTTATCGACGGCACGTCCAACACGATCGGCGTCGGCGAAATGCATCACGTTCGTTATACCTATGACAAACGCAAGTGGCCTCTTCCGACGCTTTGGGGCTATAATTACGGCTGGTACAACAAGTCGGTTATTCTCACCGGCGGGGGCAATCTCGACGTTCATCTTCGCGACTGGAACTCGTACTGCGGCACGGTGATTTCCGAAGGCGCGGCGTTGCGAGGCTGGGGCGCGTATCATGCGAGCGGGTTGAACTTCTCCCTGATGGACGGCAGCGTTCGTTTTGTCTCGACGACGGTCGATCCCGGCGTGTTGGCCGGGTTTGCGGCGGTCGCGGACGGCGCGACGGCGATGGGGCTTTGATTTCAGCGACTGTTGAGGATATTATGACAAAAAATAAAGTCGTCGTTTTATTGATTTTGTTTGTCGCGGTTCTTTCCGTTTCGACCGGTTGCAAGAAAAAAGAGACGGTCGTGCCCGTCTCGGGCGTCGCGACCTATAAAGGTCAGCCGCTCGCCTATTGCTCGATCTTCTTTAAGCCTGTGAATCCGACGAACAAAGATTTATGCATTACCTCGGTCGGTCAGACCGACGCCGAGGGGCGTTTCGAATTGACGACCACCGAACTTAACGCGCGAAAAGGCGCGGTCGTCGGCCAACATCAAGTCTCGTTCAAGTTCATGCAATGGGGAACCGAATTCGACGAGGACGAAGGGCCGGGTTCCGTCGACGTTCCCATGCTTCCGAAGGAATACACCGAAGGAACAAAGATAACCTTCGACGTTCCGGAAAAGGGAACCGATTCGGCTAATTTCGACCTTAACTGAGTCGATTCATTTCTCAGGGCGCGAGCGCGATAATTTGCGTTCGCGCCTTAACTATTTTTCAAAATGAATAATACGATGTATAGAAAATGTCTTTTCGTCGCGCTTGCCGCCTTTTGCCTGATGGGCGCGACGTGTTCTGAAGGAATCGAACCGACTAAGGGAATCCCCTGCGACGATCTTCATGTTTACTCGACGACGCTCTCTAAAGACTCGTTTAACCCCGGCGCTTTTTCGGTGGCCGCATGGGTTAAGACTGACAGGCCAAACGAGTCGCAGGGCGTGTTGGACGTCGGCGCTCCTTCGAAATTTTTTTCCTTTTACCTTTATACGGGCGGTTTTCGCATGCTCATGGCGAAGGACGTTCAGTCGGGGGAATACACTCAAGCGGTCGCGCCCCTTCCGCAAAGAGGCGTATGGACTCATTACGTCGGCTCTTACGACGGCAAAACGATCCGCGTTTACAGGAACGGAAAGTTAGTTCAGGAGAAACAATTCGTTTCGGAGCTAAAATCCGCCGACTTCGCGGATCTGCCTCTTCGAATAGGCGGGATGGATCCCGGCGTTCAGCGTCCGTTTTTCGGCGAGATCAACGACGCCGCGTTGTGGAACTGCGTTTTGAGCGACGAGGACGTCGCGCAATTATACGAGCGCGGCGTTAAGGGCGTTTCTGAAAAGCCGATCGCGCTTTGGAACGTCAAAGGTTTGTCCGAAGACGGCGAAGAACTCCGCTCGAACGGGTCCGACGCGTTCGACGCGACGCGCGTCTCGTTCGAACCGCTTCTGAATCAAAAAGATTCCGGATATCGCGGAGTCTGGTACTATAACCAGAAGATTAACAACGAATACGTTTACAAATATTCCGGCGGAATGGGCACGTATCCGGCGAACCACTATCCGTTCTCAGTTTATCGTCCCGAGGTCGACAAGACGTTCTTCTGCTACGGCGGATTCGATCCTTCGGAAACGACGCTCTGGCACGAAGTCGGCGTCTACGACCACAAGACGAAGAAAGTTTCGCGCCCGACCGTTCTGGTCGATAAAATGACCGAAGACGCGCACGACAACCCCGTCATGTCGATGGACGACGAAGGCCGAATTTGGGTCTTTTCGACGTCGCACGGCACGGGCCGCCCCTCCTATATCCACCGCAGCGTTCGTCCCTACGACGTCTCGGAATTTGAACTCGTCGAGCCGACGAAAACAGTCGGCGACGAAAAAGTTCCGATGAGCAATTTCTCCTATTTCCAGGTCTGGAACGTTCCGGAACGCGGCTTTATCTCGTTGTTTACGACCTACGATCGTTCGTTTGTTCAGAAATACGACCCCGACACGAAAGTTCAGCGCATTCTCGCGACGACGTCGAGCGCGGACGGCGTCGACTGGAGCGAGTGGAAAGCGCTCGCGGCGATCGAGATCGGACATTATCAGAACGCGCGCGTTCATTACTCGCTTGATAAAAAAGACGCCGACGGCAAGCCGCTCGTCAAAATTGGCACGTCGTTCAACTATCATCCGGCCGTCGCTAAAGGGAATCGCGGAACCGGGTTGAACTGGCGCACCAACCTCTACTACATGGAGTCGAACGACCTTGGCAAGACGTGGCAAACGATCGACGGCAAGCCGCTTGAAACGCCGCTGTTGAGTTCCGACTCCCCCGCGTTGGTTCGCAACTACGAAGACGAGAATTTGAACGTTTACGTAACCGATCTGGAATACGACGCGCAGGATCGTCCGATCATCGGATACGTGACGAGCAAAGGATTTGAGTCGGGGCCGGAAATGGGGCCGCGCTATTTCTGCGTCGCTCATTGGCTTGGCGACAAGTGGGAGTTCTCGACGGTGTGCGAAGTCGACAACAACTACGAGCTGGGCATGTTCTACATGGAAGAGTCGGACAAGGGCGTTATTCGCCTGATCGGCTGTCTCGACGACGGACCGCAGGCTTACAACACCGGCGGGGAAGTTTCCCAGTGGGTCAGCCGCGACAACGGCAAGACGTGGGAAAAGGAATTCCAACTGACGGAAAAAAGCGCCGTCAATCAATGCTTCCCAAGACGAACAATCGACGCAAGTCCCGATTTCTACGCCTTCTGGGCGACGGGGAACGGACGAGAAAAGTCGATTTCAACGCTTCGGTTCTCAACGAAAGACGGCAAAGTTTACGAACTGCCAAGAGAGATGAAGGACGACTGGGAATCGCCGACGTTAATACGCGACGCCGCGCGACCCTAATCACACGCGACGCTCCGCCGACGTTAAGACGCGACGGCGGAGCGTTTTGCATTTACTGGAGAAACGTTATGGATCAGGAACAAAAGCGAACGCTTTCGCGTAAAGAATACTCTTTTTTCTTTTCGGAACTGGAGCGCGTTTCCCAAATGGGCCTGTTGTCTCCGGAGACGGTGGAGTCGATTCGCGAACGTTACGAGGAAAAGACGGAATCGTCGTCGTTCGGTCGCGTGATTTTTGTCAGTTGTCTGTTGCTTGGCGTCGTCGCGCTGGGCTTTGCGATCTTCGTAACGCTTGGCGAATATTGGAAGAAACTTTCCGACGCGGAGCAGGCTATTCTTGCGATCGCTCCGTTTGTCGTATCCTACGCGGGGTTTATCGTTTCCTCGTTTAAACGGAAGATAATCGCGACCGAAGCGTTTCTCTTCGCCGGATGCGGTTTCTTCTTTCTTGTAACGTCGTATATGTTTGCGACGTACTCTAAGTGGTACGACGACGCCTGGCTTCCCTACGTATGGTTCTTCGCCGCTCTTACGACTTCGGGCGCGGCTTTTTTTTCGCGTTCCAAAGCGTTGCACGGACTGGCGGTTTTCTATATCGGGGCGTGGATCTACTTTACGATGTTTGATCGCTGGAACGTCGTTCCGTTTGACGACAAAGGTTGTTTCCTGACTCTTCCGTTTATTGCGCTGGGGTTCTACTGGAGCTATCGTCGCGCTACGGAGACGATAGGCGCGGCGTACTATCTTCTCTTCGCGTTTTGGACGTTCGGTCAATTTATCGCATGGGACATTAACGATCACAACTCCTTCAAAATCAGTTTTTTCCTTCCGTGCGCGATCCTTATGGCGAGTTCTTCGCTGGCGCTGTTCGGATTCTACTGCCGTCGGATAGGGCTTCTCAGCCGCAATTTCCCTTTTACCGCCTGTCTGGTCGTATTGATTACGCTTCCTTTTTTAACGTACGTCGAGCATTATGAGTGTTACGTTTATCGACAAGCGAACGACTACTGTCTGTCGGGGTACGTTCTCGAATTGATCGGAATCGCGCTGACGATTCTTTCTCTGGCGCTTCTGTGGAAGACGCGGCGACCCGACGGCGCGGCGACAAAGCGTCCGATCGCGGACGCTCTTGGGCGCCTCTTTTCGCCGGAAGGCGTCGGGATCGCGTCGCTGCCGTTGGCGGGAGCGATTACGTTGTGGTTTTGGCTGGCTCCGCTTCCGGCGTCGGGGCGTGCAGAGTGTTCGCTCGCTCCTTATTTGGCGTTATACGCCAATATTCTCATGGTTGGAGTCGCGGCTCGATTTATATGGCTTGGCGCGAAAGGACGACCTTTGCCGTTCTGGATTGGCGTCGTCTACTTTATCGTTTGGATGTTCCTGCGCATGTTCTCGCTCAGTTCGATGTTTCACGGAGATTCGAACGTTACGGCGATATTCTTTTTCTTTGCGGTCGCGGTCGCGCTTTTCGGCGCGTCGTGGTTTTTCAACCGCCTGATGAAGAACAAGCCGGCCGTCGTCGAAGTCGAAGAAGAAGTCGCCCCGAGAGCTCCGGTCGACGTTATGTCCGAACGCGCGTTAAAAATCGGCCTTGGAATCGCGATTTTAGCGCAATTTGCTCTCGCTTTTTTCTCGCCTTTTTTCTAAAATAACCGCGTCGCCGCCGACTACGATCGAGTCGGCGGCGAATTGTCGCGCCACGCCGGGAAAGACGTTTCCAGGCGAAATCGCCCGACCTCGTTTGTCCCGTTTTCCCAAAAAGTCAAAAACCGCATAGGAGTTTCGACGAAATGAACGCTAAAAGTTCCGCTAAGTTTTTCCAAAAACGTAAGAAGACCGGTCTGTCCGGAAGTGGAATCAAACCGCGTTTATTGCGCGCCGAACCCCTCGAGGAACGCGCGTTGCTTTCCGTTTCCCCCGTCGGATTGGTCGCGCCCGGCGGTTGCGACGTTCCCTTGGATCCCTGGGACGACGTTTGCGTCGCGTCTGAACGAAACGAATCTCTCGTCGTCTCCTTCGATTGCCCCGGCTGTTCGGCGCTCGCGTCGAGCATGGGGGACGTCGAGGCGTATCCCGCTTTTGGAGAATCGATCGACGAGGCTCTAATCGCCGCCGGTCAGAACCTCGACGCGATTTCAAGAGATTTCGTTTTCAATCTCAGCAGTCTTCCGGAATCGACCTATACGATCTATCTTGATTTCGACGGAAACGTCGTTTCCGGATCCTCCTGGAACAACGGCGACACGATTGTAACGCCCCCTTACGACGTCGACGGGAACGAAGGGAGTTTTTCTAACGTCGAATTGCGCCATATTTACGAAATCTGGCGTCGCGTTAGCGAGAATTATATTCCGTTCAACGTGAACGTAACGACGAAAAAACCGACGACGGACCAACTTATGAAGAGCGACGCCGCCGACGACGAGTACGGGATTCACGTCGCGATCGGCGGTTCGTGCGACGACTGGTACAAATCAGGCGCCGGCGGGGTCGCTTACGTCGGTTCGTTTAGCTGGGATTCCGACACGCCCTGTTTTGTATTTCCAAAAAGCCTCGCCGGACCAAGGACCGTCGCCGACGCGATCACGCACGAAGTCGGACACACGCTGGGACTTGGTCACGACGGAAGAATCGCTCATGACGACGTTGAAAAAGAGGAATATTTCGGCGGCGCCAACGGTTGGGGACCTCATATGGGCGCGGCCTATTCCGCCGATATTACCCAATGGTCCAAGGGCGAATACGAGTTCGCGAGCAACCTTCAGGACGATCTTGAAATTATAACGACGCGAAACGGTTTTACTTACCGCGACGACGACCACGGCGACGACCTGACGACGGCGACGCCGTTAATGTTCGACGTTTCCGGGACGCTGGGGTCCGGTATTATCGAACGCAACACCGACGTCGATTTCTTCTCGTTCACGCTGTCCGGAGAAAAGACCGTGATCTCGGTCGGCGGCGTGGAAAGCGTGACCAGTCTCGACGCGTTTGTCAATCTCTACGACGCTTCCGGCGAACTTGTCGCGACGTACGACCCGCTCGACACGTTTTACGTAACGATCGACACGGCGGAACTTGCGCCCGGCAAGTACTATCTTGGCGTTTCGGGAACGGGCAGATGCGTCGACGGCGTTCTCCATTATACCGACTACTCGAGTCTTGGCGCCTATACGATCGTAACGAACAACGAAAAGTCTATCGACGATTACGAGCCGAACAATTCGTTTACCAAAGCCGTCGAGCTTGGATTTTTAAGCGGAACTTCTTCCTATGACTCCTACGTCGGCGCTTCGGACGGCGAAGATTGGTATCGGTTTACAATCGGCGCGACGGGAACTGCCGACAATTTCGTTCGCGTCAATTACGAACGCGATCCCGATCGGCATTGCCTGTTTTTCGGGCTTTACGACGCCAATCAGAAACAGCTGGACTACCAATTCACTCTTAGCGTAAGCGAAGAGACCGTTTCGCTCGCCAATCGGCCCGCCGGGACCTATTACGTTAAGATCTACAACTATTTCAACTTAGACGAGCCGTTTCCGTACTCGCTGACGGTCAACGCGCCTTCCGCCCAACCGCCCGTCGTTCACGAAGTCGGCGCGGTCGAATTGTCGACGATTAAACCTTATGTCGGAACGACGCTTACGGCGACGGCTTTTCCGGCGGACGCGACCGTCGCGTGGCAGTGGTATCGCGGAACGCGTTCCGATTTCGTCAAGTCGCCGATCGTCGGCGCCAATTCGAACGCCTATACTCCGACGGTGGACGACGTCGGGTATTATTTGAGCGTTCAGGCCGTTGGAACGGGCGATTACGAAGGATTGTCGACGGCGTCGACAGTCTCGCCCGTTCTCGACAAGCTCGTTTCCGCGACGTTGTCGTCCGACAAGCCCGCGTTGGGAACGGCGCTTGAAGCGACGCTTTCTCCCGCCGGCGCCGACGTCGTCTGGCAGTGGTATCGCGGGACGAAGACCGATTTGTTCGGAACAAAGATCGACGGCGCCAACGAGGCTTCTTATGTTCCGACGGTCGACGACGTCGGTTCCTATTTAACCGTAGTCGCCATTGGCTCCGGATTTTACGAGGGGACCGTGACCGTGACGGCAAGTTCGCCCGTCGAAGGCAGGGTCGTCTCGGTCAATTTGTCGTCGAACTCGCCGAAAGTCGGGACAAAACTTACCGCTTCCGCTTCTCCTGCGGTCGCGAGCGTCTCCTGGCAGTGGTATCGCGGCACGCATTCCGACTTTTTCAACACGCCGATTAAAGGAGCCAACGCCAATTCCTACACGCCGACGGCGGCGGACGAAGGCTACTATATAAGCGTTAAGGCGTTTGGGACCGGCGATTACGGCGGGGAGGCGTCGGCGACGACGGCTTCGCCCGTCGGCGGCAAGCCAAAAGATATTTACGAGCCGAACAATTCGTCCTCAAACGCTTACGATCTCGGTTCTTTGAGCGGAACGACGACGATCGGCTCTTACGTCGGCGCGTCGGACGGAAACGACTGGTATACGTTCACGACGGGCGCGACGGGCGACGCCGACTCCTTAATTAAGGTCAATTACGAGTACGACTACGACGCGCATTGCATTTTCTTTGGATTGTACGACTCCAATTTGAACGAGATCGATCATCAGTTCATTCTTGGCGTGAGCGAAGAGAAAATTTCTCTTAATAATCGTCCGGCCGGAACTTATTTCATAAGGATTTACAACTACTTCGACCTTAACGAGCCGTTTCCGTACTCGTTGACGCTCGCTACGCCGAAAGTCGACGATCCAAACGCTTACAAACTCGCGTCGGTTGAATTGTCGACCGACGAGCCGTCGGTCGGGGCGGCGATTACCACGACGCTTGATCCGGAGAACGCCGTCGTCGCCTGGCAATGGTATCGCGGAACGAGCGACAATTTGTTCAAAACGGCGATTTCCGGCGCGACGGAAAGCGTCTACACGCCGACGACGAGCGACCTTGGATATTACCTGAGCGTCAAAGTGATCGGCAAAGACGGTTATCAGGGAACCGTTTCCGCGTCGACGAGCGAGAAGGTCGCCAGGAGGCTCGTTTCCGTCTCCTTGTCGTCGACGGAACCGACGCTTGGCGAGAAAATTAAAGCGACGGTCTCTCCGTCGGGCGCTTCCGTCTCCTGGCAATGGTATCGTTCGACGGGTTCCGACGCCGTCGCGATTTCCGGGGCGACCAAAGACGAATATGTTCCGACCGCGGCGGACGTCGGCGCTTATTTGTTCGTCGTCGCGACGGGCAAGGGCGAATACGCCGGCTCCGTTCGCGCGACGACCGATTCGACGGTTGCGCGCAAGGTCGTTTCCGTCTCTCTTCCGACGACGAAACCCTCGGTCGGCGCGACGATTACGGCGACGGTTTCCCCGTCGGACGCCGACGTCGTCTGGCAATGGTATCGCGGAACGAGCTCCGACGCGTTTGAAACGCCGATTGTCGGCGCAAACAAAGGCGAGTATACTCCGACGTCCGACGATTCCGGGTACTATCTGGGCGTTAAAGCGATTGGAAAAGGCGACTATCGGGGAACGGCGACGGCTTCGACGAAATCGGCGGTTCCTTTCGACGACTTCTCCGTTGCTTTGTCGTCGATGAAACCGTCCGTAGGCGCGCCGATTACGGCGACGGTCGATCCCGAAAGCGCGACCGTAACCTGGCAGTGGTATCGCGGAACAAGCTCCAATTTGTTCCAGACGGCGATTTCCGGCGCGACAAAGAACTCCTATACGCCGACTTCCGCCGACGTCGGTTATTATTTGAGCGTTAAAGCGATCGGCAAAGGCGATTACGAGGGAACGGTCGCCGCCTCGACGAACTCCAAGGTTGTGCGGGGCCTGACGTCCGTCGCTTTGTCGACAAACGAGCCGGAAATGGGAAAGGAACTTACGGCGACGGTCTCCCCGTCGGGCGCCGACGTCGTCTGGCGCTGGTATCGCGGAACGAGTTCCGAACCGTTCCAAACGGCGATTTCCGGCGCGACTTCGAGTTCGTACACGCCGACGCAGGACGACCTTGGTTTTTATTTGAGCGTCGAGGCGGTCGGCAAAGGCGACTACGACGGAACCGTCTGCGCGACGTCCGAATCGGCGGTCGTCGTCAAAGACCTCTCGGTTGCGTTGTCGTCGACGAAACCGTCGGTGGGCGCGTCGCTTACGGCGACCCTCTATCCGCAGGGCGCGGAAGCGACCTGGCAATGGTATCGCGGCACGAGCTCCAACGCGTTCCAAACGGCGATTTCCGGCGCGACGAAGAGTTCTTACACGCCGACGTCGGCCGATCTTGGGTTTTATTTGGGCGTAAAAGCCGTCGGCAAGGGCGATTATCAGGGAACCGCCACGGCGGCGACGAGCGCGAAAGTTGTCGACAAAATTGTTTCCGTCGATTTGCCGACGGGGAAACCGTACGTTGGAACGACGCTTACGGCGACGGTCGCGCCGGACAACGCCGACGTTTCCTGGCAGTGGTATCGCGGAACAAGTTCCGACGCGTTCCAAACGGCGATTTCCGGCGCGACGGACCGCTCTTATACGCCGACGTCGGACGACCTTGGATTATATTTGAGCGTCAAGGCTTCCGGCAAGGGCGATTACGAAGGAA
>JAFZNK010000329.1 GCA_017550965.1 Thermoguttaceae bacterium
ATTCCCCCCGGCAAGAAAGAGAAAAGCCGCCTTTCCCTTGCCAGGGTTGGCGGCTCTTGTTTCCGTCATGCGTTTGGCGGTTTCTGATCGGCGGGCGATTATCGCCGCAAGTCGGCGAGCGCGTCGCGCTCTTTCGCGGCGGCAAGCGGGCTCCAGTTCTTAGCGGCGGCAAGTTTGGCGGGCGTCATTTGCAGATAATGTTTCATCGCTACGTCGTGCCCGTGCCCTACCCATTGCGCTTCAGAATAATCGCCGAAGTCGTTATAAATATCGGTCGACGCGCTAGCGCGTAAATTTTGGAAGATTCTTTCCCATTTTTCAAGCCCGGCGCGTTCTATGATTCTTAAAAAAACGTTTCTTAAATTGGCGTTCCCCCCCCGTACCGTCGTAAGAACGAACGGCGATTCTTCGCCCGTCGTCTGTCGTTCCTCTTTCAGTCGCTTGAGCGCTTCGGCGACGTCTGGAAAAAGGGGCGCCGTCCTTTTGTCCTTGCCTTTGTGGCGTCTTGTTTTGGGGCTATGGATAAGCAAGAGCCCGTTATTAAAATCGACATCGGCCCATTGTATAAGCTGCGTTTCGCCTAATCTGCACCCCTGCACCCGTTGCAAAAGGAGAAAAACGCGCCATTCTTGCGAGGGGCAAGCGTCAAGGAGTTTTTGAAAGTCGGCGGGCGTTAGATAATATTGCCGGGCGGGGTTCCTCATTGCTCCAATTGAAATAAACTGGAACGGGTTGTTTTTAACAAGATCGTTTTTGAGTCCCCAATTAAAAGCCGCTTTCAAGTCTTTAACGTAATTGTTTGCGGTCGCGTCTGAAAACGTCCCCGATTCTATCAGATCGTCAAGATAGTTCCTGAAGCCTTGCGCGTCTTTTTTCGTCAACGCGTTGACGGGCGTTTTTGGGTTGAAATATTCAAGTAAGAATTTCGCCCGTTGTCGCTTGTTTTGATACGTCCCCGGCGCCCAATTGTTAACGTTGGCGTTTTCGTATTCTTCCCAAAATTCAAAAAGCGTCTTTTCGTCGCTTAGATCGATCAGCCCTTTTTCGGCAAGGTCTTTTTTAAAATCGGGGTATTCGTCCAGGCGTCGCGTCGTTCTTTCGTCTATCGGCAAGCGCTTTTTATAGGCTTCTTCAATCGTCGCGGCGATAATCCGGCATTGTTCCGCGTCGTTCCTTCGATACTTTTTGACGCTTAAAAAGATATTTGTAATAGGGCTTCCCGGCGTGTTTACGGTAACGCGCCATCCTTTGACGCGGCGGCGCCCGCGCGGGTCGTCGTCTTTCCTTTTGTCGTAATAAAGCGTTTGTAAACCCGCCATTATTCCGCGCCCCCTTCCTGATCGTCGAGGGGTTCCGGCATGGTCGCGACGTAGTAGCGCGCGCCGTGCTTTTCAATTTCGCCCGCGTTCCTTAGTCGTTCCAGGATTAAACGCGCCAGTTTTCCGCCCGTCGAGTCTTTCCGCCCTCTAAAGGCGTTGACGCGCGCGCATAATTGCCGGATCGTCGCGCCGTCTGTTCCCGATTCGGCGATTGTTTCAAGGGCGCGGCGTTCCAGGTCGTTCAATTTCGCGACGTAGCGCGGCGCGTCGTCGCGTTCCTTTTCCATTTCCCTGGCAAGGAAACGGGCGCAAGCCGCCGTTACTTTCGCGGCGGCCTTCGTGATCGTTAAGGCGCGTTCCATCGTCGCGCCGTCAATGTCTAATCGAATTTTGCCCGATTGGTCAATCGTTCCCGGCGCGCCGTCGAGAAAATCGCATATACGCAACGATTGAACGTAACATAAACAAACCTGTTCAAGTTTGTTTAAAAAGGCTTTTTCGTCGTCGTCCCCTCTATCTTCGGCGGCGTTCTTTGCTTCCTGGTTTTCAATCCGCCATCGTTGGAACGCGTCGACCGCTTCGGCGGAAAGAGTAAACAAGCCCCCTTCGATTCTTTCTAACCAGTTGAAAATTAAAAAATAAGGGTCTTTCGCCGCGCGGTTTATCTTGCCGAGAGTCGCAACATCACGCGCGTGGGGGATATAGATTTTAATTAGGCGATTGATAAACCCCTGCGCGCGTATATCGGGATTTTTTAGGCAACGCGCAAAAGGCGCGGGCTGTATATACAAGAGCGCGCCCGCAAATTTTTTACCCGGCAAGTATTCTTCCCCAACGCCGTGAGAAGTTATCGTTATTTCGTTAAATTCGTCCCCGTCGATAATTTCGCTTAGTTGCGCTATGCGGTCAAGGAGTCTGTCGGCGCCCCCTGCCATATTGAAAATCGATATTCCTTCCGACGTTCCAATAAAAGCGCCGTTTAAACAACCTACTTTTAAATTGTTGCAAATTGTCCGCTTGATTCCTTCGGGGCTTTTCGGCTTCAAGAGAAACAACGGCGGCGGGGGCGGTAATTGCGCTTCGTCTGATTCTTCCAGATCGATTGTCGATTCCAGCTCACGGGCGCGGCGTTCCAGGTCGTCAAGGCTGTCTGTAGATCCGCTTGCCTTGCGTCGTCTTATTTTCGAGTCAACTTTTTTTAATTCCGATTTTGCAAGCCGTATTTCGTTTTGTAGTTGTTTCGCAACCTTAAGCGCCGCCTGGTAACGTTCTTTTCCTCTATCTTCAATATTCTTTATCGGCGCGGTTAAGAAGTCGAAAAGGGGCGTTTTAAACGAGCCGCTTTTCGCAACGCCTAAAACGCAAGTTTTAGGGAATAATTCATCGTAGCCTATTTCTGGAGATTGCAGCTTGAATTTATACCCGGCAAAAGAGCCGACAAGCGACAAGGCGCCCAACGCGACGGATTCCGGCGGCAAGTGGAATTTGTTTGATAATTGCATAACGTAGCCATAAAGACAACGCGGCAAAAGATCAACCGGGAACGGCGATTCGTTCGCAAGGGCTATTTCGTCAAGTAGCTTTTCGCGTTCCCTTTCGTTTTCGCGTTTCAGTCGTTCGGCAATGGCGGCGCGGTTTAATTCTTCGTCGGCGTCTAGTTCTTCGGCGTTCGCCATGATTGGCGCGCCGTCCGTTTTCCTTTGCAAAGGAAAAGCCGAAGGCGTAAAGGGAACGGCTAGCGCGTCCAGGTAATTGGACGCAATCGCCGAAGGGTCGACGCGTTCGAGGTCGTCGAGATAATCCGCGACGTCATACCCGACGGGCGCGGGCGTTCCGTCCGGTCTTGTTTCAAAGTCAATAATCTGGACGTTTCCGGCGGCAAAAGGCGCGGCGGCTTCGGCGATTGTTTCGGCGGCTTTTCGTCCCGGCGCGTCGTGATCGGCAAGGACGAAAACCCCCTTCCCGGAAAGGACGCGCGGCGCCCATTGTCTCCAGTGTCCCGCGTTGGACGTCGCGCCCGTCGTCGTCGCGACGCGTTCCCCGTCATACCCGGCAAGCGCGGCCTGCAGTCTTTCGGCGCTCTTTTCCCCTTCGACAATGTAAACGCATTGACAAGCGGGCGCAAGTAATTGCGGCAAGTTGTAGGGCGGTACCGTCGCGCGGTCGAGCCCGTTTGAATACGTCCAGCCCCCCGCGCCGTTTGGAACTAATGAAAGAATCGACTTGTCGACCGTCGCGCCGTCGTGGTCTATCGCGACGCGTTCCCCGGTCGTTCTATCGTAGAAGTCGACGCGGCGGGCGTTGAATACGGGCGCGCCGTTTTCGTCCCTGTAGATATAGTTGCGCGTTTCTGGTCTTGCTTCGGCTTCGGGAACGACGCGCAAGCCTTTTTTTGATTTTTCACCCGCCGTCGTCGCTGTGATCCGCGCCGAAGGTTTCGCCATGATCGGCGGCGCGGCCTGGATTGTCAAGGCGTGTTTGGGGGTCGAGAGAGAGGGCGCGCCGTCGAGGGCGTCGACGATTTCGCGCGTCGCTGCGTTGACGTCCAGCCTCCGCGCGGCCTGGTAGAAGTCAAACGGATTCCAGGAACGGCCCCCGGCGCCGCATTGGCGGCAAAAGGCAAGCCAGCCCGCGCCGCCGTCTTTGCGTCTAACGAGCTTGAAACGGTCGCGCCCCCCGCATAAAGGGCAAGGCGTGCCCGTCGCGCGTTCTCTGCCCGTTTGCCGAGCGTGTTCAACAAGTTCCGAAGGGACGCCCGCAAGCGCGAAAACGTCAAGCGCGGTTCCGTCGTCCAGAAGTCGCGCCTTGAGCGCGTCGAGGTTGTAACGGTCGTTACGTTTAGCCCCGGTTTTTTTTGTAAAATTTTGCGATTTTGTCGCGCTAGGAGTAGACTTAACGCCCATGATAAGATATAATCCTTTCGTTCGAACATTTTGGCGGCGAAAAGCCGCAAGAACGGCGCCGCTTGTCTGGTTCCTTCAGGCAAGCGGCTTTTCTTTTAGTCGATTGTTACAACGTCGCAAGCCGTTGCGGCGTTCCCGTCGTCGCTTTTCGTTTTTCCCTCTGCGAGGAAGAGGCCGAAGTCATAAAGGCGTCTTGAAAAGTGCATGATGACGCGCCCCGCCTCTTTGTGGTCGTCTATCGTTTCCCCATCCCCTAACATGCCAACAAACAACACAAGGGCGCGGGCGGTCGTTTCGGCGTTCAGGCGTTTTATTTCGCCGCTTTTGTCGAGTCTCATTGCTTCAGATCCTCCCTTTGATCGGTTCCGCCGTCTGCGGTCTGCATAACCGGCGCGGGGTTATTTTCACAAGCCGCCCAACGTTCCAGGGCGCGGCGGCTAAAAATAACGCGCCGCGCTACTTTCTGGCATGGAATTGCGCCGCGTTTAACGTAACTTGTCAACGTTCCCGGCGCAATGTTCAAATAGGCGGCGGCTTCGGCGCGGTTTAAAATATCCCTTTGTTCTTGCGCTGCGACAAGTCGCGCGTGGTTAAGATGAATAATGTTAGAACTTACCATTGTTAAAAACCTTTTTAAGATGGTTGATCAATGGCGCAAGAAGCAAGAAAATGAATAGAATCAATCTAGACATTTAACCCCTGCTTGCTTACGCAAAAACACGGAAAACCGACAAGCATAACAAGGTTACGCTTGTCTCTTCTCCTCTGTCAATTTTTAGGGGATTGCTTGTTATTTTGACGTTAAGCGCAACTACGACCCGGTAAAAATCGGAGTCTCCAGTCGTCCGCTGCGGTCTCCGCACTGCCGCAGGGTTGCGCCACAAGCAAGGGTTAAATATTTGTAGGTCAAGGAACTTCTGCGCGCCTTATGTCGACGCATACGTTCCTTTAAACTTCACCTGCGATTCTACACCGTAACAAAGACAATGGAAGTGCCTTAGCCAATTGTTTCTTGTTTTTTCTTGCCTTTTAAAGTTCTTTATTCACTTTAAACGCTGTTACTACTTGCGTTATTACTTGCATCTCCGCGTTTAAAATTTTCGTTATTTTAGACATAATACAACCAACACGTCTAATCGATAAAAACCAATGTTAAAATAGGAAACATTCTTGTTAAACTAGGCAATTTAAACAACAAAAACAGAAACGGCGTCGATAAGAAAAGCAACAAGCGACGCGCGGCGGTTCTCATGAACGCGCCGTCGTTCGCGCTGTTGTTTGCGCTCCCCGGCCTTTTCCTTTGTCCTGTGAAAAACTTCGGAAAGGTCGAGGGGCTTTTTCTTTTCTTGCGCGGTCTAATAGGCTCCTTGTATTGCAAAAGATTGACGCAAGCCGCCGCCGTGCATGGCGTAATCAATCGCGCGTCGTTTCGTTTCCAGCCGACGTTCTAACGTGGACGTTTGCCGAAGGTTGCCGCCGTCATGATCATGGCGGCGCGTTCCGGTCGTTTCTTCCTTTGCAAGGGAAGACGCAAGAGCGACGCGCGCGGGGGCGCGTTGCGCAATTGACGCGGCGCGGGCGCGGGGGTTGTCCGCATGATCATGCGTCGCGGGTTCCAGGCGTTGACGGTAGCGCCCTTCGGCGTTCCGGTTCTCCATGATCGGCGCGTCTGGTTCCGGTCGCCCTGTCGCGCCGTCGGTCCCGGTCGAGGTCGATTTTGTTTCCGGCGTCGTCTCTCTGATCGGCGCGGGATATGTAGCGGGAAAGAGCCCCAACGCGTTGACGGTCGACGCCTTTGGCGGTTCCGTCTCCATGATCGGCGCGTCGTTTGTCCTGGCGTCTCCATGATCGGCGGGAACGCCGCCGAAGGGGCCGGGCGCGGCGGCGCTTGTCAAGTCTGTTTCCGTCTGCTTCGGCGGTCGACGTTTGCGCCCGCGTTTGTCTGCAATAAGCGCGGAAAGAGTAGCAAGGCGTTTTTCGAGCGAGTCAACGCGCGCGGAAAGTCCCGCGCCCGTCATATCGGCGCCGCCGCTGCGTTCCGCTTTGAGATAATCGCCTATAAGCGCGTTAATAATCCCGGTCATGCTTAGCGAATAAGCGCGCGCCGTCGCTTTTAATTCGTTGTAGCGGTCGACGCTTAGCGTTATCATGACGCGCCGCTGATCTTCTCTAATTGGTATTGTCATTAGGTCTTTTCTCCTTCTAAAAGGGTACAAAAGAAACAGTAAATAAAGGGCGTTTAAGAATAGTAAGAACGTTTAACGCCCTTAAATAGTATAATTGGCCGGGCTCTAACGGTCTACTTTTGCAATAGAAAAACGACGTAAAAAAAGCGCCGTTTCCGTCGTTCCCAGCGTCATGGTCGTTTCTTTCGGCAAGGTCTTTCAAACTTCATTGCTCATCATCGAACACTTCTATGCATGTTCTTGCAAGGTTTGTGAGGAAAGACTCAAAGTCAAGAGATTGACGCTGCGCGGTCGTCTGATCGTTCCTGGCGCTTCTAACGTCGCGATATTCAAGAGAAAACTTCAAGCGTTTTGTTCTTTCGGGGGTGTTTTTGTCTTTGATCGTGATGTTAAACGTTTTAGAGAATTTTGTAATTCTATCTCCCCAAGACTCATACTTCTCTCCCTTATCTTGAAATTCTCCATAAAGATTGCAGTTTTCTGACGTTTCCGCATTATCAAGCATGCTCAAAAAATAATCGACTGCCGCGGCGTCCCCGGTTCTCTTGACGATTCCTTTCTTTTCAGAAACAGATTCCAACGCGCCGAAGGCGCCGATAATCTGTTGCGCGACGCCTAAAAATTCCTCTTGTTTACGTTCCATTTTTAAAAGCTCCTTTTATTGTAGGGGTGAATTTGCTTTTGCCTTATCGGCTTTATAGAAAATAACCTATTAAATAGAAAAATCAATACTATTTTTTCTATTTAATAGAGTTTTTACTAAATTATAGTAAAAACCTTGTAATTATTTCTAGTTCCTGTATTTTATAGAGAACGGAAAAGCGACATAAAACTGGAGAAGTTATGAAAGATCGTTTAAGAACGTTACGCAAGAAGCTAGGCTACAATCAAACAGAATTAGGGCGGCTTTTGGGTTATAAGGCCGCTACTGTGTCTAGTTGGGAAGTAGGCGCAAAAATTCCAGAGCCAGCGCGGCTTCTCATTTGTTCCCTATTCAACGTTTCCCGCGTTTGGTTGGAAACGGGCGAGGGAGACATGTTCCAACAAGACGCCGCGCTTGACAATTCGGAAAGGGTCAAGAGATTGGCGGGCGATTTGGTCGCGCTCCTTCCTAAAAAAGAACGCCGCGCGTTTATTGATTCCGTCAAGGAATTAGAAAAAAGCCTTTGACTGCGGCGGCGTTCGGTTCCCCTGATCGTGCCGCCGTTTCCTTTGCAAAAAGAAAAGCCGCCCGCCCCATTTTTAAGGGGTTGGCGGCCTTTTGTTTGTCCTGGCGTCTCCATGATCGCGCCGAAGGTTCACGACGCGCCTCTTCGTCTGATCGGCGGGAACGTCACCTGGAAAGAATCGCCGCCGCGTCGACGGTCGCAATGTTCGGAAATATCGCCGCGCCCGGTTCCAGCTTCGCGCCCTTCGGCGTTCCGTCTCAATGACTGGCGCGGGATCTGTAGCCCGTGAAAAGTTCCAGCGCGTTGACGGAAAAGCGCAAGAGCGACGCGCCGAAGGTTTCCCGGCAATGCTCCAGCGCGTTGACGTCGCGACGTTAGAACATGGAACGGGCGCGGATTCCGCAACGCTTAGCGCGTTTCTAACGTCGCGCCGTCTTTTTGAATCTTGTCGAGGCGCGTCTACGCTTAGCACGCTTCTATCGCCGCGACTTGTCTTTTAGTTTTACGCGGTCAAATGACGGCGGCGGCGCTACGCTACGGCGTTCCGGTTCTCCATGATCGCGCCGAAGGTTTCGCCGTCGCGTCGCGTCCCCTTCCCCGCCCCCCCGATTCTTTCGGGGGAGTTTTCGCGCGGCGTTTTACCTGCGTCGTTTTGATCGCCTCCATGATTGGCGGGAACGTTCCAGGCGTCGACGGTCGACGCCGCTACAGATCCCGCCGCATGATTATGCGCCGCCGTCGTCGTTCTGATCGCGCGCCCGCTTCCTTGCAAGAAAAAGAAAAAACCGCCTCCCCGATTAGGGAGACGGCAAGGGAAACGGCGGCGCCGAAGATAAGAGCCGCCGTCAAGGATTCTCATTTAAACTGCTTTTAAAGCGTCCTAGGATTTGAGAAACGCGCCCTCTTGATATTTTAAAAGCCTCCGCTATTGCTTTTCCTTTGTGCCCTTGCAAGTTATAGAGGATAATTAAACGGTCGCGGGGTGAAAAAGCGTTTAATGCCTCAATAAAAAGAGGCCACAATCTTTGGCTTTCCTCTTGTCGCTCTTCTTTTTCTTCGGCAATTTCAGCGGGGTCTGCATGAGGTTGCGGCAGATCGTCGTCCAGCTGGCAAAAGAACGGCGGGCGTTTGCGGCGCGTCCCTTCGTCGGTTTGTCGCTTTCTAATGATCGCGCCTGAAATACGCCTGACAAGATATGCCTTTATTTCATGGATTGGGCGCGTCGCGTCATATTGGAAACGATTAGACAAGAGCATTAAAAACGCCTCTTGCTTCGCGTCTTCATAATCGGCGCGGCGGTATCGCGTCGCAAAGTTTGCGGCGCGCCCAGCTATTTCGTCGAGCTCCTCATAGTTAAAATCTATCGTTCCGTCCCTGGTGCATGAAAAAACCGCGCCTAGTCCCCGGCGCTACTGCTTCAAGGTCAATAAGAACTGTTTAACGCTTTGAATATATGCGGTAAGGCGTTTTTCGGTTGCGTCTAGTTTTGTTAATTGTTCGCGGGTGTAGCTGGAATCAAGGCGTTTACTATAACTCCCTTGTATTTCAAAAAAACCGTTTACGCGTATCCGTTCGCGCTCTTGCGCGATTCTCTCCATCTCTTGTCGTTCGATTCTCGAGACGGCTTCTAATGTCGCGCCGACGGTCATTAACGGCAATTCGACAGAAAAATAGCTTTCTTCTTTCGTCATTTTCGATAATCCTTGTTTTCCCTTGTTCGAACATGAACGCGCCGAAGGTTCCCGGCGTCTGTATGACGTTGCGAGCATACGCGCCCGCGTCAATATTGCCAAAACTTTTGAACGTTTAGCCCATTAAGAAACGTCTTAAAAAATACTCTAGGTATGTATTGCACCCCCTTGCCGGGGTGCTGTCCGCGACCCCATAGGGGGGCAAAACGACTAGGAAGTACCTTTGAGCCCTTTGGCGTGTCAAGTCTGTTTCCGGTCGTTTCCATGATCGGCGTGTCGACGTTCGAACGCTTCGGCGCGTCGTTCCGGTTGGCGGGAATGTTCCAGGCGTTGACGGTTCGCCATGATCGACGCGTCGACGGTCGCGCGTCCTTAGCAAGAGAAAAAGCCGCCGAAGATACCCGTTTTTAAATGTAACGGATTTTGTAACGGTTTGTAACGGTTTGTAACGGGTTTTGTAACGGGTACCCGTTACAAGTTAAGATATTAGAAATAAACGACTTAAATATAAATTGTAACGGGTAACGGGTTTTTTTAACATACCCCCCGAAAACACGGAACGCCGCAAGAGGGGAAAAAGGGCTAAAAAGCCCTGCAAAAAAAACGGGTAAGCGTGAGTAAGAGGGGGGGCAAGAGAGAGAGAGAATATATATAAGAGAATATATATATATTTCTTTTTTTTCCCTCCCCTTATAGCACCTTTCTCTTGCTTAGGCTCTTACTCCAGCTTACCCTTTTTTTAAATTATTACTATACCTATTTTTATACCCGTTTTTGTTTGAGCCTTATTTTTACGGGGCGTTAGCAATCCTTGCAGTTGCTCTAAAAAACGTTCGCGAGTTTTGGCTTGCGAACGTTTTTTGGTTTCTTGCGATCTTGCGTGAAAAACGTCTCAACCTGCGCCAATAAAGGGTCTTACAAAATCGTTCGCAACTTGCGGACGATTTGCCGGCGTTGGGGAAAGCTCCGGCGTCACACGCAGATCCAGTCGACGTATTGCGCTTCGTCGAGGGTCGGCAACACGGTTTTTCCGAGCATTCTTTCGACCGTGTTTTCGGGAACGACGTTTTCGCGTCCGGCGTTTCTGGCGATTCTGGTCGCCCAGTCGGTTTCCAAATAGACGATTCTGACTCTGGCGCCGTATCGCTCAAACAATCTGATCAGCTTTTGACGGACGTCTCGCGTTAAATTAGTGGCGTTCCAGACGAACGGGCGTTTGTTTCGAAGCAGTTCTTTCGCGCGTTCTTCCGCGACTTGCGCGACGCGTCCCTGGTCGTCGGTCGGCGCGACCCGCAGTTCCTTCCTGATCTCGTCGAGCGAAATCGTCGGCGTCTCGGGGCGGTTCTTTTGCAACCACGCGTCTTTGCCGGTTCCGGGCAAACCCGACATTAAGACAACCTCGCCCCAGGAATCGTCGTAGAGCGGCTGGCCGGGAGCGACGTCGCGACCGGACAAATACGCGCGTCTGGTAAAAGCGTCGGCGAAACGATACGGCGCGTCGGCGCAAAGCGCGTCTTCGGCGACGACGCCCGCCAGGCGGACCCGCGTCAAATTGTCGTCGAGCGTCTTCGAAATTCGACCTCTCGCGTCCGCTTCCGCCAACGTCGCGAGTCTCTTCCACGAGAAGTCGGTCGCCAGTTCGCCGTAAGCGGCTATTTCCCGAACTCTTCGTTCCGGGTCGCCCGCTTCGATCAGTCGGCCGGGAACCATGTGAAATCGGACCAGCGCGCAAACGCTCTCGCGAAAGACGAGCGCGTCGGGAGTTCCGCAAAGCCCGCAATCGCGCCAGAGGAACTCTCTGACGATCCGAGAACCGGTCGAGGCGTGTCCGGGGGACGTCCACGCGCCGTCTTCCATTCTGGTCGTTTTCACTTTGCCGACGTCGTGAAGAACTGCCGCCAGAAACAACTCGGTTCGCGCCCGTTGCGAAAACTCATAGAACGCGGGGCTCTTCGTCAGTTCCCGCGCCGTCGCCTTCGTATGAGCGTAAACGTCCCCCTCGCCGTGATAAAGAGGGTTTTGCGGGGTCCTTTTCATCGCGGAAAAAAAGGTCGAACCGAAAAGGCGTTCGAGCTCGTCCCAGGGAATTTCATCCGCGGGCGAGGTCGGAACGCATCGTTCGATTTCTTCAATAAAAGTCGACAATCGATCCGCCTCCGTCGTCTCTCACTCGAACAGCGATTCCATGGGAACGGCGAGTCGATTGGGAATAATCGGCCGATCGATCCAGTGCGACTCCGACTGAAACACGCTCTGCCAAAACCCGACGCGAACGTATTTCATTCGGTCGACGACGCGCCCGTCTTCTTCGATCTTAATGTACAGTCCCTCCGCCATGCCCGTAAGTTCCGTCTCGGAGAAAACGCTTTCGACGTCCAGCCCCAATTTAACGGCGGCGGCTCGCAAATTCTCCCGCTGGTTCTCGGTAACGTACCGGGACGGCCCGACGAGCTTCAGCAGTTCGTCGAGCGTTTTGAACGCGCCCTCGCCGAGTACGGGAACGGACGCGACGGGCGCGTCTTTCAACATCTCGCGCCTTGTCGACGTGTCCAGAAAAACGCCCGACTCGCGGTCGAAAATATCGAATTCCAGAAAATAGTGCGGAAGAGCGTCGTAAAACACCGTGTGTTTGGCGTAAACCCACTCGCCGTACATGACGTGCCTCGATCCGAGAACGTCGCGCAACGCGGCGCTTTGCGACGTCCCCCATCGCTTGAACAAATCAAAGTGTCGCTCGCGCCCGCCGCCTCTCAAATAGTGCCCGCGACTCTGAAGGAGCAGCTCGCCGTCGGCGCCGAACGAGACCGCCGAATTGGCCCCGTCGACTTTTTCTTCGACGACAAGACGCTTGCCCTTAATCGCGGAAAACGGGATCCGATCCAGGTCCTCGTCGCCGGGTTGAAGTCGGGATCCGTCGATATGCGGCGTGCGAGGATATTTGAGCATCTTGAAAGAATCGGCCGCCATGATCGTCCCTTTCCAATATCAAATTTGTCAACGCGTTCCGGCGGAAACATTAAGAGTTAATCGTCGCGACCATGAACAAATGCCCTTCGACTCCGTCAAAATGAAGTCGAGGCCGTCCCGTCGCGTTAAACAGTTCCGTAAGTTTGTCTTTGGTCAGCAAATGAATGTGATCCGGATTGTCGTCCGGCTTCGAGGGAACCGTGACGACGACGTGTTTCTTCGCCATCCGGACGGCGGCGGCAACCGCCTTTTCGACGGCGGGAATGTGTTCCAACACTTCCAGCAGCGTTACGACGTCGAAACTGTCGTCCGGGAACGGTTGATCGCAAACGTCTTTGAGTTCCGCGCGAAGGGAGCCGAACCCGCCATCGGCAAGTTCGTTCAGAAACGCGACCCGATAATCGAGCAGATCGATCGACGTTACGTCGACGTTGGGAAACTCCTCGATAAACGGAATCAGAAACGCGCCGCGCCCGCTCCCGACGTCCAGCATCGTCTCAAAACAGACGGAACGGAGGAACCCAAACGTTCTTCGCGTTCTGGCCATCAGCGCCGATTTCAATTTAAACGGGTAGAGCTTAAGTCCTTCTTCCCGCGCCGCTTCCACAATCCGGAGCATTTCGTCCGGCGAACACTCGTCGACCTTTTTACAACGCGACGATTCCGGCAAATCGGGCTTGCCGACGTTTCTCGCGTGTCCCAGAACCCACGCGGCGGCGGTTCGGAGATTGTATGTCGTTTGCAAATCGTTCATCGTTACGGCCCCCTTGATCATTGCGGACGAAAAAGCGCTCCAAGATCGGCGAACGGCGGACTTTACCGTCTCGGGGGAGCTATTCTATCAGCTTTTCGTCGTTCCGCAAGCGTTATGTCGCGACGGAAACGCAAAGAAAGCGAGTCAACCCGCCGATTCGCCCGTTACTTTTTACGAACTTGCAGAACGCTTGACTTTTGCAGGAACGTTCTATATAATAATTACGGAAAAAGGTGTAAACACACTTATTTTGGAAATAGGAGAACAATATGGAAATCAAGCGGGACGTCTATCTGAACCGATTGATCCGAAGGGAAAAAAACGGACTTATCAAGATTGTGACGGGAGTTCGCCGTTGCGGAAAGTCGTATCTTCTGTTCAACCTGTTCCATAATTATTTGCTGGATAAAGGCGTTAAGGAAGACCATATCGTCGAGATCGCCCTGGACGATCGCAGCAATAAAGAACTGCGCGATCCGGACGTCATGCTGAAATACGTTAAAGATCGGATCGTTGACAACGACGTCTACTACGTCATATTGGACGAGGTGCAACTTCTCGCCGAGTTCGAGGACGTCCTGAACAGTTTCTTGCATATCCGAAACGCAGACGTTTACGTAACCGGAAGCAACTCTAAGTTCCTCTCCTCTGATTTGATAACGGAATTCCGCGGTCGCGGAGACGAGATTCGCATTTTTCCGCTCTCTTTCCGAGAATATTGCTCCGTTTACGACGGCGGCGCCGACGAAGCGTGGGACGATTATTTTACCTACGGCGGACTGCCGCTGATCCTTTCGCGTGAAACGGCGGAGGAAAAGGTTGAATACCTCGTGTCGCTGTTCCAGAAGGTTTATCTGAGCGATATCGTCGACCGCCATAAGGTGCGCAATCGCGAAGAATTGGACGAGCTGGTTGATATTCTCGCTTCCGCCGTTGGCTCGCTGACCAATCCGCAAAAGTTGGCAAACACGTTCAAAACAGTCAAGAACAAGACCGTCAGCGACAAGACGCTGAAAAAATATATGGACTACCTGACGGACGCCTTCCTGGTGAGCAAGGCCGTCAGGTACGATATCAAGGGGCGGAAGTATATTGGTTCTCCGGCCAAGTTCTACTTCGAGGACGTGGGGCTGCGCAACGCAAGACTGAATTTCCGGCAGATGGAAGAAAACCATATTATGGAGAACATCGTCTACAACGAGCTACGAATCAGGGGTTATCGCGTCGACGTAGGGCTCGTGGAGCAGTTCGGCAAGAACAGCGAAAACAAGACTGCGAAAAAACGGCTCGAAGTGGACTTCGTCGCGACGCGCGGAAGCGAGAAATATTATATTCAGTCCGCTTTCGCAATAACTACGCCGGAAAAACGCGCGCAGGAGGAGCGTCCCTTGAACGCAATTGGCGATTCCTTCAAGAAGATCGTCGTCGTGCGGGATAATATCAAAGCGCGCAGGAACGATATGGGAATCGTAACGATTGGCGTCCGCAACTTCCTGTTGGACGAGAATAGCCTGAACCTGTAAATCCGCTTTACGGGCCCGCGCGGTCCGACGCCGGACCGGCGGTTCGCGCTTTCGCGCGGAGAAAAAGTCCCGCTCCCGTTGGTCGCCACGCGCATAAGAACCGTAAGCAGAAGGGCGCAAAGTCGCCCGTATGCTACCGGCAAACAAAAAAGCTCTCCCAAGCTCGGCGTTTTCATCGTCTCAGGAGAGCAGATCTGTCGACGTTTCGTCGTTCCGCAAGCGTTATTTCGCGGCGGGGACAAAGGTCTCCGTCGTCAAGACCATTGTTTTCTTCTCTTTATTCTCGGGAAACTCGCAACTCTTTTTCAAAACCGTGTAACGCTCGGCGTCAGCGCGCCAGAGATCTGTCAACGTTTCGGGATCTTTCAACTCCGAATTAACGATTTGCGGAACGTAATTGGTCGTCAGAAAGAACATTGGAGTCTGCTCGTAAAATTTAATTCGGGAACAGGCGACATAGTTCAACGTATCGCGCGCCAACTCCATTCTTAACAACTTATAGAAACAGTCGGGAGTCAATTCGCGTTCCAAATAATAGCCGTTTGCGGCAAAACGCGCAAACGCGTCGGCAAATCTCGTGCTCTCAAAACTTCCCGACTCGTTTCCCGCTTCAATAAACGCGCCGTGTTCAAAATCGGCGGAATTGATCTGAAACGCTCCCTCGGCCTCCTCTAAAAACCTTTTCAAATAGGAGCCTTTTTTAGGAAGAAATTCGGGAATGTACGTTTGCGTTTCAACGGTCGGGCGCAATCCTTTGAAGCCGTCGACCGTCGACTCATAGACGTCGGTAAGAACGATTGTCAAACGGTGATTTTCCGAACGAATAGCGGGAGCGATCGTCATCCGATCGACATATTCCCGCGGGGCTTTCGGATCGCGAACGGGCGCAAGAAGTATTGCGACGATCGCGTCTTCCGGCTTCGCCTCGTCGGAAACTTTTTCGCAGATTTTTGGAATATTCCAGGGAGTCGCTTCTTCGCCCGTCACATAGGTAAAGGACGCGACGTCTTCTTTGCCAGGCTCGATCCATTTTTCGGCGGGCGCGTTGACTTTGAGACTGGATAACAGAGGCCTGGAATCAGTTTTTCCTAGCGTTCCGTAAAACGCGCTTTCAATTTTTTCTCGCCATTTCCTGCCGACGTCTTCCAATTCCGGCTTCGTTACGACAATAAGAATAAGATGAACGTCGCCTTTTTTACCGACGGTCAGGCGATCGATCGGTTCGAAAGGAAGGCCTTTGTCTCCGGCGTATCGATAGGCTGCGGACCCTCGCGGCGCGTAGATCGTAGGCGGCTTGTTCGAAAGGGTCGCAAAGAGATCGACGCCCATACGGACGTCGCTTTCGGGTATAACGATCGAAGTTAACGCAGAACAACTGTAAAACGCGCCCGATCCAATTTCCCTAACGCCCTGAGGCAGAACGACCGATTTCAGGACCGCGCATCGTGCGAACGCCGAATCTCCAATCTCTTCGACTCCTTCCGGAACCGAATATTTTTCTATTTTAGTCCCCTCGGGGCATCTAACGAGCGTCTTGGCGGCCTTAGCATAGAGAATTCCGTCGGCCGAGCGATAATTCGCGTTATTCTCCGCGACGTCGATCGATTGAAGCGCGGGACAATAACTGAACGCATAGCGATCGATCGCTTCAACGCTCTCCGAAATCACGATCGACGTCAAGGCCGCGCAATAGTGAAACGCTTCGGGTTCAATCGTCTTTACGCCGTTGGAAATAACGAGCGACGTCAACGTCCCGCACCTTCGAAACGCGGCGACGTCAATTTTCTCCACGCCGTCGGGTACGACGTAACGAGTCTTTCCGATCTTTTCCGGGCATTTGACGAGCGTCTTTCCCCGGTCGGCAAACAGAACCCCGTCGATCGAACGGTAAACGGCGTTTCCCGGCGAAACTTCAATTTCGCGCAGCGACACGCAATCGTCAAAAGCTTTTTCTCCTATACTCTGAACGCTCTCGGGAATAAAGACCGAGCTCAGGTTGGCGCATGCTCTAAAAACCTGACGCCCCAAAGATTTGACGTCGTTTGGAAGAACAACCTTCGACAAGGAAGCGCAATCGAGAAAAGCTTGATCTCCTATCGTTTCCACGCTCGGCGGAACAACAATCGACGTCAATTTGGAACAACTGGAAAAAGCGCTCGTCCGAATCGTCGTCACGCCGTCTGGAACGACGTACTCGCCCTCTTTCCCGCAAGGACATAATACAAGCGTTTTTAGATCTTTAGAGAAAACGACTCCGTCAACCGAGCAGAAGACGGGATTGTCTTCTGCGACGTCGACCGAAGTTAAAAGAGAACATCCGCTAAAAGGTCCTAAGCCGATTTTGACGACGTTCTTCGGAATAACGACCGTCGTTAAGCGTGAACAGTTGGAAAAAACTCCGGAACCAAGTTCCTCGAGACTTTCCGGAAACTCGATCGACGATAACTCCAACCACCCGCGAAAGGCGTTTGATCCTATTTTTTTCAGGCTGTTCGGAAAGACTATCTTCGATTCTCGGCGCTCAGAAAACGCATTCCTGCGCGAGCGAGCAGAAAACGCCCACTCTTCGATTGTTTCGACGCCGTCGGAAACGACGAACGTCTCGCCGTCGCTGGAATATCGGACGGAATTCTTGTCCTTACTCTCGAGCTCGTCGGCGGCGCCGTCGCTCGTCTGAGCGACGGCATGCGCGACGCAAAAACAAAGCGGCGTGCAGACGGCAAGCGCAACGCCAAGCGCCGTCGACAAAGCGATTTTGAAGAATTCGTTGTTTTTGACAGTCATCACGACCTCCTCGTTTCCTTGTTCAATAGACAAACAGGAGTCTGTAAGCGTTTTTACGAACGCCCGTTGCTTTTCTATAAATATGACGCGATCGTCAATCGGTTACGGTCGTCATGGTCTTTTTGAGGTTCGCCTTGTTTTCAGAGAATTCTCCGCTCTTCTTGAGCTTCGCAAAGCGCGCGGCGTCCGCTTTCCAGTCGTCGTCAAGCGAATTAAGCGCATTCGGAACTACTTCAATTCGTTGACCCGAATAATCGAACGTCGTCAACGTCTGTTTGGAATTTGAACCGCGCAACCAAAGATTGTAGTTTAAAACTTCGCGCGAGAGTTCCCTGTTCAACAAGTTGCAAAAACCGTCGGGGGTCAGTTCGCTTTCCAGATAGCAACCGTTTGCGGCGAACCGGGCGAACGCGGAGCCAAACCTGGTTCCGGTAAAAATACCGGCGTTAATGTTCGACTGAAGCCAAGCCTTTTCGTCGACGTTGGCGGAATTGACAAGTATCTCGCCTTTGGCTTCCGTCAAAAACCGTTTCAAATAAGAATCGTTTTTAGGCAGGAACGACGGGGTAAACGTTTGCGTTTTCAATTTCGGACCTGGAACGTTGGAACTCGCCGCAGATTCCAGATAGAAATCGTTCAAAACGACAAGCAGGCGACGGTCTTTTGTACGAAGAGCGTTGATAATCGCCAAATTATCAAGCTGAGGTTCAAGCGTTTCAGCTTTCGGTTCCTCGGCGATAACAACGACAAGGATCGCGTCTTCCCACTTCGCGTTTTGCGAAACGTTATAACATACTTGCGCGACCTTGCCGGGCGCCGCGTCCGCTCCGGTTAAAACTTCATAAGTCGCGACGTCGGGCGATTCTTTGCCAAGTTCGCCGTAATTTTCGGCGGGCATATTCGTCTGAAAATTGGAAAACAGCGGCGACGCCGCAGTCGAGTCAAATGTTCCGGCAAGCGCGTCTTCGATTCTTTCCAATTCTTTAGCGGCGACTCTTTCGAGAAAAGGACGCGAAGAAACGACGAGAATAATATGAACGGCTCCTTTCGCGTCCAACGCCTGGAATCGTAATCCATGTTCTTTGGCGAAACTCTCGGCGGCGGAGCCGGCGTTGGCGAGAATAAGAAGCGTCGGATTGGAAAACGTATTTTCAGCGAAGTTTGCGAGACTGTCCGGAAGGACGATCGAATTTAGCGCGGTTTCGGAAAAAGCGAACGGTCCGATTTGTTCAAACCCTTCGGGTAAGACGAGCGACTTAAGCCGGGTATTTCCGCTGAACGCCATAGGCCCGCATCTCTTAACGCCGTCGGGAACGACGTAGCGTTCGTCCTCAATTCCCGCCGGGTATTTCACAAGTTCCGTTCCGTCCTTAGAGAAGAGAACCCCTTTAATCGAACGAAGCGCGGAGCTGTTTTCCGGAACGGTAATTCCGGTCAGAGAAGGAGAAAGGATAAACGCGTCTTCGGGAATCGACTCGACGCCGCTTGAAAGAGCGACTCCCATAAGCGACGGACAACTGAAAAAAGCCTTGTTTCCGATCGTTTTGACGGAGTCGGAAAAAGAGAGGGATCGGAGGGTGTCTGTGTTCGCAAACGCCATGTTTCCGATCGTTTCAACCCCGTCGGGAACGACATAAACGGCGTTAGAATTTCCATGCGGATATTCAATCAACGTTTTGCCGTCTTTTGAGAAAAGAACGCCGTCGATAGAACGATAATTCGCGTTGTTTACCGCGACATTAATCGACGTCAACGCGCGACATTCGTTAAAGGGTGCTTCTCCTATAGACGCGACTGCGACGGGTATGGCGATAGATTCAAGAGAAGAACAGCCCCAAAACGCGCCGTTTCCAATTGCCGTAAGACTCTCGGGAAGCGCGATCGATTTGAGCGAAACGCAACGGTCGAACGCCATGCCTTGAAGACTCTCGACTCCCTCCGGGACGACAAACGTCTCTCCGGAACCCAGGTAACGCTCAAAAGTCTTTCCGTCGTCGCTAAGCTTATATTCAGGGGATTCCCCTTCGTCTGCCTGCGCCAGGACGGTCGTAGAGCCTGAAAAGAGAGCCAAACAAACGGCGATCGCCGAGCCAAATAAAGCGAACAATACGTTCCCAACGCTTCTTTTATTCCTTGAAACCATTGTTCTATCCTCCAATAATTCAGCATTTGCCGCGCAGAAACGCGAGAATCTCGCGCGACGGTCTTAAGTCGTTATAACCACGACGCACAATGATATCAACATTCTTAATATAAAAAACGCGAGGACAAAAAGCAATAGGCGCGAAGAATTATCTTGAATCTTCTCTTTATTCGATCAATTCGAGTTTCAATCCTGATCCTGGCGCAAACCGTTTGACGAAGTACGCGGCTTCGGAACCCTTGGGCGCGCGAATCGTCAACTCCTGATCGACGGGAAACGCGTCCAGGGGGATATCGTCGACGCTCGCGGGCAGTTCGATCGTCTTCAGCCCGGAACAATTCGCAAACGCTTCGCGTCCCAATTTTTTGACGCCTTCGGGAATCTTGATCGACGTCAACCCGGCGCAATCGACAAAGGCTCTATGTCCAATCTTTTTGACGCCTTCGGGAACCTCATAGACGTCCGCCTTCTTACCCATAGGGCATTTATAGAGAATTGCGCCGTCTTTTGAGAAAAGAACGCCGTCGTTCGCGCTGAACCGCGCGTTGTTCCCGTCAACTTCAAACGTCGTCAACGCGGAACAGTCCCTGAAGGCGTTCATTCCGTAAAACGCGACGTCTTTAGAGAATTTGACCGACTTTAACGCGGAACAACCGCGAAACGCGGACGCGTCGATCGACTTAACGCCTTCCGGAACGACGTAGTTTTCAACCGCCGATCCTAACGGATATTGAAGGAGCGACGGTCCCTCGCCTGACAAAAGCGCCCTGTCTTCGTTGAAAAGAACGCCGTCGATCGAGAAATACTGCGGATTGTTTTCGTCGACGTCGATCGACTCCAGAGCGTCGCAATCGAGAAACGTCCCAAATCCAATTTCCTCAACCTTCTCCGGGATCTTAACCGACTTCAGCGAACGACTGTCGGCAAACGCGCGATTGCAGATTTTCGTGACGGTATTTGGGACCTCGTAGCTCTCCCTGTCCGACGCCGACGGATACTTGACGAGCGCGATCGGATTCCCGCCGCCGTTCCTCATAAAGAGAACGCCGTCGATTGATTTGCAAGGCGGATTCTTCTCGGCGACGTTAATCGCCGTGAGGCCGGAACAACCGATAAACGAGTTTTCTTCGACATGCCCGACTCCTTCGTGAATCGCGATCGTCTTCAAGGCGGAACACTCCGCAAACGCGCCCGCTTGAAGAGCCTGTACGCTATCAGGAATAACGAAATTTTCTATTTCATTATTCTTCGGACATTTAAGAAGCGTCAATCCAGTCCCGTCGTAAAGAACCCCGTCGATCGATTTGAATGAACGGCCGTTTTCCGGGACGTTAATGGAAGCCAACTCGTTGGTTCCGCTCAACATTGGCAAACACGGCCACTGAAATAATTGATTGAAGAGCTTATTCTCGGACTCGTCCTCGATTCTTTGGTAATCATTCGGAAGAGTCAGCGATTTAAGGCGGGCGCAGTCGGATATAGCGGAGTCTTCGATATATTTCACGCCGTTTGAAAAGACGATCGATTCAATGGAATCGCAATGCGAAAACGCCTTGGATTTGACCGTTACGACGCCGTCCGGAACAGTATAGACGTCGGCGACTTTTCCTTGCGGGCATTTGATTAACGTTTTTCCGTCCTTGGAGAAAAGAACGCCGTCGATCGAACGGTAGAGCGAGTTCCCTTCCTCAACGTCAAAAGAGGCGAGCGAGGAACAGTCTTCAAAGACGGGACCGGTCTTGTCGCTCCGATCGCCCGGACTCGGAATTCCGGTTTCGACGACGCTTTTGGGGATACGAACAGACTTCAGCGAAACGCAACCCTTAAACGCGGCTTTTCCGAGCGTTTTGAGTTCGTCGGGAAGATCGATCTCCGTCAACGAACGGCAATCGGCGAAAGCCTCGCCGCCGACGGACGTTACGTCCCACGGAATATAGACGGACTCCAGCGAATAGCAACCGCTGAACGTCGAAGGATTGACGACCGTCACGCCGTCGGGGATTTTGAACGTCTTCAACGAAACGCAGTTTTTGAACGCCGCGGCTTTAATATCACGAACGCCGGGCGGAAGAACGATCTCTTTGAGCGCGACGCAGTCGGCGAACGCGCCTCCTCCAATGGTCCGAACGCCGTCGGGAACGACGTACTTTTCCTGTTCTTTTCCAGCGGGATAAATTAAAAGCGATTTTCCGTCTTTGGAAAAAACGACGCCGTCGACGGAACGCCATGAAGGATGATCCTCCGCGACCTCGATCGATTTCAACGAACGGCAACCGGCGAACGCCGCGCCGTCAATCCACACGGGGGTTTCTGAAAAGACGACTTTCTCAAGATTGGAACAGTTCGCAAAAGCGTGGACTGTCAAACGCGTTACGCAGTTGGGAACGACGACCGTCTTCAGCGTTTTGCACTTGTAAAAAGCGTTCGCGCCGATTCTGTCCACTCCGTCGGGAATTGTAAACGTCTCGGCCTTCCCGTAATAGCGCTCAAAAACTTTCCCGTCGTCGCTGAGTTTGTATTCGCCTCTGTCTTCGACGGGACCGTAAACCACGTCGTCGCCGCCCGACCAGCCCTCGTATTGGGCGAACGCGGAGGAAGGGGTTAAACACAGCGACAAGCCCGTCGCGATCAGCGTTATAAACGTCGCCGACAGGACGAACGAACAAATTCTTTTGTTATCGATAATCATGGAAACAACCTCAGTAGTAAATAGCGCCGACGCCGACAAATCGCAAGCCCCGTTTCAATCTCAATCAATGGACAACGGCAGGGCGTTCTTTTTGGGAAGGACCGGCTTCTTTGGCTTTTGCGGTTTCCGCTCAATCGTCTCCAGCTTCAATTTCGAGCGCGGGGCAAGGAACCTCGCAAACGCCTCGGCTTCGGAGCCTTTGGGCGCGCGAATCGTCAACTCCTGATCGGCGGGAAAAGCGTCCCACGCAATATTGACGACGCTCGCGGGGATCTCGATCGTCTTCAAATTGAAACAATTGGCAAACGCTTTTTCTCCAATCTCTTCGACGCCGTCGGAAAGCGCGATCGACGTCAATCCGGAACAGCCGTCAAAAGCCTGACGTTCAATTTTCACAACGTCGCCCGGAACGACGTAATCTTCGACGGGCGCGCTCCTGGGACTTCTGACGAGAACCGAGCGATCTTTTGTAAAAAGGACGCCGGAAACGGCGCGATAAAAGGGATTGTTCCCGTCAACTTCAAACGTCGTCAACGCGTGGCAACGCGTGAATTTATCGGGGCCAATTTTTTCGACGTCTTTCGACAATACGATCGTTTTAAGACGATAATCGTCGCTAAACGCGAGATCGTCGATCGTCGCGACGCCGTCGGGAACTTCATAGCGTTCCTCTTTCTTCCCAGCGGGATAGCGAATTAGTCGTCGCCCGTCTTTGGAAAAAAGAACGCCGTCGATCGAGCGGAAACTGGGATTGTCTTCCGGAACGTTAATGGAGGTCAACGAATAACACGGTTGGAAAGCCTTTTCCCCGAGGTTATTAAGACTTTCCGGAAGATTAACCGTTTCGACGCTTCCGAAGGCGTAGTTTCCAATGGAAGTCGCGCCTTCGGAAACGTCGATCGATTTAATCCAACGGCACGACGCAAACGCTCCCGGTTCGATCGTTTCGACGCCGTCCGGAACGACGTAAACGTCGATTCTTTTCGCTTCAGGACATTTAAAGAGCTTTTTGCCGTCTTTGGAGAAAAGAACCCCGTCGATCGAACGATAGACAAGGTTGTCTTTTGCGACGTCGATCGAAACAAGATTCTCGCAACCAGCGAACGAATTGCAACTTTTCCAATTGTCCCAGACGGGGTCGTTGATTCCCGTTTCGATAGACGTTACGCCTTTGGGAATACGAATCGATTCTAAACAAGAACAGTATTGAAACGCGCCTTTTCCTATCGTTTCGAGACTGTCGGGAAGAACGACCTCCGTCAACGAGGAGCAACTGGAAAACGCCTCGTCTCCAATAGTCGTCGTCCCGTCCGGAAGAACAAGCGACCTGAGCGATCCGCAAACGCGAAACGCACCGTCGTCAATCGTTGCAAGTCCGGCCGGAAAAACGACTGTTCTCAATTCGAAATTCGCCAAAAAAGCTTCTTTGCCGATCGTCTCAACGCCGTCCGGAACGACGTATTCCTTCTGTTTTCGCCCCGGAGGATAGTTGACGAGCGTTTTGCCGTCTTTGGAAAAAAGAACTCCGTTGATCGAGCGGAATACGGGATTGTCTTCCGCGACGTCGATAGACGTCAGCACGCTACCGAGAAACGGACTATCTCCAAGAGACTTGACGCTCGCGGGAATTCTTACCGATTTCAAACTGTTGACGGGGCCAAACGCGCCCATTCCGATCGTTTCGACTCCGTCCGGAATAGCAAAAGACGTCGCGGCGTTTCCCCAATAGCGAACAAACGTCTTCCCGTCGTCGCTAAGTTGCCATGGGGATTCGCCGTCCTCCGTTTGCGCGAGGACCGACGCGACGCCGAGCAGAAACGCCGCCCCCGCGACAAACGCGACGCTTATCGTTCCGAACAAAACGCTCTTTTGGAATACCGCGTCGTTTCTCATCGTCATTACCACTCCTCTTCCAGTTTACCGCGCAAAAATTCAAAACCTCGTCGATTATAACGAACATAAACTCCGAACGCTACAAGAATTTAGAGAAATTTCGACTTTTGATCAAAAAGCCCCTATAAACCCGCGAAGCGCCGCGCCGGGAAAAATATCCGACGCAACGCCGTTGGTTCGCCGTTTATTAGATCGGCTCGAAATTCAAGTCCAGGCGTTTTGCGTTGCGCGCGGCGAAATACGCGGCTTCGGGGCCTTTTGGAGCGCGAATTGTCAAACCTCGTCCCTCGGGAAACGTTTCCCAGGAGAAAGTCGCGACGCGCGAGCTTCGACCGTCTTCAAGTCGAGGCAATTCTCAAAAACTTAGTTTCCCAGTTCTTTAACGCCGTCGGATATTTTGATCGACGATATCCCGGCGCAATCGACAAACGCGCAATCTCCAATAGCAAGGACGCGACGAACGGACGCCGCGTCGTTTCAATCTCAATCGATAGACAACGGCAGGGCGTTCTTTTTGGGAAGGACCGGCTTCTTTGGCTTTTGCGGTTTCCGCTCGATCGTCTCCAGCTTCAATTTCGAGCGCGGGGCAAGGAACCTCGCAAACGCCTCGGCTTCGGAGCCTTTGGACGCGCGAATCGTCAACTCCTGATCGGCGGGAAAAGCGTCCCACGCAATATTGACGACGCTCGCGGGGATCTCGATCGTCTTCAAATTGGAACAATTGGCAAACGCTTTTTCTCCAATCTCTTCGACGCCGTCGGAAAGCGTGATCGACGTCAATCCGGAACAGCCGTCAAAAGCCTGGCGTTCTATTTTCACGACGTCGCCCGGAACGACGTAGTTCTCCGAAACCTTTCCTTTTGGGAATTTAACGAGCGAATTATTCTCTTTCGAGAAAAGAACCCCGTCGACGGAACGGTAGTATTCGTTCTTCGCGTCGACTTCAATCGACGTCAGGCCGTCGCAGCGGTCGAAAGGGACCAGTCCCAAACGTCGCAGGTCTTCGGGGAGCTTAATTGTCTTGAGCGAGGCGCATCCCCAAAAACTCGTCCCCCCAATGCTGTCGACGCCCCTGGGAACGACGTAGTTCTCGTCGGTCTTTCCCGCCGGATACTGGTAAAGAACGGTTCCTCTTTTGGAGAAAAGAACCCCGTCATGAGAACGGTAGCGTCGATTGTTTCCGTCGACGTTAATCGCCTCGAGGTTTGGACAATTCAAAAACGTCTCGAGTCCTTTTTCAACGCTTGCGGAAACGTCGATCGATTTCAGCGAAACGCTCCCGTTCAACGCGTCGATTTCGAATTCCTCGACAAGAGGCGGAATTGCGTAACGTTCCCGTTCGGACGCCGACGGATATTTGACGAGAACTCTCGGATTCCCGGACTCGTCTTTTGAGAAAAGAACCCCGTCGATCGAGCAATAGGCGGGATTCTTCGCAGCGACGTCGATCGACGTCAAGCCGACGCAGCCGGAAAACGCGTATTCGCCGATTTTGGCGACTCGTTCCGGAATAGCAAGCGTCTTCAACAGGGAACACGCCCTGAACGCCCCGTTGCCTATTTCCTCTACGCCGTCGGGAACGACGTAGTTTTCGGCGTCTTTGCCGCGCGGGCGCTTAATGAGTCGCTTTCCGTCTTTGGAGAACAGAACCCCGTCGATCGTTTTATAGCTGGGATTGTCTTCCGCGACCTCGATAGAAGCTAACGCGTCGTATCCGCCAGTCAAAAAGTCGTTATAACCTCTTCCAAAACTAAGATAACGAACGCTTGTCGGGAAAGAAAGCGCTTTCAAAGCGTCGCAGTAGCTGAACGCATAGAGCCCCACCCGCGTCACGCCCTCGGAAACGACGATCGCATTAATCGAAGAACAATGCGCAAACGCCTGTTTTTCAATCGTTTCGACTCCTTTGGGAACGACGTAGACGTCGGCGGCTTTCGCTTCCGGACATTTCAGGAGCGTCTTGCCGTCTTTGGAGAAAAGAACCCCGTCGATCGAACGAAACGCGGAATTCTCTTCGTCGACGTCGATCGCGGCCAGGGAAGAACAACCTTCGAAAACGTCTCGTCCTTTCTCGTCGGTTGATCGTATAAAATCGACGTAGACGCCTTTCTTTTCAAGATCTTTTTGTATCTTATCGTAATCGACGGGCGCGCGAACCGCGATCTCGGCGACGCCTCGCGGAATCCGAACGGTCTTCAGCGCGGCGCAGCCGGCAAACGCCCCTTCTCCAATCGTCTTGAGCGAATCGGGAAGAACAAGTTCCGTCAACACGCCGCAACCGCTAAAAGCGTCCGCTTCGACAACCGCCAGAGCGTCCGGCAAAACGACCGACGCCAGCGAATAGCAACCGCCGAACGCGCGGTTTTTAATCGCGGTTATCCCGTCGGGAAGCGCGATTGATTTCAACGACGAACAACCCTGAAACGCGCCGGATTCAACGGCGGTTACGCTCGACGGAATCTCAATCTCCGTCAGCGAATAGCAATTGGAAAACGCGTTCGATTCGATTATCTCGACGCCCTCGGGAACAACGTATTTTTCCTGTTCGCGTCCGGCGGGATAGCGCAGAAGCGCCTTGCCGTTTTTGGAGAATAGAACCCCGTCGATTGAAGAATAGATCGGATTGTCCTCCGCGACCTCGATCGTCGTTAACGAGCGATTGCCGACGCGAGCGCTTCCGAAGCTTCCAAGACCTCCCATCGAACCGCCGATCGTTCCAAAAAGGAACGCGCTCGCAAACGCGCCGTTCCTGACGTTCGATACGCTCGCGGGCAAGACGACCTTCGTCAACGTTCCGGGATCGCGAATCGCGTCGGCGTTAATCGTTTCGACGCCCTCGGGAACGACGAACGTTTCGTCGATTCCCCAATAGAGCTCGAGAACTTTCCCGTCGTCGCTGAGTTGATAATCGGAGTCGTCGCCGGGGGTTTTTTTGAGCGTTCCAAAAGGAACAAACGTTATTTGACTTTCTTTCGAGATATTGGCGAACGCTACGTCGCTATTGTTGAACGCTTTGATCCTTTTGTTATAGTCGTTTACGCTCTTTTGAACGTTGGAGTCTTTGGGAGCGCGAACCGTCAGGAAACGGTTCCCGTCAAACGCGTCGCTCGCCAAATCCTCGACGTCGCCCAAGAACGTGATCGTCGCGTTGGAATCGAGTCCGACAAAAGCGCGTCCGCCTATTTCTTTGACGTCTTCGGGAATCGTCAGCGATTTCAGCGACGCGCGACCTTCGAACGCGCTGGGCCCGACAACTTTGACGCCGTCCGGAACTCTCGACTCTATCTCGTCGCCGAGATACCTGACGAGGGTTTTGCCGTCGTCGCTAAATCGGTAATTGACGATGGTTTCGTCAATCGGCTCTCCAAGCGGGAAAAAAACAGTTGGGAAATCGTCGTCGCGAGGGGGAGAGTTCCTTTTAGCGACGGCTTCGTTACGATCTTTGACAAATTGTTCGACATGCGAACCTTTGGGCGCGACGACGGCCAGAAGACGCGTCCTGACAAACGCGTCGCTCGCCAATTTCTCGACGTCGCCGGAAAACGTAACCGTCTCAAGTTTAGAACATCCGACAAACGCAAGTTCGTCTATTTCTTTGACGTTCGCCGGAACGACCAACGATTTCAACGACGCGCAGCGGCAAAACGCTTGCTCTCCGATTTTTTCGACGCTGTCCGGAAGTTTTATTTCAACTAACGCGCCGCAATGGGTAAAAGCCATTGCGGAGATTTCTTTAACCCCGTCCGGAACGGCGATCGACTTCAACGATTCGCAACCGCTAAACGCGTTCCTTCCGATTTTTTCAACGCTGTCCGGTAGTTTTATTTCAGCTAACGCGCCGCAGTGGATAAAGGTCATTTCGGGAATTTCTTTAACCCCGTCCGGAACGGCGATCGACTTCAACGAACGACAGGTATGAAACGCGCGCTCTTCAATCGTCTCAACGTTCTGAGGAAGATCGATTTCTTCCAACGCGAAACAATTGGCAAACGCTCCGTTTCCAACCGTCTTAAGACTTTTCGGGAGAACGACTTTTTTCAAATTGGAACAAAAGGCGAACGCTTCGCGGCCAATAACCTCGACGCCTTCCGGAACCTTCGCTTCTTCCCCCTTGCCGACAAATTTAAGGAGCGTTTTGCCGTCGGGGCTGAGTTGACAATCAGAATTCTGAGCGACGACAACTGAAACGAACGCGCTCAACGTAGCCAACAGAGCAAGCGTTCCAAACCCAATCTTCTTACGCGTTTCTTTGTTTTTCCACAACATCGCTTCTTCCTTCGCTTATCGCAGGCCGACAGCTTCGTTTAACGTCTTTTCGACGTCGATCTCGCAACCCGAGTGTTTCTTCGCAAACGCTTATATCGACAAGTTTGAGTCAACGTCAATTAATTCGCGACTACATAAGCGCGCCGCGTTTGTTTCAACGTATTATAATCCCCCAAAAAACACGTCGCTAACGATACATCGCTTGTCGAACCAATCTCCCGCAAAAACGCTCGTCAAAGGGGCGAGTAATTGATTTTATTCTCTTTGGCGTACCGTTCGGCGTAAGAGCCTTTTGGCGCGACAATCGTTAGTGAACGAACTTTGAGAAAGGCGTTTTTATCAATATTCTCGACGCTTTCAGGGATTACGATCGTTTTCAACGAGGAACATCCGTCAAATGCGCTCTCGCCGATCGATTTAACATTCTTCGGAACGTCGAACGATTTTAGAGAAGAACAATAGGAGAACGCTTTTTCTCCTATTGCCTCGACGCTTTCAGGAAGAACAACTTCTTCCAACGAGCGGCAACCGGCAAACGCAAAGGGCGCGACTTCTTTGCAATTTTCCGGGAAAACAAACGATTTTAACGCCTTACAGCCCAAAAACGCTCCTGCCTCAATATTTTCGACGCTTTCCGAAAGAACGATTTCTTTTAACGAATCGCATCCGGAAAACGCGCCGCTACCGATTCGTTGAACGCCTTTTGGAACGACGACCGACTTTAACGAACGGCATTCGTTGAACGCGCAGCCTCCAACGACCTCGACTCCTTCGGGAACGACAATTTCTTCCAACGAACGGCAAAAGGCGAAAGTACGAGGCGCGATTGTTTTAACGTCTTGCGGAATAACGAACGTTTTTAAAGAGTCGCAATACTCAAACGCGCTTTCTGCTATTTCGTCAACCTCTTTCGGAAGATCGATTCTTTCCAACGCGGAACAATTTTTAAACGCTCCCGCGCCGATCTTCCTGACGCTTTTCGGAACGACGACCGTCTTAATCGTACTGCAATCGCTAAAAACCGCCGCGCCGATATTGACGACGCCGTCTGGAATCCAAAAGAAATCAACGTCGGTTTTTCTGGACGCAAACATAAGTTCTTTGCCGTCCCCGGAACAAAGCGCTCCGTTAACGACGCGGAAATTAGGATTATTCTCCGACACGGCGATCGACTTCAACGACGACTCTGCAAACGCGTCGAAAGCAATCTTTTCAACAGATTCCGGAATCTCAATCGTCTCCAATAGAGTATGAGAAAAAGCGCCTTCTTCAATCGATCGAACGCTCTTTGGAATAACGATTCTCTTTAACGAAGAACAAAATGAAAACGCTTCTTTGCCAATCTCTTCGACGCCTTCCGGAAGAACGATCGACGACGCTTGACAGCCGTAAAAAGCTCGTGGGCCGACAACGTTGACGCTTTTCGGAACGACTATTGAATCTACTGAACAATTGGCAAACGCGTAAGGAGCGATCGTTTCGACGTCGTCGGGAACGACATAAGAATCTTTGTCGATTTTTGAGGGAACGCGCGTCAGCGTTTTCACGTCTCTGGAAAAAAGAGCCCCGTCGATCGACAGGAACGTCACGTTGTTTTCCGCAACGCTAATCGCCGTCAATTCGTCGGTTCCAATGAAGACGCCGTCGCCAAGAATCTCAAGACTCTCCGGAAAAGAAACCGTCTCCAATTTGCGACAACAATAAAACGCGTCGTCGCCTATCGTCGTCACGCCTTCCGGAACAACGACCGACTTAAGGAAACAACAAAACGAAAACGCGTCCGCCTCAATAATTTCGACGCCGTCCGGAACAACAAACACTTCTCCGTCCTTACGTTGCGGGTATTTGATCAGAGTCTTTTTGTCTTTTGAGAAAAGAACTCCGTCGATCGAGCGGTAATTCGCGTTATCCTCCGCGACTTCGATGGACTTCAACGCGTTGGAACGACTGAACGCGCGATCGCAGACGACTGCGACGCTCTCCGGAACGACGATCTTGCTCAAAAAATGGTCGTCCCCAAAAGCCCTTGTCTCGATCGTTTCGACGCCGTCCGGAACAGTAAAGACGGAACCCCTCCCCCAATAGCGCTCAAAAGTCCTTCCGTCGGGGCTAAGATCGTATTCGGCGTTTTTTTCTCCGTCCAACTGCGCAGAGGCAAAGGGAATGAAAAAAAACGCGCAACAACACGCCGTTAGCATGCTGAAAACGAATCGGCAATGTCTATCGTTCGTTAAAAACATTTGCTTAACCTCTTATCCCGTAAGTCCTCGTGCTGAACGTTTATTCAAACGCGACGTTGACTCGCGTTCCCCGTCAAAGGGGCGAGTAGTTGATTTTCCATCCTTTGGCGTATTCCTCGCCTGGGGAGCCTTTGGGCGCGACAATCGTCAGACCGTCGACGGGGGAGATCGCCAAAAAATCGATTTTTTCCACGCTTGACGGAATGATCGTCGACTTCAGCGAGTCGCAATGATCAAACGTTCCTTTAGGGATTTCTTTGACGCCTGAGGGAACGACAAACGTTTCCAGCGAGGAACAGCCGGCAAAAGCGCCGGCGCCTATTTCCCGGACGCCGTCGGAAAAGTCGATTCTTTTGAGCGAACGGCAAAAATTGAAAGCGCGCGCTCCGATCCTTTCGACGTTTTTTGAGACCTTGACGTCTTCTAACCAGTCGCAGCCGTAAAACGCGCAGGGCGCTATTTCTTTAACGCTGTCCGGAAGAACAATCGACGTCAACGAAGAACAGTTGCAAAACGCGTAGGAACCAATCGTTTCGACGCCGTCCGGGACGACAAACGAACCTTTGATTCTTCTTACCGGATGAAAAGAGGAATCGTCGACAAAGACGATCGGTTCGACGACGTCGCCCGTCTCGTGGTCGATCGAAGCGCTTCGAACGATCGCTTCCGGAACGCTTAAGAGCGTTTTTCCGTCTTTGGAATAAAGAACGCCGTCGATCGAACAAAAATTGGGATTGTCCTCCGCGACTTCGAACGCCTCCAGACAACGGCAATCGCGAAACCCTCTTCTTGCAATTTCCTTGAGACTTGCCGGAACGACGATCGTCCTCAGCCCCGTAGAATTGATCTTTGGAGCGACTCCCCACGCTTCGGAAAGATGATCGAAGGCGGAGTCGGCGATAACCTCGACGCCTTCGGGAATCGTCAAGAGTTTCCCGGTTCCAATATAGTCGAAGAAGATTTTCCCGTCGGCGCTGAGGTTGCTCCCGGCGACGGTTTTGACGCTCAAACTCGCCTTTTGAGAATCCGGTCTTAAACCGATCAAAACGCATACGACAACCAGCGCGACGAGCGCCGACGTCAACGCGAACCAGGACGGCTCGTAAGTCTTGGAATCCATAACAATATCCTTCTCTCATTGTTCGGACTCCGCGTTGCGCTTCGTCGCGACGCGGAATCCGTTTAGACGCGTCGTCGATCAGTCGAGCGGCTCAAAGTTGACGCTACGCTCTTTGACGTACGACGCGACGATCGTTTTCGAGATTTCTTCGTTAAATTCTTTGACGAACGCTTCGGCGCAAGACTCTTTAGGCGCGCGAATCGTCAGGAAACGCGATTGCCAAAACGCTTTTGGGTCGATCGATTCGACGTTTCCGAGAAGCGTAACCGTCTTTAACGAAGGACATTCGGCAAACGCGAACGCTTCAATAGTTGCGACGCTTTTGGGAACGACGATCGTCTTCAGGGAAGAACATTGAAGAAAAACTCGGTCGCCAAGTTTTTCGAGGGCGTCGGGGAGAACGACGCTCTCCAGCGAGGAACAATTAACGAAGGCTGCGGAAGCGATCTCTTTAAGGTCTTTTGGCAAGACGATCGTCTTCAACGACTTGCAACTGTTAAAGGCGGCGACGTCGATCGTCTCGACGCTTTCGGGGAGGAGGACTTCTTCGAGCGACGAACAATCATGGAACGTCTGGGGGCCGATTCTCTTTAGACCTTCCGGAAGAACTATTGTTCTCAGCGACGCGCAACCTCGAAACGCCTCGCGTCCGAGTTGTTCGACGCCTTCGGGAACAACCAGTTCCGCCAACGTGGAGCATCCGTTGAATGTGAAATCGCGAATTTCCCTGACGCCTTCTGGAACGACGAACGACGTCAGCGCGGAGCATCCGTTGAACGCGAACGCGCCGATTTCTTTGCAACTCTCGGGCAAATTGATCGTTTTCATCGAGGAACAATACAAAAACGATCTATCTCCTATTTTTTCAAGGTTTTTAGACAGTTCGATCCGGGTCAGCGAGGAACACCCGGCAAACGCGTCGTTTTCGATCTCCCTGACGGAATCAGGGACGACGATCGACGTCGCGGCGCTGCCGCTAAACGCGCCCGCGCCTATCTTAACGATTCCGTCCGGAATACGGCAGTTTTCGGCGACGTTCGGAGCGCCGACGAGCGTCTTTCCGTCTTTGGAACACAGAAAACCGTCGATCACGAGAAAATTAGGATTGTTCTGGGAAATGTTGAACGACTTCAACGACGAACAGCCCGTGAACACGCCGTTTCCAAGTTCTTCAACAGTTTCGGGCACGTCGCACGTCTCCAGCGAAGAACAATGCGCAAACGCCTCGTCGTGAATCGTTTTAACGCTTTTGGGAAGGACGACCTTTTTCAGCGAGCGACAGAAACGAAACGCGCTGTGTCCAATTGTTTCAAGATTCTTCGACAATTCGACGCTCTCCAGCGAATCGCAAAACATGAACGCGCAGTCGCCGAGCGCTTTGACGCTGTCGGGAAGAACGACCGACTTAATACGGCCATGACCTTCGAACGCGCGCGATCCGATTACTTCGACGCCGTCCGGAACGACGAACGGTTCTTTTTTGGGGCTTGACGGCGCCCATAGAAGGGTCTTTCCGTCTTTGGAACAAAGAACTCCGTCGATCGAACGATAGGAAGGATTGTCTTCGGCGACTTCAATCGATTCGAGCGAATAACAAGATTGAAATCCGCCTTTAATTTGTTTGACGCTTTTCGGAATAACGATCGTTTTCAACATGGAAAAATCGCCTCGCGGGTCGTTTCCAGAGGCGCGGAGATCGAAAGTAAAACCGCCGACAGCCTCGACTCCGTTGGGAATTGTCGCTTTTTTACCTTTTCCAATGTACTCGTAGAGGATTTTCCCGTCTGCGCTGAGCCGAAACGTCGAGGCGATCTCCTCTTCTTCGCTGATCGTTTCAAATTTGATATTCTTTTCTTTCGCATACCGCTCGGCGTAGGAACCTTTATGCGCGCGAACGGAGCTTGTCGAGTTAAACGCGTCGTCGGAAATGGACGAAACGTTCTCGGGAATCGTCAGCGTCTTGAGCCGGGAACATCCCGCGAACGCGCGCGCCCCGATTTTTTCGAGCGTTTCAGGAAGTTTGATCGTCTCCAATTGCGAACACCCGTCGAAAGCGTCGTCGACAATCTCTTTGACTCCCTTTGGAACGTCGTAATTTACCTGCTTTAACGCAGGAGGATATTTGACAAGAACCGTTCGATCTTTGGAAAAAAGAGCGTGGTCTGACAAGAAAAACTGATTGCCCTGACCGGGACTAATACTTCTCAAACTGAGACAACCGACAAAAGCCTCGGGGTCGATCTCCTTCGTTTCTTCGGACAGGCCAAGACCGCTAAGTTGACGGCAATTTGCAAAGGCATATTTTTCAATACGTTCGACGCCTTTGGGAACGCTGTAATGCTCGATATTGCGCAGAGCCTCCGGGCATTTAATCAACGTTTTGCCGTCTTTGGAGCACAGAACCCCTCCAATTGAACTAAAGACGGGATTATCGTCGACGTAAATCCCCGTCAACGAATCGTTTTCATAAATAGTCTGTTCGCCGAGACTCTTAAGACTTGAAGGAAGAGCGATCGTCTCCAATTTGCGACATCCGTAAAACGCTTTGTCGCCAATCGCCGTCACGCCTTCCGGAATAACGATCGATCTAATCGACGCGCAATTCATAAAAGCTTCCGACGCGATCGTTTCGACTCCGTCCGGAACATAATAGACCTCGTCCGATTTTGTCTCGGGATATTTGATCAACGTCTTGCCGTCGTTGGAAAATTGAACGTCCTCATTTGAACGTTCGGCGGTTTCCGGCGCTTCGCGCTCGCCCCCTTCCCTTCCCCTCGGGTAAAACAGAAGCGTTTTGCCGTCTTTGGAATAAAGAACTCCGTCGATCGACCGGAAGAACGGATTGTCTTCCGCGACGTAAACGGACTTGACGTGGGTATAATTTTCAAACGCTCCGTCCCCGATATGTTCGACGCTCGTCGGCAAAGAAATCGTCGCCAGAAAACCGCCGCTTATCGCATTGTCTCCAATAGTCTTTACGCCGTTCGGAATAACGACGGTTTTAAGGAAAAAACAATATTGAAGCGCCCCCGCTTCTATCGTTTCGACGCCTTTCGGGACATAATAACAATCGGTCTGTCTTCCCATCGGGAGTCGGACGAGCGTTTTGCCGTCTTTGGAGAAAAGAACGCCGTTGATCGAACGGAAAACGGGGTTCTCTTCCGCGACGTCGATCGCGTCCAAATCCGGACAAACAAACGCGTCCTTCCCAATCTCGACGACGCTTGCGGGCAGGACGATTCTTTTCAATTTTCGGACCTCGCGAAACGCGCCCGGCATAATCGTTTCAACTCCGTCCGGCACAACGAACTCGGCGAGCGCGGAATCATGTTCGAGGTACAGTCCGAACTTTTTGCCGTCGGCGCTAAGCTGATATCTGCCGTCTTCCGAAATTATCGATTGCGCGACGCAGGACGTAATGTTCCCCCAAAACGCCCAGCTTATCGCGATCGCGACGCCAAACGCCGTCAACATTATCGACTTTAAAACGCGATATCGCTTCGTGTTAAGTTCCATTCTCTGTCTCCTTGTCGGCTTATGGAGTTTGTTGTCTTACGGGCGGGCGCAAAGCTCCCTTTGTTATTGTTGCCGCCGGCGAGTTTTTCTTTCGCAAAAAATTTTAAAAAAAACTCGGCTCAACGCGAAACGTCTTCCGGCGAGACCGGTTGCGTCAACAATACGCTCTGCGACTATTATATCAAAAAAAAAAAAATAGACGCAAGCAGAACAGATATTTCGATTATTTCCAAAAGCTGGAAAGTCCGGATTCACGGGCTTTTCGCGCGAAAAAAAATCCATACGCGCGCAATTCGGCGACGCGTATGGATTGTCAAAGGAAGAACGCAAAATGTGTCGGCGTTTCAATCGAGCGGCTTGAAGTCGATCTTTTTCTTCTGCGCAAACTCTTCGGCGTAAGAGCCTTTGGGCGCGCGAATCGTCAGGTTTTTCGTAGGATAAAACGCGTAGTACTCAATCTTTTCGACGCTTGCAGGAATAACGATTTCCGAGAGCGCGGGGCAATAGAAAAACGTCGCTCCGGCGATTTCCTTAACGCCGTCGGGAACGACGAACGTCTTCAGCGCCGAGCATCCGTGGAACGCGGCGCCGCCTATCTTCCGAACGCTTTCCGGAAGTTCGATTCTTTCCAGGGACGAACAATGACCGAACGCGCATATTCCAATCTCTTCGACGCCCTCCGGAACGGCAAAAGAGTCTTCGACCTTTCCCATCGGAGCCATGACAAGCGTTTTGCCGTCTTTGGAGAAAAGAACCCCGTCGCTCGAGCTATAGTACGGATTGTTCTCCGCAGCGTTAATCGATTTCAACGACGGACAATTCGAAAACGTAAAGAATCCAATATCTTCGACCGATTCCGGAACGTCGAACGACGTCAACGACGAACAGCTTTCAAAGGCGTTATTGCCGAACTTCTTAACGCCGTCCGGTAACGCGATCGAAGAAAGAGAAGAACAGCCTGCAAAAGCGAGCGAACCGATTTCGGTCAGGCTTTTCGGAAAGACGATCGATTTCAGCGACGAACAGCCCGTAAATGCAAAGGGAACGACGACTTCCACGCCGTCCGGAACGGTAAAGGATTCTTTGCCCGACCCTTCGGGAAATCGAACGAGCTTTTTGCCGTCTTTGGAATAAAGAACGCCGTCGATCGAACGGTAAACGGGGTTCTCTTCCGCGACGTTAATCGCCGTCAACGACGGACAAAACATAAAAGAGCCGATCTCCTCAACGGATTTCGGAACGTCGATAGACTTTAACGACGAACAGCCCGTAAACGCGTTTCCGCCGATCTTTTTAACGCCGTCCGGAACAACGATCGACGTCAACGACGAGCAGTCTTCAAAAGCAGACATTCCGATCTCCGAAACTCCGTCAGGAACGACAATTGACGAAAGAGACGAACACCCGGCAAAAACGACGCTGTCGAGAACTTCGAGACTCTTCGGCAAGATGATCGACTTCAGGTTGGACGCCCCGGCGAAGGCGGATCGTTCGATAATCCTGACGCTTTCGGGAACAATGAACTCGTCTTTCTTAATACCGGACGGAACGCATTTTAGAACGGTTCCGTCTTTGGAATAGAGGACTCCGTCAATCGAACGCAACGAGGGATTATCCTCAGCGACTTCAATCGTCTCCAACGATGGACAATGCCAAAAATCAACGAACCTGGCTCCGACGACGCTTGCGGGAATAACGATCGTTTTCAGGGAGAATCCGCGTTCGCGAGCACGATCGGCAAACGTTTTGCGCGGTTCGCCGAACGCGAGAAAACTAAGGTCGATTTCGCCCGGCTCGCTACGATCAAAAGCGCCGGAATTAATCCCGGTTACGCTGTCCGGAACAACCAGTTTTTCGCCGTTTCCGTGATACTTTAGGAAAATATGTCCGTCGTCGCTCAGTTGATATTCGGGAACTTGCGCGTCCCCAGATTGAGCGAAGACGCTCGAGTCGGACGAAAAGAGCGTCGCCGCGACGCCAAGAAGCGCCGACGCGAGGAAACAGTAAAAACGTTTGTTCTTCATCAACATGGCGAAATCCCCCATATTTCGAAGGTTAGCGGCGCGTTTTGCCAAATTGAAAACGCCGCGCCGCAGGGCGTTTTTATCGTCGCAAACGATTGTATTAACAATAGTCGCTCTGATCATTATACAAAAAAAAAAAATAGACGCAAGCAGAACAGATATTTCGATTATTTCCAAAAGCCGGAAAGTCCGGATTCACGGGCCTTTCGCGCTAAAAAAAATCCATACGCGCGCAATTCGGCGACGCGTATGGATTGTCAAAGGAAGAACGCAAAACGTGTCGGCGCTTACGTCTGCGAGACGACGCCGAAAAAACGAGTTCTCACAACTGCCGCTCGAGCGTGGCGCGATATTGGCAACGCGCGGCGGAAGTTCCGGGAACGACGCCCATTATGTAAACGCCGCCCTCGGGCGCCGTCTGGACGACGAACCCCAAGCGATCTTCAACCGTCTTGGGCGGAAGATCCGTTCGAAGGAAAGCGTACTTTCCGGTTCGCTGTTCCGCAACTTTGATCAGAATCTTCGGGGCGGAACTCGCGACCGCCTCGTAATAATCCTGCTCGTCTCTGATCTTACGTCCGTTCACCTGGACGACGCGATCGTAAATATCCGCCGTATAATAGGGTTCCGACCATCCGAGACTGGTCCACGGCCCAGCGCCGGGCTCGTATTCGTTCGTTAAAAAGTATCGACAACGAGCGGCCGGAGAGCCGGACGCGACGTCCAGCACGACGACTCCGCCGCCGGAAATCGGCGCCACGCGCAGGCCGAAACTCGATCCGAGGGAGCGAGGCGAAAGATCGGCGCGGAAATAGGCGAGTCGTCCGGTATGCCGTTCCGCGACGGTCAGCGTGACTCTCGAGCGAGGAATTGCAATCGCCGCGCGATAATCAAGCTCGCTTCTAATCGGACGTCCGTTGACTTCCACAACGCGGTTGCCGGTCTCGGGCGCGTAAAAAGGCTCGGACCAATAGTAATCGGGAACGGACGCGGGATCGTCCCAGAATCCAAATCCCTGAACGAACGCTTCCGTCTGAGAGTATCGGCAACGCGCGGCGGGAGATCCGGGAAGAATCCCGACGATCACGACTCCGCCCAACGGGGACGTCGCGGTATAATAGCCCAAACGCATCCCCTGATAATCGGGAGAAAGCGTCGTTCGCAGGTAATAGGGTCTGCCTGTCTTTTTATCCGCCAGTTTCAGATGAACGTGCGGTCCGGAGCTCGCGATCGCCGCGCGATAAGCTATTTCGTCGTCAATCGAAACACCGTTGATTCCGACGATTCGATCGCCTATTTCAGCGGAATAAAGAGGCTCGGTCCAATCGCCGCCCGGAAAACCGGCGCCCGGCGTCGGAATCGGGAAAGGCGGAAGACCCGGCGTATGGCCGGGCGACGGCTTGGGCGCAACGCCGGGTTTGGGCGTCGGTTTAGGAGTCGGCTTCGGCGCGGGCGCGGGAGTCGGCTTTACAGAAGGTTTCGGCGCGGGCGCGTGCGTCGGCTTCACCGGAGGCTTTGGCGCAGGGGTCGGCTTCACCGGAGGTTTCGGCGCGGG
>JAFZNK010000330.1 GCA_017550965.1 Thermoguttaceae bacterium
CGCTTCAAAGTCGAGGGAAAAGTACTTTAAAATAGCACGTGTTTGACGTTCTGAAATGTGCGAACTTTTTATGTATTTGTTAATCATTGGTTCAGTATAACTTAGATGACAACAATGTCAATTAAAGTTGTCTTGAACCTACGTCAAAAACCATAGACGATCTTTCTGTTGATCCAGACGGCGAAATCAATGTGTCCAAAGAGACCGTCATTGGCGCAGTTCCAGGACTTTTCGGTCCAAAAATTTACAAACCGATCGACAAAATACTGATTCCAATTCTCGAATACATTGACCCTGATACGACTGCGGAAGAAGCGGATAATTGTCTCGAGAAATTAGAAAAAACAGTTCATAAAGAAATTATCGACGTCGCAATTAGTCGTGGTAAAGAAAAATACGGCGCCGACTTCACTAAATCGGCGAAAAATGCGGTTTCTAGTCAAATAACGAACTCGATGAAGGAGAAATTACGCTATACGTTTGATAATTTCAAGATTGATCAGAGTAGCAATGAAACTGATCGCAACAACGCGTTAATTACGGCGAAAACGGAAGAAGAACGTTGGATTATTCAAGAGAAGTTTGATCAAAGAGCTCAAGAATACGTTGATACTTTTAGAGAAAGGATTAAGGACGTTGTTGAAGAATTAAAAACAGAATGCGAAGAAACAATTGTAACGCGCGTCGAAACCGATATTCGTCAGACGAAGAAGAACACGATCGAAGAGAGCGTTCGCGACCATTTGCGCGGGTTCAGTCGGACGATTCCTTCGTTTCTTATGGCTTATGGTTCCGATCACGAAATTACGCTTGCGAATTTTGATCAGATCGTGCCCGACGACGTCTTCCTTGAAGTAACAGGGATCACGCTCGAGAATTTCCGGTTCTTGCGCGACGGGGGAACATACCGGAACGACGAGACAGGAGAAGAGGAGTTTTTTAAAGGGAAACTGTTCGACGAGATCGTCTTCAACGATTCGATCAAGGTGTTTTTAGCTCTTAAAAAGAAACTCGCCAATTATTTTAACGAGGAACAAATAGAGGATATTTTTGACTATATTCCTAATCTAAGGAATAATCAGATTTTCACGCCAAAAAAGGTCGTCGTGCAGATGGTCGACTTGCTCGAAAAAGAGAACCCCGGCTGCTTCGACGATCCGGACAAGACGTTTGCCGATTTGTATATGAAGTCGGGACTGTACCTTACGGAAATCGTCAAGCGGCTTTATCGAAGCGAAAAGCTTAAGGCTCTTTATCCCGACCCCGGCGAGCGGCTCAATCATATTTTCGCCAATCAGGTCTACGGACTCGCTCCGACCGAGATTATCTATCAAATCACGCTTGCGTTTATTCTCGGATTTAAAGACGACGTCGCGATCGAAAAACACAATATCAAATTATGCGACGCGTTGAAATACGCCAAGAAGGGGACGCTTGAGGGAGAGTTGCGCAAATTGTTCCCGGAGAGAAATTTATAACGGTTGATCTTTTTCTCTGGACTCGGCTCTTTCGAGCCGAACGTCGACTCCAGTCGACGGCTCTCCGCGCTTTGCGCGGGACGCGTGACGGTTGTTTAGGGACGCCTTTTTGAGCAGCGTCGTCGTTAATTGACGGGGTTACCGGCTCTTACGAGCCGGCGTCGACTCCAGTCGACGACTCTCCGCCTGCGGCGGGACGCGTTGCGGTTAACGACGCGAGGCGTGTTATAAGAGCCGCAAGCGGTAGCGCGCGAAGTCGCGCGGACGCTGCAGGCAAACGGGGCGACGCGTTGCCCTATCGTTTTTTATCGTTAATTGACGGTATTACCGGCTCTTACGAGTCGGCGTCGATTCCTGTCGACGACTCTCCGCCTGCGGCGGGACGCGTTATGTTGTTTTGGGGACGTCTTTTTGAGTAGCATCGTCGTTATTTGTCGGTATTACCGGCTCTTACGAGCCGGCGTCGACTCCAGTCGACGACTCTCCGCCTGCGGCGGGACGCGTTGCGGTTAACGACGC
>JAFZNK010000331.1 GCA_017550965.1 Thermoguttaceae bacterium
GCGAACGCCTCGCCGTTGTGGAAGACGCTTAAAGAAGGGCATTACGACGTCAAGTTGAACGACGAAGAAATGCGCGCGCTCGCGCTCTGGATGGACAACAACTGCGACTTCTTCGGCGCGTACGAACTCGACACGCTTCAGGCCCAGCGTCATGGCGAGATTGTCAAGCCGACGTTGGAATAGTCCGACGGCCGGTCCGACGGCGGACTCCCGGTTCGCGCTGCCGCGCGGAGATTAAATATCCGCTCCCGTTGGTCGCTTGCCTAAAAGAGCCGCAAGCGGCGGGGCGCGAAATTCCCGGTCGGGGTTGCGCGACGACGCGTTCCGCCGCAGGCGGCGAGCCGCCGTCTGTAGACGGCGGATACGTAGATTTTGGCGTTGCGTTGAAAAAGCGCCGATTTTTTATCGCGTTTTTCTTGATTTTGTTCCCCGCGTTTGGTAATATTACGTTGACGCGGAACGGCGACGGTCGCCGCCGTCGGAGTTTCGCGCGAAACCGAGCTCCCGAGGGAGCGTTACAACATATTGCGCGGTAATTATTAAGGAGAAATAACATGAGTCAATATCAATGCAGTCCCTGCGGTTACGTTTACGACCCCGCCGTCGGCGATCCCGACGGGGGAATCGCTCCGGGCACGGCTTTTGCCGATATTCCCGACGACTGGGTTTGCCCGATCTGCGGCGCGACCAAGGCCGATTTCGTAGAACTCTGATCGGCGTTTTTTATTTTCGGAACCGCGTTCGCGTCCGGCTTTCGCGCGTTGAAAAAGCGATCGTAGTCGGGCTCGGGGCGGTTTTTTCAACTGTTGTTTTTATTTGTTCAGGAGACGGAATATGAGAAAAACGTTAAACGGACGGGGATTTACCCTCGTCGAGCTTTTGGTCGTTATCGCGATCATCGGCATTTTAATCGGTCTTCTGTTGCCCGCCGTGCAGGCGGCGCGCGAGGCGGCGCGGCGCATGCAATGCACGAACAACATGAAGCAATACGGATTGGCGATGCAGAACTACGCGGACGTCAATCAATCGCATTTTCCGTTCGGCATGACGTATCCGACGAACGGTTGGAAAGATTTCGGCGGTATCGCGTGCGAACGCTCGACGTGGATGCCGCGAATCTGGCCCTTCATCGAACAAACCGCTCTCTACAGCGCCTATGATTTCCGCGTCGGGTTCTATGCGGAGCCGAACTGCTCGTACAACAATCCTTCGGCGCAGCGGCCCGTCAACACGCCCGTTTCGTACTACTATTGCCCGAGCGACCGACCCGGCGCTCTCTGGCGCGCCGACCCCTATCCTCAGACGCGCGGCAATTACGTCGTCAATATGGGCAACGACTGGTTCTGGAACTCCGCGAAACCGTCGATGCCTTATAAAAACGACAACTGGAAGGGCGCGCCGTTCTATCTCAACATCAGCACGACGCTTGCCGAAGTCGTCGACGGAACCTCGAACACAATGATCGCGTCGGAAGTCATTTGCGCGGAAGACGCCGCGTTCGACTTTCACGGCCAACTCTTCAACGACGAAGGCCCCGGCCCCGGCTTCATGACCGTGACCGGCCCGAATTCGTCGACTCCCGACAGCTGCTACTGCTACACCGGCGGTTCCGGCACCGCGTTGAACACGACCAACCGCTTCATTCCCTGCACGGGCACGCCTCTTTCGGGCGACGAACGCTATCAGGCGGCGCGCAGCAAGCATTCGGGCGGCGTGAACGTGACGATGGTCGACGGTTCGGTTCGGTTCGTTTCCGACACGGTCGATCTTGCGGTGTGGCGCGCGGCGGGCAGCACCAAGGGCGGCGAAACTTTAGGGTTGCCGTAATGGGCGCGTCGTTTAGAGAGGAGTTTGAATCCATGAAGAAATATATCGCTTTAACGTTGACCGTCGCGCTGATTTGCGCCGTCTCGACCGGGTGCGGCGCGAAGAAAAAAGAAGTGGAGATCAGCGGCGCGGCCACAATCGACGGAACCCCGATCGATCTTGGGATCGTGCAGTTCTTTACGGAAAGCTCCGAAGGGGGCGGAAACGTCCAGGACGGACAGTATACCGCCAAAGTCCCGACCGGCGAATTGACCGTTCGCATCCGCGGATATCAATATACCGGCCCGGAGCCCGAGATTCCGGAACCTGCGCCGGGCGCGCCGCCGAGCGCTCCGCCGCAACGCCCGAGAAAACCGATCACGGACGAGAACATGTGGCAGAATCCGACTTTTAAGATCACGATTAACAAAGCCGGAACGTACGATCTTAACTTTACCAGCGACAATAAGTAACAGTACGAGAATTCTTTGAAGAACGCGTCGCCCGTTTCCTGCGAGACGGACGACGTCGTTTTTTTATCTTTCGGGCTAACAGCCTCTTGCGCGCAAATCTTCTCCGAGTCGTCTCATTCCTTCTTCCGTGGAGATCGCGGGGGAGAATCCCAGTTCGTTCTTAGCGCGCGTCGTGTCAAACCAGTACGATTTCGCCAGTTGCGTCGCGAGGAATCGCGTCATCGTCGGCTCGTCTTCTCTGCCCAGGACGCGATAGAGTTTTTCCATCGCCGTTCCGACGCGCCACGCCGTTTTGAACGACACGCTTTTTTTGACGGGCGGTTCGCCGACGAGCGCGAGGAGTTCGTCGATCCATTTCCAGCAGTTGAGCGGTTTTTCCTGAGCGATATAGTAGACGGAGCCGGGCGCGGAACCGCCGGGCGTCAGCGCGTCGGCGGCGAGTTTGTGCGCGTCGGCGGCGTTTTGCACGTAGATCGTCGAGATAACGTTTCGACCGTCTCCGACGCGTCTTAACTTGCCTTTTCGGGCGCGTTCCAGAAGTCGCGGAACAAGGTTGCGGTCGCGCGGCCCCCAGATGAGATGAGGCCGGAGCGCGACGGTCATCAGCGCGTCTTCGCGATACGGATCGCGTCGGGGCCGGCGCGCCTCGAACGTCGCGTTAAGCGAGCGGAACTTCGATTCCGAAAGGTCGAGCCCTTCGAAATCGTAATCGTCGGTCCAGGGCGCGTAATTCGCCGCGCGAACGAATTGCTCGGCGACCGCCTTGGTCATTTGATACCAGCCGAGAAACGGCCGGGCGTACGGGACCGATTCGTCGACGCCTTCCTGCGACTCGATCGTGTTGGCGACGCATTGCGTGCTCGTATAGACCAATTTGCGCACTTTGTTTTTAAGACACGCCGCCAGAACGTTTTTGGTTCCCAGCACGTTCGTTTCGTAGAACGGCCTGGGAATCGCGACGATGCTTGGAAACGCGGCGACGTGAAACACGACGTCGACGCCTTCGACCGCCTTGGAGACGTCGTCGAACGAGCGAAGATCGCCCAGGCGCTGGTCGACGCCAAGACTCCGAAGCTCGTCGTGGGCGTGTCGACAGAACGTCCGCGTTTCGCAGCCGTCCGCGAGAAGACGTTCGACAAGGTACCGCCCTAAAAAGCCGCCGCCGCCCGTTACTAACGCTTTCATGCTCGTCCTATTGTTTCCTGTTGAATCGGTTCGCCGTTGGTGATTTCCTCGGGCGAAGCGGTCGACGCTTACATGCCCGAGTCGTCGTATTGCGCGAAATCTACGCTGAACTGATCGTCGAATTCTTCCTGATCGGCGTTCATATATCCGCAGAACAACGTGTATTTGCCGTACCACGCCAGCCTGACGTCCCCGACCGGCCCGTTGCGTTGTTTGGCGACGATGACGTCCGCTTTACCCAGAAGATTCTTCGCTTCCGCTTCCTCTTTGGAATGGTAGTATTCTTCGCGGTGCACGAACATCACGACGTCGGCGTCCTGTTCGATCGCTCCCGATTCGCGCAGGTGGCTGAGCCTCGGCCGGTTGTCTTTGGACTGTTCCGCCTGACGGTTCAACTGCGAGAGGCACAGGACGGGCACGTCCAGCTCTCTGGCGAGCCCTTTGAGTCGCCGCGCGATCTTCGCGACCTGTTCCTGACGCGGATCCAACGGGTTGTCCGGCTCGATGAGCCCGAGGTAGTCGACGACGACAAGTCCGAGCCCCTGCTGGCGTTTGAGCCGTCGCGCGATCGCGCTGATTTCGGTAACGGTGCGCGAGGGCGTGTCGTCGATATACAGGGGCGACGCGTCCAGCTGACTTGCCGCAAGATGGAACTTGTCCATATCCGACTTGGTCAGATTGCCGCGCATACGATCGCCCGCGATTCGGCCGCGCGCGCACAGGAAACGAACGGCGAGTTCGGTTTTCGCCATTTCCAGACTGAAAAAGAGGACGGGGGCGCGTTGTTCGACGGCGACCGAATCGGCGATGTTTGCCGCCAGCGCGGTCTTTCCCATCGAGGGACGCGCCGCCAAAATAACGAGCTCCGAGCCGTGAAGACCGCCGATCATCGCGTCGAGATCGCCAAATCCCGTCGAAACGCCGTCGGCGACTCCCGACTGACGCTTTTCGATCAATTCGCTCACCAGCGGCATGAGGTCGCGCATCGACGCCAGATTGTTTCCCATGCGGTCTTCGCTCACGGCGAAAATTCTCTCTTCCGCGCGCGCGACGAGCTCTTTGGGAGGAATTTCGGGCGCGTACGCTTCGTTGAGCGATTTCTCGCACGTTTCGATGAGCTGGCGCCGCAGAGAATTTTGCTGAACGATCTTGGCGTAATGGATCGCGTGCGCGGTTACCTGAACCGAGTTCATGAGCTCGGCTAAATACGCCTCGCCTCCAATTTCGACAAGTTCGCCGGTCGCGCGCAATTTCTCGACAAGCAGCGTGAGGTCGATGCCGGTCGACTCGGCGTTCATTTCCAGCAGCTGTCGGTAGACGCGTCGGTGCTGGTCCAGGTAGAAGTCGTTGGGGCGCGCGATGACGGCGACGTCGTCGCAGAGACGCGGGTCGAGCAAAAGCGCGCCGAGAACGCCGCGTTCCGCTTCCACGTTGCACGGAGGCTGGCGATCGAACGGCGTTCCTGTTTTTTCCGGTTGTCGAGCTGTTTTTTTGGCCATGGGGGAATTGTCCGGTCTGGTTGAAACAATCTTACGACTCCATTATAATACTTTTGCGCGGTTCGGAGAGCCCCCCGACCCCGACCGTTCGGAGTCTGGCGTACGGTATTAATTGCCAATACGCGCAAATCGATATGGAAGCAAAACCTCGTTTCAATTTTTGGCGCGTCGCCGGAAAATACCTTTTGACGTTTGTCGCCGTCGTCGCGGTTTTGTGGGGGCTCGTCGTCGCGTTAGTGCTGTTTGGCGAGCGCGAATACCAAAAACGCGGTCCCTACACGCCCGAGCAGAAGGCGTTTTTAACGTGGGCGGAACAATTTGACGACAAAGTTGGCGTCGATTGGGAAGACGCGCCGGATCGCTGTCGACGTCCGATTCGTTCGATTCGTTTTCAAGGCTGGAGCGACAGGAACTTCGTCGAAAACGACGGTCTGAGAATCAGCGACGAAGACGTCAAAACGTATCTCGTCAATTTGCCCGTAACGTATGTCGAATTAACCAACGTCGATATTTCCGTTCGGGGCGTCGCGGCGCTACTGGACAATCCCGATTTGAAAACCGTTATATATGCGTATTATCGCCTTGATAAAGGAATTGAAATCGAAAAGCGTTTCGACGTGGAAGAGCGCCGAACGTTTCTCCAACAGGAATTTTTGAGCCTGGCGGACGACCCGGAGGACGATTTCCTGAGCTTGTTTTATCCGGAAAACAAATTAGCGAATCGCCGCTCGTCGGAAAACGAATCGAATCCGGATACAATTAGGGACGTCGAAATCAACGTCGGACAATAGGTTGCGCGGAATCGAACCAATGTTTAAAAAACTCCTGAACACAAAGCGTAAAAGGCGCGTCTTTTTAGCGTCGACGATCGGCGGCGCGGTGCTGTGTCTGGTCGGTTTGACAATCGTCGGTTTTGAATACGTTAAAATGTACGACAATAGCCGTCGTTTGCGATTTTGTTGGCATATGCTTCAGAACGTCCAATTCCTTCAGTGCGACAGAATTATTGAGAATAACGAGGCTTATAACACAGGGAGTAAAACGTTGGGGAGTTGGCGGTTTGGCTGTTTGTACGCCAGCGTGCGCATTGGCGGTCAAACCCTTTCATCGAGTCCGGCGCTTTTCATTAACGACCGTTTCAACCTGACGAAAAAGTGGAACGAAGAACCGAATTATTCGTTCCACTTTAAGTATTTCTGTTGGAATGACAATCGTTTTTCAAAGCGTTATAACGATACCTGCGTCATGGCGATTGTGGGACGCGACACGGCGCTGGAAGCGTTTCATGATAGGACGTACTACGATGATAACGAGCTGACAGACGAGTGTTCGTCGGCGATTCTTCTGGTAGAAGCGGTCAATTCGGGCGTACACTGGGGTCAGCCGGGCGATTTTGACGTCGAAACCGTTACGAAAGAGCAGCTTTTTCCCGGTAAGACGAAAGGGATTCTGGTTCTCTTTGGCGACGGAAACGTTTGGTATATCGAGAGAACGGTTCCCATGGAAACGCTGAAACATTTTATAACGATAGAGTCGAGTAAAAAACACGATCGCGAAAAAGAACTGTCCGGGTACGGGAGACTCGTTAAATAACGAGAGAGACTCCTGTTTTCACAGAGGCGCTAAAAGATATTAACGATGATCGAGAAATACGACTATTATTCCGACAGGGAGTATTATCAGGCGACGGACGAAGATATTCTCGCTTTTGAACGTTATATCGGGTATGCGTTGCCGAAGGAGTACAAAGAGTTTGTTAAAATGGCGGGGGGAAAGTCGCCCGAGCCGGATTGTTATCCGGTGAAAGATTTCCCCGACAGCTCGGAATATATGGATTGCCAACGTTTTTACGGCTTGTTTGCAGACTCAAAACCGCCGAAAAAAAGGAGTTTTTTAGATCAGATTTTTTCAAAATCGGACGACTGGCGCGACGGCGACGTTAACGATTTGTATTGGAACAGAGAGGTTTACAAGGGGAGAATGCCGCGAAATCTCTTGCCCATTGGGTATTCTTCGTTAGACGATCAGATTTGTCTTATGCTTGACGGCGATCAAAAGGGGAGTATTTGGTTTTGGGATCACGAAGACGAGCGCGACGAGTTTTCTTACGAGAACTGCTATTTGCTCGCCAACTCGTTGGGAGAGTTTCTGGACAGTTTTCAACGCGTTTCAGAGGAGTAAATCAGACGCGCGAGAGTCGGATCTTTTTAAAATAAACGCGTCGGGGGGCTTCTTGTCGCGCGAGAATCTTAGACAATAAGAGACGGCGCGTCGTTCTGGGGACGCGCGCCGGAGAAAGCCTTATCGATTGATTGCAAGAAGCCGACCATGATACAACTTGACAACGTGTCTTATTCTTACGGACCCGACTCCGAGCCGGCGGTTCGTGACGTAACGCTCACGATTCCCCGCGGGGAGTTCGTGTCGATCGTCGGACCGAACGGGGGCGGGAAGTCCACGCTTCTAAAATTGATCCTGGGGCTGCTGAAGCCCCAGACGGGCCGGATTCTTCTTTTTGGCGAAACTCCGGAAAAATCGCGTTATAAAGTCGGGTACGCGCCGCAGCAGGCCCGCGTCGACTTCAATTTTCCAATCAGCGTTCTCGACGTTACGCTCGCCGGACGTTTCGGCGTCCCCGGCGACGTCGGGCCGCGTCGACGACGTTTCTTTCCCCGATTTACCAAACAGGACAAAGAAGAAGCGCTCGCGGCGCTCGACAAAATGCAGGTCGCGGATCTTGCGCGGAAATCGTTTGGCGATCTCTCGGGCGGTCAGCGTCAGCGCGTCCTGATCGCGCGCGCGCTGTGTTCAAACCCCGAACTGCTCGCGCTCGACGAGCCCACGAACAATATCGACCCCGCCAACGCCGAACGGTTCTACGAACTACTCGCCGGGATCAACAAGAAATCGTCGGTTCTCATTGTGTCGCACGACCTGGGCGTCGTCTCGAAACTTGTCGACAGCGTCGTGTGCGTCAATCAGGAAGTTCGCATTCATCCGACGTCCGAATTTGACGGCAAACTCGTGAGCGAACTATACAACGCGGACGTGCGGCTCGTTCGACACGACCACCGCTGTTCCGAACACGGACACGTCCACACGAGCGACGCGGAAAACTGAAAAGTCGTCGCGAACGCTTCTTTTCGTTTTACGCGGCTCCGTCTTTCCGAAATCTCCGTCGGGAAATTTGGCGCGGCGTCGTCGGCGCCCCTGTTGAAAAAGCGATTTTGAGCTATAATGTCGGGACGTTTTTTAAGTCGCGCTTCGGCGCGACCCGGCGTCGGAACGCGTTCGTCTTTGGGAGAACGTCGACGTCGCCCCGCTTTGAAACAGAAAGCGCGCGCAAGCCGCTTCGTTTGAGGATCGCATCATGGAAAGACTGCCTTATAAAGTGGCGGATATGAGCCTTGCCGACTGGGGTCGCAAGGAAATTATGCTCGCGGAAAACGAAATGCCGGGTTTAATGGCGCTTCGTAAGAAATACGGCCCGACCAAGCCGCTTCGCGGCGCGCGCGTCGCCGGCAGCCTTCACATGACGATTCAAACGGCGGTTCTTATCGAAACGCTTCGCGAACTTGGCGCGGAAGTTACCTGGGCGAGTTGCAATAAATTCTCGACGCAGGATCACGCCGCCGCCGCGATCGCCGCGACCGGCGTTCCCGTCTACGCCTGGAAAGGGGAGACGGACGAGGAATACGACTGGTGTATCGAGCAAACGCTCTATTTCCCGGACGGTCAGCCGCTCAATATGATCGTCGACGACGGAGGCGATTTGACCAACTGTATTCACAAGCCCGAGCACGCGGATATTATCGGGGGCGTCAAAGGTCTCTCGGAAGAGACGACCACGGGCGTTCACCGACTCTATCAGATGCACGCGCGCGGCGAACTGAAGATTCCCGCGATCAACGTCAACGACAGCGTTACCAAGAGCAAATTCGACAACCTCTACGGGTGCCGCGAATCGCTCGCGGACGGAATTAAACGCGCGACCGACGTCATGGTCGCGGGCAAAGTCGTCGTCGTGGCCGGCTACGGGGACGTCGGGAAGGGTTGCGCGCACTCGATGCGCTCTTACGGCGCGCGCGTCTTAATTACCGAAATCGACCCGATTTGCGCGTTGCAGGCGGCGATGGAAGGGTTCGAAGTGACGACGATGGACGACGCGTGCGAGCGCGGCAATATCTTCGTTACGACGACCGGATGTTGCGACATTATCTCCGCCGCGCAGATGGCGCGCATGAAGAACGACGCGATCGTCTGCAATATCGGGCACTTCGACTGCGAAATCGACGTCGCGGGGCTCGAGGCGTATCCGGGAATCAGGAAAGTCCAGATCAAGCCGCTGGTCGATCGCTACACGTTCCCGAGCGGCTCTTCGATTTTACTTCTCGCCGAGGGGCGCCTGGTCAACCTCGGCTGCGCGACGGGCCATCCGTCGTTCGTCATGTCCAACTCGTTCACCAACCAGGTGTTGGCGCAAATCGCGCTGTGGACGGAAAACGAAAAATATCCCCTCGGCGTCCACCTGCTTCCGAAAAAGCTCGACGAAGAAGTCGCGCGTTTGCATTTGGCGCAGCTGGGCGTCAAGTTGACGACGCTCACGCAAAAGCAGGCGGATTACCTCGGCGTTCCGGTCGAGGGGCCGTTCAAACCCGAGTTTTATCGTTATTAAACCTATTGTCGGCAAGCGCCAAGGGAGCGTCCGAAGTCGGAAAGCGCTTCAACTTAACAGACGCGTCGCCGCAAGCGGCGCCTTGAAATCAGCGAAGGAACATTAACGTGCCTAACATTCAGCCTTTTGAAGGTTTGCGTTACAATCTTGCCCAGGTTGGGAATTTAAGCGACGTGATCGCCCCCCCGTACGACGTTATCGGGCCGGAACAGCAGGACGAACTGTACGCCAAAAGCGAATACAACTCCGTTCGACTCATTTTGGACAAACAGCTTCCGACCGACGACGAACAAAACAATCGGTACACGCGCACCGCGCGCACGCTGAAAGACTGGAAAGAGTCGGGCGTTCTCGTTAAAGACTCGAATCCATCGATTTACGTCTATCACCAGATCTATACGGTCAACGGCAAAGAATATTGCCGCAAAGGGTTCATGGCCGGTTGCGAAGCGGTCGCTTTTGGCGAAGGCATGGTCTTTCCGCACGAAATCACCATGAGCGGGCCGAAACTCGACCGACTCATGTTGACGACCGCGTGCAAGACGAATTTCAGCCAGATTTTCGGGCTGTATCCGGACGAAAACAACGAAGTTCAAAACGTTCTCGAAGAAGCGATCGTCGGGAAGACGCCCCTTGAAGCGGTCGATCATCTCGGGGTCGTGAGCCGCATGTGGATCGTCGACGATTCCGAAGTGTTGAGCAAAGTCGTCAAGTTGATGGGGCCCAAGCCGATCTTCATCGCCGACGGACACCACCGTTACGAAACGGCGTGCAACTACCGCAAGCAGCTCGCGCAACAGGGCGTGTTGACGTCGAATCATCCGGCCAATCACGTGCTGATGCTCTGCATCGCGATTGAAGACCCCGGCCTGATCGTTCTTCCGACGCACCGGCTCTTCCCGAACGTTCGCCAGATGGACCAGGCGGAAGTGATCGCGCGCGTCGGCGAATGCTTCCGCGTAACGACGGTCGGCAACGGCGTCAACAGCGCGAAGGCCGCGTGGGCGTTGATCGAACAGCTCAACGATCAGGGGACGATGGCTCTTTACACCGGAAAAGACGGCGTTTGGAGTCTGCTCTCGATCACCGACAAAGGGCGCGAGAAGATGGACGAAGTCGCGTCCGACCATCATCCGGAATGGCGCCGCCTGGGCGTCGGTATTTTGCATCGGCTTCTTATCGACACGTTGCTCGAACTTAAAGGCCACGAAAAGCCCAATTACGTGCATCTGGTCGACGAAGTCGCCGACTTGCTCAAAAAAGAGCCGGAGAATTATCCGCTCGCCGCGCTCGTCATGCCCGCGACCGTCGATCTCATTCAGGAATGCTCGATGGTGCGCGAACGCATGCCCGCCAAGAGCACGTATTTCTATCCCAAGCCGGTCACCGGATTTGTGTTCAAGCCGTTAGAATAAGTCCGGTCCGGTCCGACGGCGGACTCCCGGTTCGCGGTCCGAGCCGGACTGGCGGTTCGCGGTCCGAGCCGGACTGGCGGTTCGCGCTTCCGCGCGGGCGTGGATAACCGCTCCCGTTGGTCGCTGTCGTCGCCGAAACGCACGATCCCCCGACCAACGCAACGCGTCGACTACAGTTCGCAAGCCGCCTTCTAAAGGACGCAGGGGCCTTGTGCCCCGGAGTCCGGCGGCGGGATCGGCATATACCCCGTTGACGACCGCTCCGACCAACGCAACGCGCGATCCCCTGACCAACGCAACGCGCGAACTACAGTTCGCAAGCCGCCTTCTAAAGGACGCCGGGGCCTTTTAGAACCGCCTCCCGTTGGTCGGCTTTGCCCCGGAGTCCGGCGGCGGGCTCGATATATCCCCCGTTGACGACCGCCCCGGA
>JAFZNK010000332.1 GCA_017550965.1 Thermoguttaceae bacterium
TTCGAACTCCGTTGATTAACGACTCTTCATAAATCGGTAGTAACGTTTCCGCAAGCGCTTTGAAGTCGACCTGTTCCAACCGTGAGGAAAAAACCTCATAGGAAAATGGTTGTAGAACCGGCGGTTCGCAAAAAACGCGTTTGAAACGATCTTCTTTGTAAACAACGTCCTGCGCTAATAGACTTGTCAGTTGTTTTATAAGAGTTTCTTGCGAAACAATTCGTCCCCTAAATTGACTTCGGAGCGAGCAGACGACGACTCGCGTCCAGTACTCAGATTCCTTTCTAACAAACGATTCTGCAATTTTATCTAGGTCGTTGCGATCATTGAGTTCGACGTCGTTTTCCGAAAGCGCGACAACAACGAAGGCTGCAAACAATTCTTGAATCGAATCAAGTTTCTCAACCAGGCGTTTTCGCTGTTCTTCATCGTCAATAACTGCGCCGTTGACGATCAGGCATAAAAGACGACCGCGTCGTCCACGTCTTTTTGAGAAGACGCGCTCGAAATCTAGCGCGTCGAAATTGGGCGCGTTTCCGTCGCGGACAGCGGCATAGCGCGCGTTAATAAGTTCTTCTTGACAAAAATCGCGTAAACAACTGTCTGTAGTTCCACAGTCGGCTATTCCTAAGGAAATAATCTTAGGCAAGACATAGTCTGCCAAATTGGGAGATACGACGTTAAGATTACGAATCAACGCGTTGAGGAAATCCTTTCCGTAAGGAGCGTCTTCATCAATTATAAAGTAGGAATCATTAACAGCCATTTCGTCCTTTCAAAGGTTGACACTACCGTGTCAAATTCTTGTCGTCTTCAATAAGACCAAAGACACCAAGAGGTTATCTTACCCTGTAACTTTGCAATTCTCTATAGTTCTGATTTACTCTCAGGATCCCTACCAACTCTCCGCACTGGATCCCATCCAAATCTTCGCGCCTCTTCTTCATTGTAGCAATCGTATTTGTCCATAGGCAATGGAGTAATTCCAATGACGTCTCGTTTTCTTTGCTCCAAAAACACTCTCTTCTTATCGGTGAAGTGAGTTTCGTAATTGGGGCGCAGTCCCGTCAAAATATGGACAAAAACAAGTTCTTCGTTATCGTCAGAACAAGAGACGATACTGGCTCCCTTCCCGTCGGCCATCTTGATGTTCAAATTGGTCGTTTCAAAACAAGAGGTAAATTCTACGGGTTGCGTTTCTCCCTGAGGCAATCTTGGAGCGATACAAAAACAGTAAGAATTAGGAGCAAGTCGCGTTATGCCGTGATGTGCCGCGCATGAAAACAATGGAGACGCAGAAAGATAAGCATGGCGAATGAGTTCCACTCGATTAGGTAATTGGCTCAAGTAGTCGACAATACTTTTGGGAAGAGTCTGCTTGTAATATGTTTGCGTAGCAACCAGCATTTTATTTCTATTCGCTTTTTTTACATCGACGCCTTCGACTCCCGGCAATCGAACGTCGCCAGTTAATATGCCTGCAAGCTTCTCGCTGAGATCGTCCATCTCAAGAATACCGGCCAGCACTTTCGCGTCTATTTTCTTCGCATTAAGCGAAGCGACGGTAAAAATGTTCCCTGTTCCTTGAATTTCGTCAAATCCTTCGATTCTTTTAAGAAGTTTCCTTGCTTCCTCCTCAAGTCTTTCAGATAATTCCTGGATTCCTCCTTTTTTGTTTTCGTATTTTTGGGAATCGTTCTGAATTTCAACAGCTTTATTAGTGAGAATTTTCTTTGAAGAGCTTAAAAAATTAGCTGTTGCCCTTGCAAAAACTTCTTTTTCCAACGCATTTAAATAGACTGTTCTTTTTTCCGTTTTATTGCTAAACAAACCTCCTTTTTCCGCCTCTTCCTTTGCATCGGCAGCGTCCTTCGTAAGCTTGGCAAGGCTGGAATCTATTCCCTTAATTTGGGCTTGCAATTCGTTAATTATTGTCGTGAGAGCGGTAATCACGTTTTTCGCATTTTCTTTACCGATCGCAAATGACTGTTCATAAGCGTTTTGCATTCCAATTTTCACAACTTGGATTTCCTTTTCGAGAGATCTTACAAATTGCTGAACAAGTGTATTTATCGCCTCTGTACTTCTTCCTTTGACAGTTCTATCAGCTTCGTCAATTGGGAAAGTCTTGATTGTTTCCGGTCGCTTATAATCGTCTATAAGTTTATGTACTCCTTGACTGATCCTTCCTGTATAATCGCTAAAATTCAGTGTTATATTAATCGGAGGCGCATTTAGCGCAGAAACTTCAAGAGTCTTTTTACACAGATCTGCAAGCGCGACATACGACAAATAGTCGATCGCTTTTTGGCGCGGGTACCTAAGGACGGAACTTGAAGCTGAACGATAATTGCGCATCATACCAGATACCGCGCAATAGTGAGTACGCATTCCAGCGTCAAAAAAGTCGTTATCGAGAGCCGGTGTTCCGTTATTTTGTTTTAGACGAATAATATCGACGAACGTCTTGGCAACGCGATTTTGCGCTTCTCTAAAACCAAGATTTCTTCCTGACCCGCCATATGTAAACCTTGTAAATATATAAACTTGATTATATTTATAGTGAGCAGGACGATCGTTGTTGGATTCGCATAAGAGGGGCAAGAGATATTCCGCCGTATTTGGTTTGGATCCAACTATTCGAGCAGGTTGTTTGTTCTGTTCGCTTGGACCCGATTGCTTCTCTTGATCAATTTGAGTCGACGGTTTTTTCTGATCGTTTGAAGCCTGTTGTTCTGGCAGGTAATTCAAAATTTGCAAGTTTTGTTGAACAATATCAAGTTCGCGCTCACAAATGATCGAATTGATCTTTGCCTGTTGAATAAAAGTGTTTTTGGGGGTGAAGAAACTGTCTCCCGCAAATGTGTCGTCGAACAACCACAACGTTAATTCGACTCTATCGTTATCAATAAAATTGTCTTGAACGACGTACATAACCGGCAAAACAATTCCGGCGCCGGTCCCGCCGAACGACGAACCAAAAACCGCGACACGCGCCCCAAATCTATTTTGCGCGGCGTCCAGTTCCGCTTCATCTTGTCGTAATAATCCGGAGATAGCGTTTGCGATACACACAGACACTTCCCTTCTTGAGGCCATAAAGGTCATTCTGGAAAAGGCCGGAGTTTGTTGAGCCGCTTCGTTATTGGCCATTCGTTGTATTGCGTCGAGTTTTTTATCAGGATCAACGACCCAGCGACCGTTCTTGTCCTTATACGCAATTCCGCCAGATTCCAGAATAGGCATGTAATCGTCGGCAAGTACTTCTGGATCCTGTAAAGCTCGTTGCACCAACGTGTTATCCAGATGGAAATCGGTAATATGGTCTTGAGGTACTTTCAAATCCGCGATGAGTTCTAATCTTGTGTTGTTCAGCGCGCTACTGTCTGTGTCAATCAAAATGATACGATACGGTTGTCTTCTGTCCCAGAGTCTAACGATTAATTTGACCATATCGCCGCCGGTACCGCCGCATCCAATTAAAACCTGTGGTAGCTGGATGACGGGGCGTTCTTTGTTTTGTCCTTGTTCCTGTTCGTTTTGTTGTTCCTTAGCCACGATACTTTTCTCCCAATGATATATCAAAGGTAACTTATTAAAATTCAAGGTATATAACGCGCAACATCGTTAGTTTCTATAAAACGTCAAGTGGCGTTGCGCTCAGATGGAGCCTGCGTTAATTTTTCAATAGTCGTCTCCAAAAAGGAAAAGGTTAATCAATCGGAAAAGGTGAGTTTCCAATCCCCAAGTATAAGCGGCTCGTTTCGCGTCGGATATTTTTCTCTTGTGAAACGCACCGAATCTTGACCGTCGTTAAGAGTAATCAAGTATCGAACTTCACCATTCCTACACGTTTTAGAAATCGTAATTTTTGTCTTTTCCGCATCATTCTTTCCACGTGCTTTTTTATCTATGGTTTCTTTTTTCTTATCTTCTTCCTTCTTTACATCGTCATTTTCTTCTCCAAAAACGAAAACGATGCCTCCAACGTCTTCGTTGCCAATAAAAACGCTCGCCTTTTTGGATATCCAGTTGTTGATTCGAACGTCTCTCCATTTGGGCTCTTCAGAGTTTCTAGGACAATATTCAAGCCATCCCCTCAACGCGTAGACGCGCTCATTCATGACATACCATACGCTTGCCCCTGCGACGGCAAGAATTAAAACTCCAAGTCCAATTAAACAAACGGTAAACCAGATACTATGCGCCTTAATCTTAATCGTTTGTTCCGCGCGGTCCGGCGGGTATCTTGTTCCGCCCTCGGCGGTGAGGAGAATACGGAAGACGCCCGGTCCTTTGACCGTTCTTTCGAATCTGGATCGATCTTCCAACGCTATCGTTTCGTAAGGTTCTCCGTTCTTTGTAATTTCGAACGTAAAGGGGCCGGAACCTTGAGAGTTGTTCGTAAAGCTCAAGCGTACTTCGCCCCAGTTTTTGTCGCTTTCAACAGTAAATTCGGCGACTGGAGGACCTCCAACCTTAATCTTCGCGGAAGTCGGTTCAGAAGAGCCGCCGCGTCCTTCGACGACGCACGCGACTTCATATTCGCCCGACGTCGAAAAGACGTGTTCAACGTCGAGCGCAACGTTCCTCGAAGCGACTTGCGAACTCGCGCTGAAATCGAGAGGAGCGGGGCCGTCCCCAAAGTCGATCGTTCCGTTTTGAACGTCCCCCGAAATCATCACGACAACCTTGACAGGGACGTTCCCTTCCGCCTCGGACGGCGCGACGAGTCGAACGATCGGCGGCGCGTAAGGCTTTACGACGACTGTTTTTTCACATTCCTCCGTTCCGCCCTCGTTTTCGCAAACCTGTTTGACCAGATATTCGCCCGGTTCCTTGAAAACAAGCGTTGGAGAATCCGGATCGTCTTCGTCGATAACGGCGACCAAAGGCTGAACTGGTTTGGTTTCGGGTTCTTTTTTCAAATCGGGATAATCAATGGCGGAATCTTCGTCAACGGAAACTTCGCCTTCGGCGTCGACAGACAGTTCGGGCTCGATTTCGTCAAGTGAGTTCTCTGCGTCCGCGTCTTCGCCGGGAACGGTCTCCGGAGCCTGAACCCCTTCCGAGGCGTTTTCAAGAACGACATAATCTTCAAGCGGTTTTCCATCAACGAAGTAACGCGTATTATCAGAATTACGAGAACGGTCGCTTATCGTTGTCGGAGAATCGACGTCGACGGGGTTAGGCGTTATGGTAAAACCTGGGGTCGGTTTTTCAATTTGCGCGACGTCAATCTCTTTTGTTTCCGAGTTTTCGCCGCCGGGCCCCTTGACGGTCAGCTCGATTTTATGGAGTCCGGCTTCGTCGATACGAATTTCGGTCGGTACGGAGGACTTCGATACTTCGTCGTCGTCGACAAACCAATGGAATTCAGAAACTTCACCGCCTTGACCAGTGTAATAAAGAACGAACGGTTCGTGAACGCGAATAGTTCTGGTGGGAAGCGCAAAATCGGCGACGGGCTCTGGTATCTCTTCTACGACAATCGTTTGTTCCGCCGCGTCTGTCTTCCCGTAAACGTCTTTGACCTGGAGTTTAACCGTATGTTTGCCCGCCGCGTCAAACGTCGCGTTTGTCGTTTTTTCGGAACCGCCGACTTTGCCGTCGATCGTCCAACGTCTTAGATCGATTTTTCCCGTTGAAACGTCGGCCAAAAGAACGCTTTTGCCAACGACTGTTTTTTCCGGCTCAGCGACGAACATCGCCTTCGTTTGTTCAGAATCGGCGACGACTTCCGCGACGTTAGGGAATTTCTTCGTCGATTCTTTTCCTCTTGAATCGCGAACCGTCAGAGTCGCAGAATACTTTCCTGGCTTGTTAAACGCTTTGACGCAGACCTTCCCGACGCCGGTCGTTCCGTCGGAGAATTCCCAATTCCATCGCGCGGGCTCGCCCGAGGATTTGTCGATGAACGTAACGTTTTGACCAACGGAAACTTGAGACGGTTTGACTTCAAAATCGGCGACCAGCTTTTTTTCCGTTACGAGTACGTTGTATTCCTTAGAATAGGCGTTTCCGTCTTTTCCAACAACTCGTATATTTACCCGATGGAGATTCGGTTCGTCAAATGATATTTCCAGTTCTTCCTGTTCGTATCTATTTCCGTCGACTTCAATAACTGTTTTTTCAATAGCCCCCGACGACCTGCTGACGATCCAAACTTTTTCACCTTCCTTGACTGGATTTGGATTAATCGCCAAAATTGGGTTGGGCGGAACCAATAACTCAGGAGAGGTTCCCATAGTGGTTATCCAACCCCGTTTTTCCAAATCTCTAATAATTTGGGGCGTGGACTCCCCGATCGACACATATACGGGTTTGATGTTCTTCCATTGTTGAGTTTTGTCTTTTGCGTTGTCGAAGAATTGTATTGGCGCGGCGTTTCCCTGGTTGTCTTCTCCGTCGGAATAGGCGACGATACGTACGTTTGCCAACGTTCGATCTTCTTCCAACTCCTCTTGAGCCCTTTCGTAAACGTATTTCAAAGAACTCCACACATAAGTGGAAGCGCTACGATTCGGTTTAGCGACAATCTCTCGGCACACGTTTTTGAGATCGTCGAGAGACGACTCGTCGCGGAGCGATGTCGCTTTGATTTCTTCAACGGTCGTAGTAAAAACAAAGACCCTTACTCTCGCGTTTGGATCGGTCGTCGCCAAACTGTCGAAGAATTTCAGAAGTTGAACCTTGACTTCGTCAATTCTCGTTCTCGACGAACCCGGCATTGGCCCCCGCATACTAGGGCTTATGTCCACAAGGAAGTAATACGCCGTGTCTTTTGCAGACATTTCTCCCTTCATTGCCGCCAAATAACGCTCGGTCAAAGAAGTTTCCTGGGCGGAAGCATGTAAAACTCCGCCGAAGAAGAGACAGAGGATCAAAACATAGCGGAAAACGTTCATCTTAAAACACCTTGAAACGTAAAACACAAAAATCGCCGAAATCGCCGCGAGATAAACTTTTGCAAACTTACCAAATACATTAGTCCAGAGACGTCCTGTAAACGAGAGTATTTTCCACCCGAGCGCGACGCCAAGGATCGTCAAAAAAACAGGGACAATACACGACAGCCCCGCTTCGAACAGACCGTCAAAGACGTCGAATACGAAACCAAAAACCTTCGCCGCTATTCCCAGTAATGGGATCGGGACGACGATAACAAATACGGCAACGATAATACCAAGCAATCTGAAAAAACCTTTTTGAAACGTCGCGACGTTTTTTATCCTTTACGTAGTTGTCTCAAAATAAAACCGAAATACTCTGCCGTTAAAAAAACGAGGAAACGGCATGACCGATCATGTCGTGGATTCCCGACGGCAACAGGCCCCATGCAAGCGCGAGCCCGGCAAGAATCGCAACCAACTTGATCGTTTTGCGAAAAACGTATCCGATCGCGCTGAGCGACAGGAAGCCGCCAAGCGCGCCCCAGGGAATATGTCTTATGGGAATAGGCGGCATAGGAGGCAATTCAATTCTCTTTTTGTCGCGCAAGACAACAGACTGCCCTCTGGACATTGGAGGCGCGTCACGACTTCCGCCGACAATCTCGACGCCGTAGCCCTGAGGCGTCTCTTTTAAAACGAACTTTGCGTCGTTTTTTGGGGTATCCCCGCGCTTGATTTTCAGTCGCGCATACGCGCCGCCCTTAGAGTCGTCGTAAGCGACTTTGGAGACTTTACCGACTATGCGATCGCCGCAAAACACCTGCGAATTGGGATACAAATTAGCGATAATATCCGGTCGTTTGGCGCTTGCGATCAAATCGACGGTAAACGGACGAGCGGCGATTGTAAAACACGCGCCCGCAAGCGCAATAAGCGACGTGGCAACGATAATCAACGGCTTTTTGCGCTCGCTTAAAACGGATCTTGTTCGTGCCGCGACGGATGAGTTCCAACCGCCGGAGTCGAACGCGACGGGACTTTCTGCGTTCCATTCGCTTTGAGACTCGTTAAAAAGGTCGTTCGCAGTAGACGGAAAAAACGCGTTTCCTTCGTCTGAAGACGAGCGAAACAGATCGTCTTCGTCGTCCCGTCCGTATGAGTAGACGCCATTTTGGCGCGCGACATCGTTAAAAAAGTCGTCGTCCATAACACGGCCTTTCTTTTTACTCAAAAGCTACGTTAGCATAAAAAACTTAAGTTGCGTTCTCTCTGCATGGCGTTGAAAAACTAATTGGAATCTGACGATCCGTTAATGAACCTTTTAGCGGCGTTCCACCAGCCTTTGGCGACGTTTGTGGCGTCCTTAACGAATTCTGTCCCTTTTTTAATCACGGTTCCCGCCGTTTTTCTTTCTTCCAACGCAACTCTCGAACCGTTTGGCAACGGGTTGGCGTACGGCGTTCCTCCTTCGATTTTTACGCCGTAATTGCCGTTGGTTTGAACCGCTACGAAAGAACAATCGCCTCTTGGAATTGAGCGCCGATCAATTTTTAAACGAATGTAATCCTCTCCGGAACGTCTGTCGTTATAAACGACTTTGGAAACCCTGCCGACGATAACGTTGTGTTCGCCGACAACCTGCGCTCCGATGCGGAAATTGACGACTACGTCGCGCGTTCCTATCGCGTCGACTGTGTACGGTCGAAAGAAATATGCCAACGCTCCAACAACAATAACGACAATCGTGATTCCAACGATTAAAAGCGTCCTCTTGTTGTTGCGAAAAAACGACGTCCTGGATCCGTAGCCGGAATTTGAACTTCCGGAAGAATACGACGAATAACCGTAGTTCGACGACGTGTTAAAAAACGAGTCGTTCGTCGAGGCGCCGAACGTTCCGTTGAACGTGGAGTCGGAATCAAAAGGCGAGACCTCCATAAGGTAGTTCCCTCCGCAGGAATTAGGAATCGAATCGTCGTTGAATAAACCATTGTCGTCCATAATGAGCGTTTCCTTATCTATCGAAAACAGCGTTGTCTGTCTAAAAGAACGAACCGACAGTTTCGAACATGACGTTTCATTTTTTGAACCTTAATTAATTGGTAAATCTTTAAACGAGCGAAATTATCGCATGAATTACAAGTATTGAACCGATTAACACGAACAAATAAAACGCCCTCGCGAGCGACGGATAATTCTTCGAATAACGGCGGACCGTCTTGAATACGTTCGTATACTTCGATGAAGATTTCGTTTGCTTTAACGCTGCCGGAAGCTCATCTGAAGCCGTCTATCAATCCTTTGAAAAAAACGAACACGATGAAAAGACTATCCCGACGACAACGATAACGCCAAAACAGTGCCTCGCGCAAGCGCTTCTATTTCCAAATCTATTCATGATATGTGTATTTCCCACGACACAAAACGTTTTTTATGTAAAGTAACATCTCAAATTAAAGGGCAACGGTTCAAATCATTCGTCCTCAACGATAATCCAACGTCGCGAACAGTCTTCGTCGTAATCGTCTGGCAAGTCCCAGTAAAAATCGGTGCCCATAAGTTCAATAAGGACGTCGACCGCCGCCGTATGGAGTTTCAAGTCGCAGCTTATTCCGTCGATCACCAAATCGACGATTTCGAACAGATTGTCGGCGTTGTCAAGGTTCAGCCACGGATGTTCCTTCTGACGAAAGAAATAATTAAGATCGCCGTATAACTTGTCCCCGCAACAAACTTCCGAGATTCTGTACGCGTCGACGAACGTCGCCGATCGAACGCCCCAGCCTTTTCCGTCTTCGTTCTCCTTGCTCGCTTGAAGCGCGGCGGGGGAAGGCTCCAACGCGGTGATGCGCGCGACCGTTTGCGAACGGTTTTTCCTGCACTTTTCCGCCAGCAGTCCGGCGACGTGCGCGCCGTGACTATGTCCGATCAGCGTCGTCTTACCTGGAGCAAGTCCGAGCGCGATTGTCACGCCGCGCGACCCGTCGGTCGTCAACGCGACGCTCGCCCCTTTGCTTCCGAACAGTATTTTTTCAGCGCGTTCGGCGACCGTTGGAATGCGCGTCGCCTGTTCGATTGGAATGAGGTTCGCGAGTATGCGAATAAACAGGTCGGTTAAAAAGTTCTCAAAGATCTCGTCCAGATCTTCGTCGTCCCAGTCGACGTTTTCGAAATGTTTGAGTATTTCCTCAACAACGACGTCATCGAGTTGCTTCTCCTTGAAAACAGACCACGCGGACCAGTCAATCGAAAGAACATTGGCTTTGGAGTTATGATTCAGGATCGCCTTGGCAATCTCGAGCGATTTATCTCGTTCAATTTTGCTGTGAGCGCCGTGAATGAAAACGTAGTTCTCCTGAGAGTAATCGATATTATCAGGAGTCGCGGGAACCCATTGTCCCGATTGAAACAGAAGAACAATACCCGGATGATAATATCCGTTCGAAGTCTTGACGTTTAAAGGAACTTGTGCGGCTTCAAGAGAATCGGTCGCTATTACGAGTAACAACGAAATAACAACCAAATACTTGTATAATAACTTTTTGGTTATCATTAAATACATCTTTATTTCTTTTATAATAATTATGTTTTGTTGCTTGAATGGACGATTGCCAAAACGTATACGTTTTGGTATATTATAGCTCAAACAACCCTCCCCCTATAATTTTACATGAAGTAGGACTTTTGACAAGTAGATCGCTCTATGTTGACCTAAAAAACTCTGTTTTTTCTTGAAAATAAATCCTCTGGACGATTGCCAAAACGTATAATATTTGGCGTTTTTCATTCTTTTCTTATGGAGACTTTTTGGCGTTTGGCTTCGCTGAGAGAACAGCGTAGAAGGACGCGATTTTCCGCGTCGTTTGAGAGAGACTTGCCGCAGGGCGGCGATATTCGCTACTTGGCGTCTTGCGACGTCAACGCCGACGCGAGGCGACGGCGGCCGCGCTGAGCGTCCCGCCGCTGCGACGATTTCAAAAAACGCCTAAAAACCCCTGGAAAGAGTTAAGCGCCAACGTTGCCAGACGACGCGTTTTACGCGTCGATTCGTATGGAACGCGACACGCGCCCGAGTCTGTTTGCCGACAAGTTCCGTACGAAGTTATGTCGGAAGTATTCTATTCAATACGGTTATCGGCAGTCCCAGGGGCGGTTTTGCGCATGTCGCGGCCGCCGTCGCCTTGCGTCGACGGCTCACCGCCTGCGGCGGGAACGCGCGGGACGCGGCGCTATTTGGCAACGCTCAGCGACCAACGGGAGCGGATATTCATTTCCGCGCGGGAGCGCGTACCGCCTGTCCGGCGTCGGACTACTTCTCAACGCGAACGACGCGGAAACCGACATCGCGGGTCTTGAAGGATTCCGGGAAGGCGCGGACGGTTTCCGGGGTCGCGAATCGCGCGGGCGTGGTCCAGGATCCGCCGGCGGCGATTCTCTTGGCGGAAACGCTTTCGCGAACTTTTTCGCCCGTCTCGACGTCGACGACTTCGCGCTTGGCGACGCGCTCGCCGCTCGTCCACTCGGCGACGTTGCCCAAA
>JAFZNK010000333.1 GCA_017550965.1 Thermoguttaceae bacterium
GACCGCCGAGGAGAAATTGGAACTTATTCGTTCGACAGACGGATTTGAGGAGCTTGAACGTCGTATCAGGAAATTTTTCAGCACAGAGGAGGGGAAAAGAGTGTTTATTGCGCAACGAGAATTCGACTCCTGGATGAGGGACCTTGAACTGGAGCGAGAAGAAGATCGTCAGGCTCGTTTCAAAGCGGAACGCGAACGCGAAGAAGCGGAGCGTAGAGCGTTGGAAAGTCAAAAGAAGGGGGTCTTACGTCTTTTCAAAAACAAATTTGGCGCGAACGCCGAATTGCCGGAGAATTGGGTCGAAGGTCGGACTTACGACGAACTTGAAACGCTGGCGGATAAAATATACGAATGCGTCGATTTGCAAGAGGCTCTTGATTTGTTTCGATAGTTTTTCCACGGCGACGGTTTCCGTTCGCATCGCAAGCGACCAACGGGAGCGGTTGTTTCATCTCCGCGCGGCAGCGCGAACCGTTCCGCCGCGACGTCGCGGTTGCTTTCGACGTTGAGTATGTAAGCCAAGAAACAAAAAACGCGATCCGCAGGACCGCGTTTATTATTGAGTGGGCAGGGGCGGGCTTGAACCGTTGGACGCCAGGATTTTCAGTCCCGTCTAAATCAACTGCCAAGAAACAAAAAACGCGACCTGTTCGATCGCGTTCTAAGTGGGCAGGGGCGGGCTTGAACCGCCGACACCAGGATTTTCAGTCCTGTGCTCTACCAACTGAGCTACCTGCCCATTAGCGTAAAACGCAACGCTAAAGAACGCCCGCATTATACCTATCAGTCTCAATCGGTCAAGTATTAAATTGTTTTTTTTTCTGATCGTTCGACTCCGTTCGCCTGTCGAATTAGAAACAGTCTTTCTTCTATTTTCAATTTTCTTTTTTGGGTTATATTGTAGCGAACATGTTGTTGAAAAGAGCGCGCGTATCTGACGCGCGCCGCGTTTTTCCGAATTGCGGACAATCCGCGTTGAACCGATAGGGTCGTTATGAGCCGCCTGTTTGTTAATCAACTCAAAGAGAACGAATCTATTTCCGAGGTCTTCCTTATCACGGAAAAGGCGTTGCGTCCCAATAAAAACGGCGTTCTCTATCTGCAATTTTTGCTCCAGGATCGCACCGGTTCGGTCTCCGGCCGACTTTGGAACGCTTCGGAGACTCTCGCCCAACAATTTTCCGACGGCGATTTTGTGCGTTGCGAAGGGACAGTGCAGAATTTTCAGGGCAATCTTCAAGTGATCGCGAGAAAGCTGACCAAAGTCGATCCCGACGAAGTTGCGCAAGAGGATTTCGCGCGCGGAACGAAGGTCGACGTCGCCGCTCTATTGAAAAGGCTCCGCGAACTGGCGCGTGAAATTAAGAATCCGCTGTTATACGATCTGGTCGATTGTTTCCTTGTCGACGAGAGTTTTGTCGATCGTTTCTCGCGCGCATTCGCGGGCGTTCGGTTGCATCACGCTTACCCCGGCGGTCTGTTGGAACACACCGTTTCAATGATGGAAGTCGCGCGGCTAATCGCTCCTCTTTACGGCTCGATTCTCGACGTCGATCTGCTCCTGACGGGCGCGTTTCTTCACGACGTCGGCAAGACGGCGGAACTTTCGGACGATCCTCACTCGCCCGTTTATACCGGCGAAGGTCAAAGTTTGGGACATCCTTACCTTGGCGTCGAGATTCTGTGCGAGAAGATTGCCGAGTTGGAAAAGATGACGGGCCGACAATTTGACGGTCGTTTGGCCTATGTCCTAAAGCATATGATTTTGTCTCATCACGGAACCGCCGAGAACGGCGCCGCCAAGCCGCCGATGTGTCTCGAAGCGCTGGCGTTGCACTATATCGACACGCTCGACGCCAAGCTTGTCGAGTTCAACGGGTATATTCTCGACGATCCTAATCCTAACAGTTTTTGGACAAGTTATATACAAAACGCCGAACGCAAATTGATGCGCACAAAGAATCCTCCAGCCGGAGAATAATTTGGCGTCTTATTTGCTACGTCGGGTGAGATATCGACATGGCGCGCGTTTCCGAGAAGACGCGCGGCGACGTTTGGCGTTTCGTCTTTACGGCGGACGGGCGGGGAATTTCTTTGCGGAGCCGTTCTAAACTTTCCTTGTCGATCTTTGGATTATTTTTGTTTACGGCGGTTCTCTTCCGACGTTTTTTAGAGTCGGACAATCCACAGAACAACACGAAGAAGGCGCGTTTTAATGAAATCTCACAGCACCACGATATTGACCGTGCGCAAGGGCTCGACCGTCGCTATTGGCGGCGACGGTCAAGTTACTTTCGGCTCTTCCGTTATGAAAGCGGACGCGAAGAAAATTCGCAAACTTCTCAACGGCGACGTGTTAACCGGTTTCGCCGGTTCAACCGCCGACGCCTTTGCGTTGATGGAACGTTTCGAGACGCGTTTAAAGGACTATCCTCAAAACGTAACGCGCGCGGCTATTGAACTTGCCAAGGAATGGCGAACCGATCGGTCGTTGCGACGTCTGGAAGCGATGATGATCGTCGTTTCCAGGTCGGAGACGCTCCTTCTTACGGGAAACGGAGACGTCGTGCAGCCGACCGACGGAATCGCCGCGATTGGCTCGGGCGGGAATTACGCGATGGCCGCCGCTAAAGCGCTTCTGGCGCATTCCGATCTTTCCGCCAGGGAGATCGTCGCCGAATCGATGAAAGTCGCTTCGGAAATAGACATTTACACCAATTCGAATATTATCGTGGAGGAATTGACGTGCGAGAACTGACGCCCCGACAAGTCGTCGAAGAACTTGACAAATATATCGTCGGTCAAAAAGACGCCAAGCGCGCGATCGCCGTCGCTATTCGGAATCGTTGGCGCCGCCAACAAGTCGAAGGAGACATGCGCGACGAGATCGGGCCTAAAAACATGATGATGATCGGCCCAACCGGGGTGGGAAAGACCGAACTTGCGCGTCGTCTGGCGTCTCTTACGGGCGCGCCGTTTATTAAGGTCGACGCGACCAAATATACCGAAGTCGGGTATTACGGTCGCGACGTCGAGAGCATGGCGCGCGATCTTGTGGAGAACTCGATCGGCATCATTCGCGCCGAAGAACGCGAAAGGATTGCCGAAAAAGCCAAAGAAGCCGCCGAAAAAAGGATTCTTAGCGCGCTTGTCGCAAAATTCTCCAAAGAAGGACGCGATCTTTCGGAATTTGGCGTTCAGGCGGCGACGGTCGTCGTCGAACCGCAAGACGTCCCTAAAAACGACGATAAGGCGACGCCCGGTTTGGACGAGAAAACGCTTGGCCCCGATTCGGTTTATTTCACCGGGGCTATGAAAAATATTTTCGACAGCGTTCGCGAGTTTTACGAAAAATACCCGTTCGATCCGAACAATCCCCAGCAAAGCGTGTCTAACGCCATGCAAGCCATTGCGAACGGCGAACTTGACGAGACCCTGAAAGAAAAAAAGGACAAAGAAGAACCCAAGCCGGAACCTTTGCCCCAGGAAGCGCCGAAAGACGAACGTTCGGCGGAAGAAAAGAAAAAAAAGATTAAAAACGAGTTGCGCGACAAAGTCGCCGCTCTTTTAAAAGACGGAAAACTCGAGGACGAACTCATTCCCGTCTCCGTTAGAGAGAGTCGAAGACCTTCGATCGTTATGGGAAGCGTCGGCGTCGATTCCATTCCCGACGAGATTCAGAGCATGTTCGAGAATTTGGGGAATCGGAGGAAGTCGCCTCGGGAAATGACGGTTTCCGACGCGAGAAGGGCGTTTATCGACGAAGAATCGGACAATCTTCTCGACAAAGACAAGATTAACGAGCGCGCCGTCAAATTGGCGGAAGAACTCGGCATCATATTTATCGACGAAATCGACAAGATCGTCGGGACCGAAGGCTCGCGCAACGCGGACGTCTCGCGTCAAGGCGTTCAGCGCGACTTGCTTCCGCTTGTCGAAGGCACGATCGTTCAAACGAAATACGGGTTCTTTTCGACGGAACACGTGTTGTTTATCGCCGCCGGGGCGTTCCACCGCGCGAAGCCGAGCGATTTGACGCCTGAATTACAAGGAAGATTTCCTATTCGGGTCGAGCTTTCGGAACTGAAAAAAGAAGATTTCGTTCGTATTCTTACGGAACCGAAAAACGCGTTGACGAAACAGTACGCCGCGTTGATGAAGACGGAAAACGTAGAATTAACGTTTAAAGACGACGCGATCGAAGCGATCGCCGAATACGCGGCGGAGACGAATCTTACGACGCAAAACATTGGCGCGCGCCGTCTCTATACGATTATGGAACTTCTTCTGGAAGACCTGAATTTCGAGGCTGCGGAGATGGAGTCGGGGCGCGTGGAGATCGACGCCGAATACGTTCGTTCGAAGATCGACAAAGTCGTCCACGACGAAGATTTGAGCAAATTCGTGCTCTGACAATTACAAGCTTGAAATCAAAAAACGCGCGTCGTTCGCTTCGATTGGCGGACGGCGCGCGTTTTCTTATGACCCTGTCGAGTCGGAACTCATTCGACGACCACGTTTTCCGGGCCGATCAGGTACAGAATCCCCGGCTTGAGGCTCAATTTGCAGGTTCCGGAAGGCTTGTCGACGTCGTTTCCAAGGTAATCGAACGCCTGGGCGACTTTGCCTGAGATTTTTACGTCGACCTCTTTCTCGTAGCGAAGGGACCAGAGCGCCCATCCGTTTTGACCGTCGGGACGCTTCCAGGAAACGGCGCAACAGTCGTTGGTTACGGACAGTTTCGCGCCTTCCGAACACGCCGGACGAGCCTTGGTCAGCGTTTTATAAGCGTAATAGCCGGGTTTGGGATCAAGGTTTTGCCCCACGATACCGAAATGGTGTTCCGGGTCGCGCTGATCGCGTTCCGGCGCGTGGAATTCGTACCAGAAATAACGCTCGATTCCGTTGGCAAACGCGAGCAAGTACGACTGAGCAAGAAAGACCGCCTGATTGGCGACGGTGCTTCGATTCGTTCCGTTGCCGTCGTCGTCCTGAATCGAATTAATAACGACGGCGCCTTTGTAGTCGCTGTTAAAGTCGTAAATACAAGCCGACGCGGCGGAGAACTCTTCCGTCTTGCCAACGTAGACTGGAATGAATCGATCGCCCTCTTTGATTTTCGTTCCCTCGAAAAAGCGACCCGACTGGAGAACGGGATTGAAACTGGCCAGTTCTTTGGCGCATTCGGGCGCGACGATTGTCGGAGCGCTTTCCGGAACGCCGTCGCGCGTCCACCAGGCGAACCAGGAGATTCTCAGCTCGTCGAGGCTTTGGCCGAAACGCGGATTGTTCTTACCCTGTTCGAAACGTCCGGTCGATTCGTTCAGCAACGTTTCATAGTACAGGGGGACTCCGCCGAGGAGCACAAGCGTCCCTCCGGATTTAACAAATCGAGCGACCGCGTCGAAATAGGCGACGGGGAATCCTTCGCTCGGCGGCATAATCAGCATGTCGGCGTCGTCGAGGGAGATCGAAGCGAGTTGTTCCGCGTTGAGAAAAGTCGCAAGTTTGTCGTTATTGGCGTATTGGGGCGGAAGATAATTGATGAAGTCGTTTTTCGCGCGAGATTGAGCGGGATCGTATCGTTCGTCGTAGAAAAAGGCGACTTTCGGATCCTTGTCAGGATAGAGCTTTTGAAGCGCGACGGAAACGACGCGGCGATTGCTCTCGCCAAAGACGGGGGGAGTCGCCCAGCCCATTTCCGTGATCCAAATCGGTTTTTCGGGCAGATCGCGTTTTTTGAGTTCCTGTCGAAACGCGTCGATTTCTTTCGCGAATTGATCGAGTCTCTCTTTCGTAACGATTCCGCCGCGATAAGGATGAATGTTGACGACGTCGAAAAATTCGCCCGCGCCCGCGTCCAGCGATTTGGCGAAGAAGTCGGCGGGAACGCCCGCAAGACCTCCGTAGACGACGACTAAGTTCGAATCGATCGCCTTGATTGTCTTGTAGGTCTCTTTAAGAAGCGTCGCGTAATTAGCGGCGTCGGGGTCGTCCTGCCAGAATCCTTTGAGATTTTCTTCGTTCCAGACTTCCCAATACTGAATGCGATCTTTGTATCGTTCGACGCAGCGTTTGACGTATTCGAGCCAATGATCCAGGTGCTTATAGGCGGGAGAGGCCCAGCGGACGTCGTAATCGAGAATCGGCAGGAGTTGCAAGCCGAGTTTATTTGTCTCGTCGACGACTTTGTCAAGATGATCGAACGTCCACTTTCCTTCCGAACGCTCCACGCCGCTCCAGGAAAAGTCGGCTCGTATCCAGGAAATCCCCGCTTCTTTCATCAGGAGAAGGTTTTTAGGAATCTGGTTCCATTCTTCTCCGCCTCCGACGTGCGCGCAAACGCCGTACGGAGAGCCTGCGACCGTATGTTCCGCCGAGGCGGGCTGGGCCGCTTCCGCGCTCGCGGAAGCGAAGCCGTCGAAAGGAGAAACGCTCGCCGACGCCGCGAACGCTCCCAAAGCCGAAGTTTTAATGAAGTTGCGTCGATTGAATTTTGTCGACAAAGATAAAGGCGTTTTTTCCATTTTTTTGAAACCCCTCCAATAACGCATGGCAAGAAAATTTACACGGCGCCGCAAGTTCGGTCGGCGTAAGGTCATTATATCAGGCCGAGAAAGCGCAAACAAGAAACGAGGCGACGCCTTTTCAGAAAAAAACGCGAAACGAACAGCGTCGCTTCGCGTTTGAAAAAACAAGCGTTGTAGCGCGTTTTAGAGGAATATCAGCGTCATTACGATCAAAACGGGCAACAGAATGCAGACGCTATAGCCCATATAGCCGAAAAAGCTTGGCATCTTAACGCCGCATTGTTCCGCAATCGCCTTGACCATGAAGTTCGGACCGTTGCCGATATAGGTCATCGCGCCCATAAAGACCGAGCCCAAAGAGACGGCGATTAGGAGCTGAAGCGGGATCGGAATGCCGGCCCGATCGGAGCCCGCTTTAAGTTCCGCCTCGATTCTGCCGGCAGTTTCGGCGTCGCCGTTATGTCGCGCTTCCTGCAATTCTCCTTCCGCCGCGGATTTTGCCGTCTCGAAAAAGACGACGTAGGTTGGGGCGTTGTCCAAAACGGACGAAAGCGCCCCCGACGTCCAGAAGAATTCTTTGGCTTCGTTAAGTTTGATTCTGGAACCGTATCGATCGATTTTCGAAACGATTTCCGCGCCTTTCGCGTTCAGAATCTGCAACGGCGCCTGCATGCAAATAAAGATGCCGAAGAAGAGCGCCGCGACCTCGATAATCGCGCCGAAATTGAAATCGTTATCCTTTCGAATCGCGTTTGAACCCAGGGTAAAGGACAAAAAAACCATCAATAATTGGACGATTTCACGCAGAAACATCGGCGGATAAACGCCGGTTTTAACGCCGAAGAGCGCTAAAAATTCCTGCGCGGGATCCAGAAGCATGACCGCGAGAATAACGCCTAAGAGGCAGAACAAATTCGGAACGAGTCCGTAAATTCTGACGGGCTCCGCCATCACCTCGTCGGTTACTTTTTCGAGGGGCGTCTCTTTAGGATAAAAAACGAACGTGTCGAGCAGATAATAAAGCGCGATCAAAACGCCGCATACAAAAAGCCATTCTTTCCACAAATGGAAGGTCCAAAGGAAGTTGACGCCGCGCAAATAGCCCAGGAAGAGCGGGGGATCGCCAATAGGCAACAAGCAACCTCCGACGTTGCACACGCAGAAGATGAAGAAAACGATCGTATGAATCTTATACCTGCGAAACTTGTTCGTTTCCAGTAGAAGACGAACCAGCAACATCGCCGCGCCGGTCGTTCCGACAAAACTCGCCATTGCGGAGCCGATCGCCAAGATGATCGAATTGTTGAGGGGCGTCGCTCTTAAATCGCCGACGATGCGAATGCCGCCCGTGATGGAGAAAAGCGCGAACAGGAGAACGATAAAGGAAACGTACTCGCCCAAAAACGCGTTGACGAAAACTGTCGACGCTTTCGAAAACCAGTTGGCGTCCGCGCTTACGACATGGTGAGCCGGCCAGTGTAAGTCAAGCGGGGACTGATAGAAGAAGGCGTAATATCCAAGCGTGATCAACGCCAGGACGGCGGCGACGATAAATCGATGCAGATTGCTTTCCCACCAATGTTCCGTCGCGGGAATCAGGGGAAGAATCGCGATGCACAAAAGAAGGACGACGAAAGGAATCGACGTCCATAAAGGCGGATATAGGGCTTCGCTTTCCTCATGAGCGTTTTCGGCGGCGCCTGGAACGTCGCCCGAGTCGACGTCAGTCGTCTCAACGGTCGCTTCTTCGCCGGAATGATTTTGAAATTGCGCGTTTGTCCATCGTTGAGGAACTCCAAAGAGCAAGAGCGCGATATAAACGACAAAGACAACGCCAAGGGCGACAATCGTCGCCCGATAGTTTCCCGACGGTTGTTCGACGACCTTTTCCGAAGTATCGGACATTCTGAACTTTCTAAAAATTTTGAAGCGTAATTAACGGCGAAAGAAATAGTCGCTTACATGGAACGACGAATACGTTCGAGATTCCATTGCAACTTCTCCTGCTGCGACATCTTGGAGAAATCGGGCGCCATGGAGAAATCCTTCTTGTCCGTCTTTTGTTCTTCTTCGGCGAGTTTGAAGTAGTCTCGCTGGAAGATTTTTTTCGCCTGCGCGGAAGCGAGCGCATCCTGAGCTGGATCCGCAGGTTGCGACGCCTGAGAAGCGCCGGCCATGGAGACGGTTTTCTTTTCGTTATAGCTCAGGGATTGCGCGGTCGTTTGCAAATCTTCTTCCAAAGAGCGTTTGGGCTTTATGCCAAGCTTTTGAAGGTCGCCATGATACGCCTTAACCGCCTCGACGGGAGCGATTTCGCCGTCGGCGATCGCGCGAAGGTAGACGATGAAGGAGAGCTGATGATCGGCGTTGTTGATCTTACGACCGTAAAGCGCGACGCGCGCGCCGTATTTTTTAGCGTCGTAAAGCATCTGGAACGCGTCGAGCGTCGTTCCGGCGCTACCGCCCAAAATACCGACGACGAGCGAAGAGTCGTAACGAACGAGCGACTCCATCGCTTTGGGACCGTAGTACGGAATCTTTAAGAAGACGGGGCGTCCCGCGCTTGTTACGCCCGCTAACGCGCGAACGATATGGTCGCTGACGAATTTGGGAACGTCTTCAATCGCGTTGACGGGGGCGTTAGGGCTGAACACTTCCAGGAAGTGCCGGAAACCTTTTTTCTCCGCTTCAAGTCGGAACGCTTTGTATTGGGTCAACGCTTCAAAATCGCGTTCGAGATCGTTGTTGAAGGTGATCGAATAAAGCCCGAGATCGGCGCCTCTTTTCGCGGCGATTTCGGCTTTGGAACAATTCGCATGACCGCAGAGGGCGTGGTCAAGGTCGGCGGATCGGAACGGACGGGAAGGAACCTCGCCGTAAATCGCGCCCGCGCCGGCAAGCCAAATGTCGGTGGCGTCGTTTGCGCGAATCGCAGGAGTAATATGCGTATTCTCAAAAAGACCTTCGCGGAGCGTTAAAACTTCGCTTGTGCTCGCGCTCATGAGAACGATATCGACGAGCCCCTGCTTAATGACTTCGCGAATTTGATTGCGGTAGTCGTCTAACGTCTTGAATTTCGCTTCTGAAGAATAATTCTCCGGACTCAGTCCCGGCGCCGAAAGTCCGTACGCCATGTCGCCGTCTTTCGCGTCGGCGAGGATGAAGTCGTTGCAACTGCGGTCTTGAAGAATACGCGCTAACTTGCGATCAAGCGATTTTTCCATTGTTATGCTTCTCTGTGGCGTGAATGAAGTCGAATCGGCTCTTGAAATTTTCAAAATTGCGTTTTATCGAAGGAGGTTTTTACGGCGATTTACCGCCTGCAAACCGTAAGACGACCCTCTTCAGATATTATAGACAGACGCCGCAAACCGTCAAGAATTATCGACGTCGACGCGGGATAATGAGAGATATTTGGAAGAAGATAGAATAGTTGTGCCAATTATATCGAGGAAAGACGACAAACGCATGGACCTTGCGAAGTCGCAGTTCCATGCGTTTGCTTTCAAGACCTGGTTAGATCGGGTGAAACTCAGACCGTCGGGAGTTCCCAACCTTCACGGCGTGGACGAGAGAGTCTCTTGTTGCCTTCCGGCAGGTTGTCAAATTCCTCTTTTTCCGCGTTCCAATAAACGACCTCGCCGACGGGCGCCGTGGCGCGAACGATGTTGACAAGCTCGCAAATCGTCGTAGAACGTTGTCCAATCTCGACGTCGGCGTTGCACTTCTTCTTTGTCTTGATGCATTCCGCCCAGTTTTCGATATGGTACACCGTCTCGTCGCGAGTATTTTTCGCTTCGTCGGGCAAAGACGCCGCAAGTTCTTTAGGATTAGACGAGATTTTATGACGGTTGATCTCGATCTTTCCTTTCTCGCCGGTAACAATGCAGCCGAGTCCGGGGCCGCGGTCGCCGTCGAGATCGAAGCGCGCTTCGACGCCGTTCGGGAAGAGCATCTTCATCTTGGCGCGAGGTCCGCGAACCTTCGCCATCGAGTAGTAATCCGCGCCAGTTTCCTCTTCGGAATAGGGTCGGTTCGTGAATTTTCCGGAATCTTGAATTTCGCAAGGTTCTTCCAGAATGATCTGCGCGGGGCCGGTCAGACTTGTGCCGATAGCCATTTGCATCTGGTCGAAGGAGTGGGTGCCCCACCCGGAAACGCCGAAGCAAAGACCGCCCGCGTCGTAATCGCCCCAGTTGCTCCAGTTGTACTGGACTTCCGGACAGCATTTTCTTAACTTCGCCTGATTGGTCCACGTATCCCACCAGGGTTCGCAATCTTTGGGGTCAAGTTTATATTGAGGATCGTCGTCCGGGAAGACGTTCGGTCCGACAAAATTAGGAACCTGGACGACTTTTACTTTGCCGATCGCTCCGTTGGCGACTTGTTCGCACGCCCAACGACAGAGCGGGAGGGAACGTTGCTGCGTTCCAACTTGCGTAACCTTGCCCAATTTTTTGGCGGCGTCAGCCATCGCGCGTCCCTCTTTGATTGTCAGCGCCATCGGTTTTTCGATGTAGACGTTGGCGCCGCAAAGCATCGCGTTGATAGCGACCCAGGCGCGCTGGTGCGTCGCCGTTTCGCAACAAACGCCGTCGAGTTTTTCCGTTTCGATCATTTTACGGAAATCGTCGTAGGGCTTGAGCCAGTCGGAACGATCTTTTAAGTAGCTGTCCAGTCGCGGTTTATAGATATCGCTAACGGCGACGAGCTGGCAGTCTTTCGCCTGCTGCACAATCGTGGCGATATACGTTCCGCGCCCGCCAAGACCAACGACGCCAATACGAACTTTTTCACTCGGAGCCGTTTCTCCGTCAAGACCTAAGACGTGGGAAGCGACCAACATCGGAGAAGCGACAAGAGCCGACTTCAAAACAGTTCTTCTATCGATTTTCATAGGGAACCCTTTATGTTAGGAGATTGAACAATGACCAAACGGGAGTTTGTTTTCAGTAAGTTTTCAAGAAGATATTTTTGAACTGGAAAAACATCGGCGGACCGGGATGTATTTGCAAGCCGAAAATACCTTCTTTGGGCGAATCAGGGCGTTCGTCGACGAGCTCGGTCGTTTTGACGTCGTTAATGTACTCGGTAAACTTGTTTCCTCTCGCCTCAACCCGATAGGTGTTCCAACCGTGCATATTGATCGATTTACCAATTTCTGCGGCGTCGCCGAATTTTTCAATCTTTTTGTTTCCGTCGACGTCGAATTTGGCCGATTCTCCGCGCCACGCGATGATTTCGCCGAGCGCTTCGCCGTAAAATATCCCCATAATGTCGCCGGGGCTAATATCCGCCTGATAACCGTTAAGCCCATGATCGCGCGTATCGTCTTTCCACGCCCGATATTCGATTCCGGAATTGCCTTCGCCGGGCACGCAGAAATCGACGAGCAACGTAAAGTCTTTCACAGGATTGCCTTTCCAGACGATGTACGTGCTGTAAGGGACGGGATTGCCTTCAGAAGAACGACCGGTAATGCAACCGTCTTCGACCGACCAGAATTTCGAATCGCCGTCCCAGCCTTCAAGGGTCTTGCCGTCAAACAAAGACACGAAACCTTCCGGAACTTCTTTGGTCGGAGGGGGCGTCGTCGAATTGGAATCTTCCGCAAAAATCGCGGTAGAAGAGGTTAGACCGAGGCCTAAAACCATGGCGGAAACGAGCAAAAAGTTCATGAATCTTTTCATATCTCTCCTTTTAACAAGAGATTTCAATTCTGAAAAAGGAAGTTTATACTCGCGAGATTTTTGAAGAAACAGGTCTTCAAAACTTCTGAAACGAACGCGATCAACGAATTGTTCCCGAAAGAAACAAAGCGCAGACGACGCCTGTTTGACGCTATTATAAAGTTTCAAACTGAGAAAAACAAGCGTTTTCAAAAAATATCGAAATATCGTCGACTCCGACTTTCAATTCAATTTTTTGACAACTTGGAGAGAACGCAGGACCGAAGAGTCGCGTAGTTTTGGAAAAAGTCGCTAAGAAGAGGCGGGTTACTATTTTGAAAGGGGGCTGATAAGAATTATAAAACGATTATCGGAACGCTACGAAACGCTGATTATTCGATCGTTCAGGAATCAACCTCGCGCGGCAAAAGGCCGTCGCGTTTGTAGTCGTTCCGATTTCGTTTTGAGAAATTGCCAAAAGAAACGTTATTCCGCTTTTTTGACGGTTAGACGAACCGTTTTAATCTCGCCTTTTTGCCAAATTTCCAGTTCTACGCCATTTTCGTCGCAATTTGCCTTAGCGGCGTCGTATTGGTCGAGCGTAGTCACTTCCTGACCGTTCATTTTGAGGATCATCGAGCTGTTGCGAACGCCCGCGCGGTACGCTTGACTGCCGGGAGTGACGTTTAATACGACGATTCCCGAACGATTGCCGGCGCCAATTCGCGCTGCGGAATCGGGAGTCGATTGAACGACCATAACCCCCCATTCTTTGTCGATTTTGTGCGTCCCCTTTTCAACGAGTTTTTCCGTAAGCGGAACGCCGACGTAACCCTCAGGCTGGATCTCAAAGCGAATCGTTAATTCAATCGGCTCCGGGGAATTGTTCCGAAGGATTTTCAATTTGAAATCTCTATTAACGTCGATTCGTTCAATTGTCGCTTCTAAAGCCGACGGCGATTCGAGCGGCTGGTCGTCCAGAGAGATGAGAACGTCGTTTGCGCGAAGCCCGGCTTTTGCCGCCGGCGAGTCTTTAAAAGGAGCGCCGACGCGAACGCCGGTAAGCGTGGGCAAATTAAGTCGGCGAGCTTCGTTGTATTCAATAATCGACGTCGGCGCGCCGAGGAACGCGCGTTCGACTTTTCCTTTTTCTCGCAATTGATTTGCGATCCAACTGGCAGTGTTCGCGGGAATGGCGAATCCAACGCCCTGATAACCGCCGCTCATCGACGCGATTGCCGTGTTAATTCCCACGACCTCTCCTCGTAAGTTGACCAACGGACCGCCGCTGTTGCCGGGGTTGACCGCAGCGTCTGTTTGCAGAAAGAGTTTAGAATCGCGGAAACGTTCCGTCGCGCTGATAATGCCGGCGCTAACCGACGATCCGAGCATAAAAGGATTGCCAATAGCGAGGACCCAGTCGCCGATCTCGACGGAGGAACTGTCGGCAAACGTCAAAAAAGGCAGCGGCTCAGTCGCTTCAATAGTAACGACGGCGACGTCGGACTTATCGTCTTTGACGATCGTCTTTGTCGGAAAACGACGACCGTCGTGAAGTTCTACAGAGATAGTCTTGCCAATTTCATATTCGCGCACCACGTGAGCGTTGGTTACGATCACGCCGCTTGGATCAACTAAAAAACCTGATCCGCCGCTTTCAATGAGCGCTTTTTCCTCCAAATCTGGAATGAGTTCGGAAAGCGGAATTTTCGAGTTGGGGCCGTTTTTATCCAGCGCGTTTTTTTTGACGATGATTTTGACGGAAGCGGGCAACGTTTTTTGAGCCGCCTGGTGAAACGCAAGCGAAATCGAACGCGCCTGATCGTACGCTTTTTCGTCGACAGTCGACGTCGCGGGCGAGTCTTGAACGTTGGCGCGACAATTGTTCTGATTGAGAGCGAAGAAACTCAGCGTTAGTACAACGACGCTGAAAACGTTGCGAACAGGCAATTCAAAGCGACGCGTGGTCACGGTCTAGCCTCTTTATATGGTTATCCTTGTTTATGTCGGAGGGATTCTGCTATTTTGACGCTTTCTTTTGTCGGCAAGAGACGCGTCATTCAAAAGGGCGAGTCAAATCGTCGGGAACGTTTGGAGTTCCGCCTTCTTGCGAACAAACAAAAGCCGCGCGTCGCGACGCCGCCTCGACTATTTGCGAATAGGGACGATCTGTTAAAAGCCCGACGACGCATACGGCCGCAAAGGAATCGCCGGCGCCCACGGAATCTTTGACGTCGACTTCAATTGAAGGCGCAAAAGCGACTTCGTCGCTGCTGAATATGAAAGCGCCGCTTGCGCCGCAAGTTAAAACGATCGTCTTCAAATCGAACGTTTTTATCCAGGCGTCAGCCCAAACAGAGAGCGCCTGTTTGACGTTTTCAAAGTCGTCGCGTATCGCCGTGTTCAACGACGAGTCTGAATCGGCAAAAGACGCCAGCGTAGGCTCGATTTTGTCGGCGAGCATTTGATCTAATTCTATCGCTTCGACGTCGTTTAATTTGAAGACGTCGGCGTTTTGCAACGTGAACAGAACGGTTTCACGATCGTAAAACGGAGCGCGTAAATTCAAATCGCACACTCGCAACACGCTCGACGGCAAAGCGTTTAGGATTCGTAAAACAGATTCTTTGTTATCCGTTGTCCTAAGCGCCAAACTGCCGTAATAAAACGCTGAACGATATTCGGGTTCCGTTAGGAATTGGAGCGTTTTCTCCAGTTCGATTTGTCCAACGCGGATATCGTCCCACGCGACGTTTTCAACAATTCGATAAGAGGGAATCCCCTTGGAATCAAGCGTAACGTCGACCGTGCCGGTGGGCGCTTGCCGCGATATTTGCAAGGCGTCGCGGGGAATTCCACGCGCGTCGAATCGCTCAAGGATTTCCTTACCAAGCTCGTCGTCGCCGACGCTTGTGAGCGCGCGAACTTCAGAACCCAGTGTTTTCGCGTGGTACAGAAAGTTAACCGGCGCGCCGCCGAGTTTCTTTCCGGAAGGAAGCATGTCCCACAACAATTCGCCATAAGCGAGAATCCGAGTTTTGGACGCCAATTTTAAATCGAACGACATAGAACCCCCTCAAACAGTCGACTATCGACAAAATGGGAAAACAACGAACAACGGCTTGCCCGATTTCGCGTTATTATAACAGAAAACGTTCTAATTCTCCAGCGAATTGACGTTTTTTGACTCCAAAAACGTTTCAAAAAGGGCGCCGCTAATTGCTGGAATTAACGGCGCCGCAAAGTTGGGAGAAAGGGCTCGATTACTTGTCAAACGTTACGTTGAAGACAAACGTATACTTTCCGTTACGTTCTTCGTTGGTCATGTCGTAAGCGTTCGTGAGCGATTCGGGCAATTGAATCGTTCCGTTTTCGTCGATTTTTACGCGCAAATCTTCGATCTTGGGATCGCCTTCTTCTTTAATCGCGAGAACTTTCGGACCAAAGCGCAAAACGCACTCGTCGATCTTTGTCGATTCCGTCGGCGTTGGGATTGCGTGGAATCGACGATCTTCAAGAATCGGAACTGCAAAATAGGAGATCGTAAGTTCGTCGCCGACTTTACCGTCGATAACGGCGTAACCGTTGACGATTGTCGCTTCCGCTTTTTCGTCGCCGCGACTAATTTCGACCTTTTGCGCCCAGTCAGGGATTCTGACGGCAAATTTAACTTCCGCTTTATTAGGCCCCGCGATTGTCGCAACTGATTTGACGGGACAATTTGCGTCGGCAGGAAGTTGGCGAGACATAATCTGCCATTTCTCGCCGCGCAGAGTCAACGGAGTGGTAAATTCGAGCGGGAAGTTGTAATAGACCATGTCGGCGCCGGTTTTCGGACAAATTGAACCGACGGCGAAGTATTCTTTGAGCTCGTAATATCCAAGCGGACCATGATAGCTGCAGCACCAATAAGACTCTGCGTAACGTTCGCCCCACGCGAAGCAGCCTTTGTCGTCAGAAACCATATAGCGGTGTCCGAATCCGCCGGTATGCCACTGATTCATTTGGTATTCGTTGTAGAGCATTCTTTCGGCAAAATCAAGGTATTTAACCTCGCCGGTGTTGCGCCATATCATCAGGCAAATGCGGAGCCAGTCGGCTTCCGAACAACCTTCGTCGCTGTGACCGCTGACAATATAGTTTTCGCAAACGCCGCCGCCGGGGTTGACAAAACCTTGATATACCGCGTCGTCCCAACGTTTGACGACGCGATCAAGATATTTCTTGTCGTTTGTCTCTTCGTACAACATGACGAGCGCTTCGTGCGCGCTGATGCTGCCATGACTGTGTCCAACGGGAAGCGTGTCAAATTGCTCGTGGAAATCCGCCATCGTTACCGCGCAATCGAGGTATTTCTTATCGCCTGTGATTCTGTAAGCGCGAACCAGGCCTTCGATCCCGTGGAAGACGCAAGTAACGTACGCAGCGGCGTAACCCTTTGCTTCTTGTTTGTATTCGTCCATTCGAGCGGGATCGCAGAACCGTTTGACGACAATGTTTACGTAGAAGTCGGCCATCTTTTTCGCCGCTTCGAGCGCTTTTTCGTTTCCGAATCGTTCATATGCGGCGAACAAACCGAGCATCAGACGGCCGTTGCCCCAAAGAATTGGCATTTCCAGAGATTGATCGGTGGAGCCGGCGACGTCGATCGTCTTGTTCCAGTCGACCTCGCGACCAAAATGGCCGTCCGGATTTTGATATTGGACAATCTCGTCGATGATTTTGGGGAGAATAGGAGTCGTCGGCTTGTCTTTTGTCGAAGTGAGCGACGCGACTTCGATATAGCGACCGGAAATATCGCCGCTGTAGTTGAAAAAACGTCTCTTTTGATTGAAATTGACGTCGTCGAGAACAAACGCGACGTTGTCGATGGGCTGACTGCAAAGTCTATCGAGGGATTGCTTGTAACGAGTGCCGAAAAATCCGGCGAAACCGACGTCGTTCGAATGAGCAAACGTCAAACTCGCGCGGTCAAAAGCGGTAGCGATTTCTTCCGCCCAGGATTGAGCTTCAGTTTTAAGCAAAAGATCGGGACGAACGATTGAAAGGAGCGCCGCCGACGCCATAAACGTTCTTCTGGTCAAATTCATCTGAGTATTCCTTATTGAAACGAAACGAACGATTCAACGACAAAATCAAGACGGTAAAGCCTTTGAACGGCGTTTCATCGATATATGGACAAATGACGATAGTAAACTTCTAAACAGAGAATCGACAGGCACGTTACGTACATACGTCCGCCGCCGAAACTATATTCGTCAAATTGGGGATTCCAACTTCCGGCCTCTTTTGAACCGCGAGGTTCCTGGAGTTTTGGAAGTTCTTTACTTAAGGCGCCGTTCCAACGTCGCCAATACTTATTATACGGTCCGAGACCTTTGAGCGCCATAGAGGTTGAGTACCAACCGTAGACATTGAAGTAAAAATTCTTTTCTTCTTCAGGAGTCGTGGGAAGACGAATCAAATTTTCTTCCTTTGTTAAAGCTTCCGCGCCTCTTAACAGCGCGGGATCGTTTTGAGCCCAGCCTAAATATTCGCGACACATTAGCCCCGTCGCCGTCATGGAAGGGCGTTTTTCAACGTCGGAAACTTTTCCGTTTACGAGCTGGTAGACGTATCCCGCGCCCTCGTCGTAAGACACAGAATCAAGAAATGCCCCGATTCTCGCGTAATTAGAATCAGGAACATTAATGCCCGCCATTTCTGCCGTTTTGAGCGCCATCAAACACCACCCTGTTACGGAAAGGTCGCTCGATTCCTGCGGGAGATATTTCCACCCTCCACGCGTCGCATGTTGGTTTTCCAAAATATAATTAACGGCGTTTTCCGCTTGTTTTCGCACACGAGCGTTGGCGTTTTTTTCCAGCGTGATCATTTCGCATAAGGCGATTGTGCAGAGCGCTTGCGTATAAAACAAGGCTTCGTTTGAACGAGGCGTCGGCGCAAAGGAACCGTCGGAATTCTGTTGTTTTAGCAACCAGGTCCAACCGCGTCGAACCACTGCAGAGTGTTTGCCGGAGGAACGCGTGTTTCCGGAGCCTTGAAAAGCTAAAAGCGCCAGCGCAGTCGCCGCCGGTTTGTTGTCAATAGAGGCTATTCCGTCGGAATAAGGGCCTCTCAAACTCCACGAGCCGTCTTTGTCTTGTTGTTTAGTCAGCCATTCTAAGCCCGCCTCCACTGCTTCTTCCGTTAGCTTATTGCCGCCGTATTTAGAAAGCAAATCATTTTTCAAGCCGGGATCTGTTCGACCAGTGAGCATGTCGCTCATTTCAATTCGAGATTGATCAAACAAGGGCGCCGCGACGTCGCTGACAAACGGAAGATCGTCCCTTTCAAAAACGACGACGTCTTCAATTCTTAACTCTTCCGGAACGTTTAACGCATAGCTCTCCGCTTGATTGGGATTGAGATTGCCTTCGTCTTCGGTCAGGAAATCTAGTTGATCGCCTATTTCCGTGCTGAAAACAGCTTCGACTTCCGGCGGCGCCTGAGGAATTGGAAAAAAGATAAGAGCCAGGATGACGATAATTACCGCATGGACAAAGACGCTCAGTCCCCACGAGGACGCGCGTTGTTTTGGCGTGATCGTGCCCGTATCGTCGGAGAGGAGGAGTTCTCCTTGTTCGTCGTCCAGATTGTTCAGTGACTCAAGCGTCTGAGGAGGCGCGTTCGTCTTGGGACGGGAAGACGTGCGGCTAGTGGGAGAAACGAAAGGAATGCCCCCTTTTTTCGACCCTTCGATGGGCGGGGCGTTTTTTTTCGGCTGATCGATTATCGGAGGCGGAACGACGGCGTTCCTATTAGATTCTCCTCGCCCAAAAGTATGAGGCTGGGCGTCATGAAAGTTTTCATGATCGTGCGGAGGTTCTGGATATTTCATCTTGAAGAATCAAATAGGAAACGTAGCGAATATGAAACGTCGACGCCAATATTGCAATTATTTGGCGCCTAATTCCCGCGATCTTACCGCGCCGCGTTCAACCGCCTCGATTAACGCCGATCGGAAACCTCTTTCTTCCAGCGCGGCAACGCCGGCGATCGTCGTGCCGGCGGGGCTTGTAACGGCGTCTTTCAATTCGCCCGGATGGCGTTTGGTTTGAAGGTACATTTCCGCGCTTCCTTTGAGGGTTTGCGCCGCTAACGTTAAGGCGACTTGACGAGGCAAGCCGACTTTAACGCCGCCGTCCGCAAGCGCTTCGATCGCCATAAAGACGTATGCGGGACCGGATCCGGAAAGACCGGTAACAGCGTCGAGTTGGCTTTCCGGAAGTTCGAAGGCGACGCCAACCGTTTCCAGGAAGCCTTTAACAAGTGCTCCGTCTTCTGAGGTCGCGTTAGCGTTTAGCGCGAACCCGCTGGCCGCCTCGCCAACAAGACAAGGCGTGTTGGGCATTACGCGCGCGAGGCGGATTTTATCGAACAACGCCGTTTCAAAATAGGAGATCGGCAAGCCGGCGGCAATAGAAACAATAAGCGGTCGGGAAGGATCGCTTGCAAGGGCTTGTTTCACCGGAACCAGAGCGCCGGCCATATACTGAGGTTTAACGGCGAGAAATAACACGTCGGCATGATTGACTACGTCTTCGGGATTGGAAAACGCAGTCGCTTTCGTAGCGTTTACAAATTTAGCCGCCGCTGCTTCCGAAACGTCATATCCGACAACTCGCGACGGTTCGACAATTTGAGCGCGAATAAAACCGGCTGCAAGCGCCGACGCCATTTGACCCAGACCAATGAATCCTACATTGAGCGATTTTGACATTGCGTTAATTCCTCTAGGGGTTGGAAAGAGGCGGATAAAAGTGTATAATACTCGACTGTTTCGGAGGAACGAATGATGAGAAACAGGCGTTGATTTTTTGGTTTTCGTGTCCCGAGTCCGTTACGACGGATCGACTCGTTTTGGGCTTAACGCGACTCCTATGCGTTTGCCGATTCACGCGTCGCGTCCATGACTCAAACACAAGCCATTATAATCGTTTCCTTTTTTTTTGAAAGAACACGACGCAACGTGTTTTTGGACGCTTTGGGGCGCCTTTTGAAAAGAACACAATACGTTTGACAACGAATCGTATCCTTGACCCGGCTTCGGTCGTGCAGGAAGACGACGGCAATATATCCTGAAATGAAGGTCGTTTATGTCCGACGAGAAAAAGGTTGACGAAAAAGAATCTTCAGCTTTTATGCAATTTCGCGAGATTCTTGAGTCTTTGGCGATCGCGCTTTTTTTAGCTTTCTTGTTTAAGACGTTTGAGGTAGAAGCGTTTGTCATTCCAACAGGCTCTATGGCGCCGACGTTGAAGGGACGTCATAAGGACGTTGAATGCAGCGAATGCGGCTATCGATTCCAAACGAGCGCAAGCGAAGAGATCGACTCGAGCTGCAATCGTCGAACTGGTTTTCGCGTCGTAGCGGGCGTGTGTCCTCAGTGCGGGTTTACCCAGTATTTTGGCGACGAAAAACCGAGCTTGAAAAACGATAAAATAGCTCCGTCTTATACGGGCGATCGGATTCTTGTCAGCAAAATGACATTCGATCAGCGCGAGCTTGAACGTTGGGACGTTTCCGTTTTTCGCGCTCCTGCCGATCCGAAAGTTAATTTCATCAAGCGTATAGTCGGACTTCCCAATGAGAATCTTCGAGTTCAGTACGGCGATATTTTTGTTCAGCCGATCAATCCCAACGCCGAGCGTCGCGTCGCTGAGTCTGGAGAGCATACTGAACGAGTTGAACGACGTTCAGACGTGTGGACTCCCGACGTCAATCTTGCGGAAACAAACGACGTTGATCACGGTTTTTCCGAAGAGACTTGGATCGATCCGAACAAACCCTTTGAAATTGCGAGGAAGAATTATAAGTATCTTCGTCAGATTTTACAAATCGTTCATGACGACGATTACGTAGCGAGGAAACTGCGACAAGTCGGATGGCCCGAACGGTGGACTGACGATCTTGTTCATCAGGGTTCTGGCAAACGCGCATGGCGTCGATTTGAAACTAATAAGGGGAGAGGATTTGCATTTGTCGGCGCTCTAGAGGATGATTTGGAAAACGCGTCAAATTTGAGATTGGGAGCAGAGGCGGACGTATCTCCTGTGGTTCAGGGGGACGAAAAGCTTTATTGGTTGCGGTATCGTCATATCGTTCCTTCTTCAAAAGATTGGTTCTATCTGGCTGACGGGAAGTTGCCTCCTGACGTTGAACGTTCGGGCGTCGTAACGAACAATCCTCGCTTGATTGACGACTTTGCCGCTTACAACGCGGGCGTGTCTCGTCGTCAGGCGTCTCTTGGCACGTCAGACGCGCATGGAGCGCACGTGTCGCGATTTGTCGAAGAATGGGATCGTTCCAACACCGACGAGTTTTCTCAACTTGCTCAAACTACGATTGGAACAGACGGTTCTTCGCGTGTTCACGTCGCCAAGAATCCTGACGGATTTGGATGTAATTGGGTCGGCGATTTAGCGATATCATGCGATTTGACCTTTGAACAAACGCAGACTAAAGAAACTGGCGTTCTTGCGTTTGATTTAGTTAAAGGAGGAGTAACGTTTCGTTGTTCTATTGTTCCTAAAACAGGTTCCATTACGTTAAGCGTGCCCGCCGTGCCGGAGTTTGAACCGAAAACGATTTCTTATGATTTTACGCGGAAGGCGACATATCGTTTTATGTTTCTGAATGTCGACGAAGAAATGCGCGTAGTCATTGACGACGAAGAACTTGCTTTTCCGGGAGAAGGGGGGCGTTACGACCTGTTTACGACGACCGACGACGAGCAACCGGCGATTATACCGCGAAATCGTGATCCAAACGCTCGGGATCTGGCGCCTGTTGCCGTAGGCGTCAACAACGTCGGCGTGAAGATGGAACATTTGAAGGTGTTACGCGACGTCTATTACATAGCCGCAGGACGAATGCTTGAAGATTGGGACACGTCTCGTTTTAACGACTTCAACACCGCTCGCTGCGATCGGCTTTCGTTAGGAGAGTATGTTTATTTAGGAGACGAAGACGATATGTCGAAGTTTATGTCTTCTCCAAGGTTATGGAGAGGATACGGCAATACGAAGTCTGCTCTTCTTACACAGCATAGCGAACAATATGTCGCGTTTGGCGACAATAGCGGTTTTAGTTTAGACAGTCGTCTTTGGTCTGACGGTTTCGTTCCTCATTATGTAGATCGCCGTTATTTAATAGGCAAGGCTTTTTATGTGTATTGGCCTCATGGTTGGCCCTTGCCTGTGATCAAAAGTCCTTTTTGGCCAAACTTCTCAAAAATGCGTCACATCGATTGAAACGTGTTCCAGCGGAGATTGTCGTTAGGTAGGAACGATTATGAAGACGACAAAAAAACGAGACGCTTTCCTGTACGAGAGTATGGAAGCTACTGCGGTTAACGAACAACAATTGAAAGATTTTTTTGCTCGTTATGAACCTGAGACGCTTGGAACGCTTTTTTTTCTTTTAGGTTCGGTAAAAGACGCTGAGGAAACTCTTGACGAAGTGTTTATGAGATGCTGGAAAAATAATCAAATAGGCGACGTTAAAAACGTGCGCGTTTGGATTTTTCGCGTATTGTATTCAATCGTTTCGGAGAAAACGAAAAAGGATCGGATTCGAAAACGCAAAGAATTTGACGCTAGTTCATTGAGCGATCTTGACGAGAGTTCTTCCGACTATTCCTTTTTTGTTCGTATGCGGAACTTGATTTGCAGTTTGACGTTCATGGAACGCGTTGTTTTCCTTTTACGGCAAAACGGAACGTTGAGTTATCGGCAAATTGCTCAAACGACAAGCGAGTCAATCGAAAACGTCCAAAAGACGATGCAAACCGTTCTTAACAAACTTGGCGTTTTTTGGGAAAATGACAAGAATCGTATTGAGAAATCGCTTTCTGACGTCTTTTTAGAGACTTCGGTTTGATTTTTTAGCTCTTGGAGTTTACGATGTCTGCCGAATCTCCCAAAAGCAATTCACACGAAGAGTTTTTTAAGTTGTTGTTTGGTCTTCTTGACGAGGATAAGGCCGACGAACTGAGAACGCTTATTGCGACTGATTCCGACGTTGCGAAAGCGTATGACGAGACTCTAAAATTTGTCGATTTAACTGCTCGCGCTATTCGTATTGAAAGGACGGTTAATTCAGCTCTGGCAGGAGACGAGGTTATTGATTTTCGCTCTTTTGAAAGAGCTTCCGGATTTGCTTTTGACGCGGCGTCGGGTTCCTTTGAGGACGGAGTCTTTCGGCAATCTGAACGTCGTAAGAGACTCAAAATTGATAAAAGTGAAGAATCGGCTGACGGATCAAAAGCACGCAAGAATCCAAAGCGAATAAAAAGCAAAAAACAACGGAGTGAAAAGGATTTAGTCGCCAATCAACCTAATATGTCTAACCGATCATTCTATGAGTCGTTTTTCTTTCAGACGATAAAGAATATTGTTTCCAAGAAATTCGATTTTATTGGCGGCGCAGGGGAGATTTTCCGTAATCTTTCGTTGTTTAAAAAGCTTGTCTTTGCTATTGTTCTTTTTGGAATAATTATTTCTATAAGCCTTGTTTGGCAAGAGATCAGATTGCGACGTTTTTTCAATGAAGACTATTATGTTCGAACGGCTGTTCCCGATGTTTTAGTTCGCGGCGTTCCGCAGTCAATAGTTGTTCTTACAAGAAATATACTTAACGAACCGCATCGGGTTTCCGTTCGTTTTGATTTAGTCGACGCTTCTACAAACGACTTTGTTCTTTCTCATTCAGAGTGGAGCAACGCAGAAGGTTTGGTCTGCTACGATCTCACGAATACTGAAAGTTTTCCTGAAAAAGTCAAGTTAAAGGTTTCAGTAGGAACGAAAAACGATTTTTGCTTTGAACGCATTTTACAAGTAGTCAACTCTAATGGATTGACGATTGGCAGCATGGAGAATTGTTTTCCTACGACGTCTCCCTTATCGGAAATTGGCTCCGAAAAGCGTTTGTTTGCATCTTACGTCGGACGAGAAATTACCAAACGGAAACTTGAAGAAAGGCTTCCAGTTTGCGCATATGAAGATATTCAAAAACAGCCGGAAGAACAGAACCCTTCTGATGGAGAGAAAACAGCTTCAACTTGTGTTTTCATAAGAATATATCCGGAACTTGGCAGATTGATAACGGGCTTTCCCAATACAGTCGGAGTCTTTTGCACAGATTCTCTCGGAAGACCAATTTCGGATAGGTTTACATTGTCGGACGACGAAGAATTGGTTTCTTTCGAGACCGACGAGATGGGATACGGAGCGTTTGCTTTTACTCCGCTTGACGGTCGTCATTATTTTTTGTCAAACGATTCTTCTCGTAAAGTAACGTTGATTGAAAATCAGGCCGACTTCCGGGGTGAAAAAACGTCTCTGGAATCCATGGTTGATTCTGACCTTTCTGATATTGAATCAGGAGAGGAAACAAAGGACGACGGCGTGGCTCTAAATGGGGCGCGACTTTCGATTTCGAACAACTCAAACGTTTATTTTCGGCCGCTGAAATCTATTTTTAGAGAAGACGAATCGATTGAATTAGAGTTGTCTTCAACGAGTAAAGAATCCTTAATAGCGACAATTGATAAAAACGGTTCGCTTGTTTCGCAACGTCTAATTGACGTATCAGACGGTAAGAAAATTGTTTCGATTCCATTATTGCCGCAAATTGGCGGGCTCTTAAAAATAGCCGTGTATAAGGTCATTGTGAACGAGTCTCTTCAAAGAGTAGGCGAGAAGTATGTTTTTAGGGATATCGAAGGCGGCGCGCCTCGCTTTACCTCTGAATGGCGTGCAAGCGAAAACGAAGTCGCCGATTCTTCAGACGAGATAAAGAAGAATCGATTAGTAGTTAATATTGAACGACGAATCCCATTTTTTGAAAAGGGAAGAAGGAAGGAATTCGTTGCCTACGACGAGCTTCCTATGACGTTAGACGCATGTTGGACGTCGGATATCGATCGTGTTTGTTCGGCGACGACGTTAGACGACGTCCTAAGCGAATGTTCTGACCCATTGCGAGAAAAGGTCTTGGCGACGTCTTGTTGTTCAAGAGGCGCTTCTCCGGTTTTAGCCGATAATTTGCGTCAAGTGAAAAGCGCCGCTAGTTCTAAACTTGAAGATTTTCGAAAGAAAGAGGCAAAGACGGTAGGGAGAATCGCGTCTTTGGGACTGTTAGTTTGCGCTGCTTTAGTCGTGCGGTCGTTTTTTTGGGTTGTGTTTGACGCATTGTCGATTTGGAGAAGCTTGGTTGTCACGTCTCTGGCTTGTGTATTAGGTTTGTTTATTTGTTTGGAACCGAAGACGCTTGATTACTCAGCGGTTTTAGCTACAAGTTTAGGTCCCATTGAGAATCAGTCTTTATCGAGCGACGAGTCTTGGGATTATCTGGAATGTTTTGAAAGGGATTTCTCAGATAAAGTGGAATCAGAATCTCACGACATTGAGAATTTGTCATATACCCGTAAAGTTGGACCAGGAGAAACTGTAATTGACATAGGCTCCCTTGGGGTTAAGAAAGACGATTCGTCGGGATTTGTTTTCATTAGAGTAACCGACGATAAAAGGGGAACTTGGACAGTTGTTCCTTGGCCTGATCCAGAATGACTCTTTGGGAGAAATCCTCTGACGCGTTAGGGTTGCGATATTCAAGACCGTTCAACCTGTTTCTGTCGACGAGATTTAGATTCGTTGGTATGTTTCTGCTATCGTCTCAATGTATAATTGTCTTGGTCTAGAGTCGCCGCCGTCGACGTAACGGGAAGGTGATTTAACGCGCTTTTAAATAGGGGCGTACGGAATACGTCTTCTTCTGTTGAGTCGACTAACGCAAATAGCGGTCTTGCGTATGGCAAAACGCGTCCTGCCGTAGTTTGGGGCAGAAAGAATCCATATTTGACGTTTCCTTTTTCGTAACAAGCCACGATCTTGTTCGGATATTTTGAATCAAAAACAATCCCGTTTTTGTTCATCTTGAATTGTAATTCGAATTCGTTGAATGGAACAGAATCGTTGATGAAACGATAATTTAGCGCCGTAGAAGGAACAACTTCAAGACAGTTTGTCTTGCATAGTCTACTCAAGACGTCAGTAGGAACCGTTCCGTCCTGAATACAAATTGTTCCTGTCCCTTCGAACACGCCTTGACGTATCGTCCCTTTGTCGATAGATAGATCGGAGATCTTACCTGAGAACTCAGGAAGATTGGTTTGCGCGCTTATTGACGTCAAATCGCAGTTTTGAAAATGGGCGTCTTTCAACCGGACGCTCCAAAGAGGAATGTCGACTGTTGTTTTTTCGGTCTCTTTTTCTTCTATCTGCTGGAATTGCTCGGAACGAGCCGATACAAAACCATGTTCTGACGAAAAGAAATTTCCGACTAATTGCCCCGAAAACCAACAAGTCTGTCCAAATTGTTGGAAGAAGGGAATAAATTGAGCCATTAATGAAACAGGAGTCGGAGCGTTGAAATCAATCTGGATAGAAGAATGGTCCTTGTCTGTTTCGATTGAAATGTAATGACGTGGTTCGCCCTCTTGATACAGCTTGTCAAATTCGAAAGTTGCGCCAACTCTGGCATTCCTTGTGCTGCCGACATAAAGAATTTTAATGTTATTAACGCAGGGGGCTTCCGACTCAAGCAACCTTATTTTTTCTTCTATTTCTTCATCGGACCGTTGTGGAGAAACAAGAGGTAAGGAAGACGAAGCCACGCTGAAATAAGCGGCTAATTCCTGATTTGATTTGCGGCTAATTTCTTGATTGGTTGGTAAAAAGATCTCGTTCGATTTGATGATGCGAAAGTTTCCGATTGCGAGACCAACAATTCTTTTGTTCTCTTTTGAAGTTGACGCCGCATGACGTATCAGGTTCATTAGCGTCGCTTTGACTTCTAAAAGCCGATCGTCGCGACACAAAAGAGTTGGAACGACTATTAATGAGTATTTTTTTGTCGGCGACTCAAAAGCAGACGTAAGCGAAACGTTATTACTTTCATTTGAGAACAGTAGTTTTTCAAACGATTGACGTTTAATTTCCAAAGCTTTCTCGGAAGTATCGTCGACGAGACAATGAGAAGACGATTCATTTTCTTTGTTTGTTATGTCTGCGCTTGACGTCTGGTCAGAGAATGAGTCAAAAGAAGACGCAAATTTTCTGATGAACTCCAGATTGTCCTCTTCAATTAGATAAACTTCCGGGCAAAAAGCGACGTCTTCATTGGATTCTGACGAGAAGGACACGTTCAAGAATCTTTGCGCTCCTGGACGTAAATATTCTCGATTAGAAAAGTATAGACTTCCCTCTATAAATTGTGACAGACGAGGTTCTTTCGTGACTAGGGAATTGCTTGAGTTGCGTGCGAATAGCTTATAACCGACAAGAAAAAGCAACGACGGTCCCAAAAGAACAAACAGAACCAACGTCAAAAAACGCCGGGTACTATCATTCAGAACCGCCATGTAACCGTTCCAGCAAAGGGATAAACTAGTTTTGAGCAACTAACTTGCGCCAACTTTTTCATGTTATAGGAGATCGGTCGTGAAATAGGCTCTTAGCATTTGAACAACCGATCTTCTATTTCATGGATCGTACTCATTGTATTTGAGAGTCGGCGACGTTTAATTCTTCTACAAACGCTTCAACTGAAAGAGGACTTCCCGTTGATTCTTTAACAAACTCTTCCCAAGGAAGCGAGTTGCCGGGCATGAACACTTTTTCTTTCAGTAATTTGCCAAACTTCTCTGGATTTCCATTCGCCTGTTTTTCCAACGATTTTCTGACTTGCGCCCCATACAATTCGCCAAGCATGTAATTATGGTAATAAATCGGCGCAATGACGAAATGGGGCTTCGACGCCCAATCAGCTTTATTTCTCCCGTCTAAAGGATCTAGTCCCTGATAGCGCGACGTCATCTCTCCCCAGAGTTTGTTTAAATCTTGTTCAGGATTTTCGTACAACGCTTTTTCGAAGAATGTCATTACTAGCGTCCAGCGACAAAAAATAAGCTGTTCTCGTAAGCGTTGTTCTTGTAAGGCGGAGTTAACCTCCTGAGCGCGTTTTGGATCGACTCCTCTGTTTTCGACCAGCCACTGAGGATCACGCGCTTTTGCGCCAAATGTCATAGCGATCCCCTCCGTGGTAAAAATGTGCGCGGCAGAACGAATGTTGCAGGGAAGGGTACGATCGAGATTGTAATCGTAAATGGCGTGTCCAAGTTCGTGAAGCTGAGTGTCCATCCATTCTGCGTCTGGTTTGATATTGCATAGAATTCGGACGTCGCCTTCAAGATTCATGTCGTTACAGAATCCGTGTTGCGATTTGCCTTCTTTTTCGAAGAGATCGCTGTTGTTGACGATCGGATTAACGTCAAATCCGAGTTTTTTATAATATTTGACAGAAATGTCGACAATATCTTCTTTTTCTATTCCTTGATAGAACTCGTTGACATTTAACGCGCTCGATGGAGGAGCCTGTTGGAAGAAGGGGTTGTCGTAATGCCAAGGCATGATCGTATCGACTCCAAACTTATCTTTTAGTTCGCCGTCTAGCTTTGTTTTCATCTTATTGAAGAGCGGCGTCGTAAGACGATCAAGATCCTGGAAAATGTTTAGAAGTTCATCCGGCTGAAATTCTTGGAAAGAAACCGTCATTTCCCAATAGTTCTTGTAGCCCAATTCTTGTGCGGCCTGATTTCGAAGTTTGGCCAATTCGATCATTTTGGGCGCTACTATTTCGCCAACCTGTTTCAAAGCGTCCCAAATTGCGTAACGCTTCTGGGAATCAGTTTCTTTTTCCAACATTGCGAGGAGTTCGTTGTTGGTATATTCAGTTCCCTCATACACCGCACGCTGGGTTTGAAAAATCTGTTCGATTTGCGATCCAAGATCGACGATTTTTTTGTTCAACTCGGGGGATATTTGGGATTGTTCGAAAGAACGCTCGGCGACATAAGCCGCTCTTTTTTCAGTAGGAGTTGCGTTGATTGCGGCAGCCCTTAGTTTTTTTAGTTCTTCGTATTTTGCTTTGTCGGCATGATAGTTCGACATCGCTAACGTCGCTTCTGACGATTTTTCGAACGCCTCTTCACTTCCGGTGATCATTGCGTCCCACCATGTATAGGAGATATCGCAATACATCTTTTTATAATCGTTTTGATATTGGTTCATAAAGGATGCAAGGCGTTCTTCTGCGTCGCCGGCGAAAGAAAACGAAATCATAACGCTCCCAACTAACATTGAGCTGAACAGAACCCAAAAAGTGTTTTTCATTTTTATAGCGTAAAATTTGTTTGAACGATTAATCTTGAACGGAGCATAAAAAACCAAGGAATACCGCTCGAAAAACAGGTTGCAGCCTGGTTCTCACGATCCCCGAGACCATGCCTCTTTTTAGCGTTATTTCCGGTTTCAGTCAAGATTGGTATTTCATAGTCCCATGGAATCTTGATACGTTTTCGTGGAGATGCAGTTGTAATAAAAATACTTGTTAGTAAGACGAGTTCGTTTAGAAATTTTATTTATGCAAATTGTGCAAATTTTTCGGATTTTACTCATGATTTGGAGCGAAACGTTCGAAAACAAGGGTAACGGACTGGGCAATTTCTCAGTCGACTTTGGCGACGGCGGCGTAAGCTCCGCCTATGTTGGCATATTTTGGACGTTTTCTTAAAGAGGGGAACGTTCGTACGTCGATAGTAGGTCCGTGATGAAGAGCGTCTTGTTGAGGCGTTAGCCTTTGGCGCCGACGTTTTAGACGTTTTGATATTTCCAATTGAATTTTTCGAGTTCGTTTCCTCGTGGACGCCTACGTCAGTCATCGATTGAAGTTTGCGTTCTGGTTTGAGGATTCAATCGTTAGTTGAAATAGTCGGGCTTCTCGTTCTGTTCGTGAGGATGCGGCGGGATTTGCCTGGCAAAAAGTGTTTTTGAGGAATTGGCCCGGTTTCGGATGGAGCCGCGTTCGTTCGGTTGAGATGTAAGGACACATAAAATGAAGAAAACGATAAAGACGTTCTTAGCGTGTTTATTGGTTTGCGGTGTAGCGGGCGGCTGCATGAGCATTCCGAACAGCGAGACGGTGTCGCCGAAGTATTTTAAGAATAAAAGCCAGGGCGCCGTCCGTAGCGAAATGGAACAGATCAATTTCGTTAAGTTGCGAATGGACAAGCCAGCTGAAGAGCTTCTGGGCCCGAACGACGTTCTGGGTATCTACATCGCCGGTATTACAGGCAATCCGGAAGACGCTCCTCCGATTCATAATATTGGTTCTGCTACTGATAGGCCCGCTTCCGGCTATCCTTATGTCGTTCGTTCCGACGGCACGTTGTCCCTTCCGATGTTGACCGAACCGATCTACGTTGAAGGAATGACGCTGATTCAGGCTGAGGAGGCGATTCGTTCGGCTTACACGTTGAAACGTGAGATCGTTCGTCCAGACGCCAATATTTCTGTCTCTCTGATCAAGCCTCGTACGTATCACGTTACGGTTATTCGTGAAGATATTACCGGCGAGGATTTACGAAGTGGCTCGAATAATAGCTACAATAGGGGGGCCTCCTACATGGGAGGTATTGCGCGCGGTACTGCCAAGACTTTGGAATTGCCCGCTTATCGAAACGACATTCTGGAAGCTTTGAGTTTGACCGGCGGTCTTCCTGGTTTGAACGCCAAAAACGAGGTCGTTATTCTTCGCAAGGCTTATAGCGACGAGTTTAGCAGTAAAGACTATATGAACGACAACGGATACGCGATGAGCGAAGTCGAACGTCGTTATAACGAGACTGGTCAGATCAACAATTTGAACGAGGATCTCGGCGTCCTGCGCATTCCTCTTCGCGTCGCGCCTGGCGAACAACCCCCGCAGCTGACGTCGGAAGACGTTACCCTGTACGACGGCGACGTAGTTTATATTCAGTCTCGCGAAGCCGAGGTTTATTACACCGGCGGTTTGCTCAAAGGCGGCGTTTACCCGATTCCTCGCGACTATGACCTTGACGTGATGGGCGCGATTGCAACTGCCGGCGGTACTGTTGGCGCGGCTGCTGGTTCCTCTTACTCTGAGGCGAATGGAAAGGTGAGCAGTATTCTTCCCGCCAGCCGAATCTTGGTGCTTCGTGAAGTTAACGGAAGACAGTATGCGATCCAGATTCGTCAACGCGAGATGCTCCGCGATCCTTCCCAACGAATCCTGGTTGAACCGAACGACGTCATCTTGGTTGAGTACACTACCGTAGAGCTTTGGTTTAACCTCTTCTACAATATGCTCAGCTTCCGAATCACTCCGAACGATTTCAAATAAGATCGTCCAATTCAAAACCTAACGATAAGCCGACATGAACGGGCGGTTACTGACTTGCCCGTTTGTGGAGGCGCAAAGCGAAACGAAAAATTTGAAGACACGGACTTCCGTAAAGGAAGGACGTGTCTTTTTGCGTATACGCTTGTATACCGGGTCTAATCACTTTTTTTGATTGTACTTGATTGTTTTCTCGTAACATTTGACTCTCTGGTTGTGTTGTTTTTTCCTGGCTTTTCGATATACTGACCCGTATATGAGCGGGACGTGGCGTTTCGCTCCAATCGTTATTGAATTGTTTCGAAACGGTAAGAGATAATATGACATATGACGTCGCGATAGTGGGAGCGGGAGTCATTGGTTCCGCGCTTTTCCGTGAGCTTGGCAAGTTTAATCTTAAAACGGTGTTAATCGAAAAGGAAAACGACGTTGCCCTTGGGTCGTCTCGCGCTAATTCAGCTATTGTCCATGCTGGTTACGATCCTCCCAACGGCACGATGTTGGCTCGTTTTAACGTCGAAGGCAATCGACTATATCCAAAATTATGCGCTGATCTTTCGGTCCCGTTCCGGCAAAACGGTTCACTAATCGTAGCTCTTTGTGAAGAGGATTTGGTTCATTTGCGTGAACTCTATGAAAATGGAGTTAAAAATGGAGTCGATGCCTTGGAAATTGTCGGCCCCGAGGCTGTTCGTCAAATGGAACCGAATCTTCAACCTACGATTTGCGGAGCGTTGGTTGCTCCCACCGGCGGAATTGTCGGTTCCTATGAGTTAACGACGGCTTTGGCGGAAAGCGGCGTTATCAATGGAGGTGAAGTTCTTCTTAATTCAGAGGTGACACGAATTGAGAAGTTTAACAAAGACGGCGAAAAGCTTAACGATTTGACGAGAAAAGGACTATTTCGGCTGACCTTTTCCAACGGTCGTCATGTGGACGCTCGGTTTATTGTTAATGCCGCGGGCATTTATTCAGACTCTGTTCAACAATTGATAGGAAAGCCTCGTTTTTCGGTCACTCCGCGGAAAGGCGAATATTATATTCTTGATAAACGGCAAGGAGCTTTGGTTGATAGGACCATTTTCATGTGTCCTTCTAAATTGGGAAAGGGCGTTCTTATATCGCCTACTGTCCACGGCAATTTGTTAGTGGGACCTGACGCGCAAGACGGAGACGACAAAAGCGATTTCTCGACGACTCAGCAAGGACTGGCGTTTGTTCGTAAGACTTCCGCGTTGCTGAGCGACAAAGTTGATTTTAGAGATTCCATTCGTAATTTTGCCGGTTTGCGCGCGCTACCCAGTGGAAAAGATTTTATTATTGAATTGGATCCGGACGTTGACGGACTGCTTAATCTTGCCGGCATTAAATCGCCAGGTCTAACTTCTGCCCCTGCTATCGCGAAGCACTCAGTTGAATTATTGGCAAACGCAGGACTGGATTTGATAGAAAATCCACGTTTTAATCCTTATCGAAGACAAACGCGTTTTGCTGAAATGTCTGACGCTGAAAAGACGGAATTAGTCCGCAAGGATTCAAGTTTCGGTCGTATAATTTGTCGTTGCGAACAAATTACCGAAGGCGAAATCGTTGAAGCTATTCGGCGTCCGTTGGGCGCTAAAACGGTAGACGGCGTCAAGAGACGTTGTCGACCCGGAAGCGGACGGTGTCAAGGCGGTTTTTGCGGTCCGCGTGTGTTGGAGATTTTGGCTCGCGAGTTAGCGACTTCAAGAGAGGGACTTTTGAAGGATAAGAATGGTTCCTATATTTTAGCAGGAAAGACAAAAGAGACCGAATAGGAAGTAGTGAACGTCTAGTAATCTCGCGACAATCAGCAAGGGACCTCGACCGGAATTGGTCGAGGCCCCTTAAGTATGAATGGGAACAAGCTCTATTTTTCGACTTTTATGTCTTCAACAGAGCATCCCGGAGGAATCATGGGAAGGACGTGTCCACAATAAGGGATTCTAAGGTCAATCATGAATGGACCGGGACTTTCAAGCATTTGTTTAAGCGCCGCAGGATACTCGGATCTTTTTTCAACGACAACGGCGTCCCAGCCATATCCCTTGGCAATGGCAACGTAATCCGGATAACGTTTGGTTAAATGATAACCGTCTCCCTTGCCGCAATTCTCGGGATCATTTATATCGCCGAGATAAGTGTTGGCTCGATTGCGACCGAAGAACATGTCTTCCCATTGAACGACGTTTCCAAGGTGCTGATTATTAACTAAAAGCAGCTTAACAGGAATGTGTTCGGTAACGCATGTCGCCATCTCTTGTATGTTCATCTGAAGACTGCCGTCGCCTTCTATGGCGATTACTGTAGCGTCAGGACGCGCAACTTTTGCTCCAATAGCGGACGGAAGGCCGAACCCCATTGTTCCCAATCCACAACTTGACAACCAGGTTCTCGGCTTGTTGAAGTGGTAAAACAGCGTCGTCCATAACTGGTGTTGTCCGACGCCCGTCGTGACGATTACGTCTTTGTCCTGAGTCGCTTTTGACAGTTCCTCAATTGCCATTTGTGGAATAATGAGGTCTTCCTTTTCTTCGACTTCGGTTAATTGGTAGCAAACAGGGTGAAGTTCGTTCCATTCGCGTAGTTGCGTTTTCCAATGAGCAAGGTCGACAGGAACATACTCGGTTTCGATTGTTTCCAGTAGCGCGCTTAACGAATCTTTAAGATCTCCACAAACAGTAGCTTTGACCTTTTTGACTTTATTAAATTCCGAAGGATCGACGTCAAAGTGAACGACATACGCGTTTGGCGCGAATTTAGACGGCACTGCCGCGACTCTGTCGCTGAATCTTGCGCCTAGGACAAGCAGTAGGTCGCAATTGCGAATGGCTTGATTTGCGCAGTAAGTTCCGTGCATTCCCGCCATTCCCAGACAGTTCTCGTCGTCGCGTGGAAAACTTGCCAGTCCCGGCATGGTCGTAGCGACGGGGACGCCTGTTTTGTCGACGATCTTTTTCAGTAGTTCCGTCGCGTCGGACGTTGTTACGCCGCCTCCGGAAAGGATCATTGGACGCTGAGATTTATTGATCTTTTCGACTATTTGCCCGATTAGTTGCCTATCGATTTGACCGGGATTGGCTGCTTCGTAGCCAGGCAAGTTAAAGGGTTGGTCGAAGTTCGGATAACACTGGCTTACAAGCACGTTTTTAGGGACGTCGATTAAAACAGGACCCGGACGTCCCGACTTAGCGACATATATGGCTTCGGCGACGATTCGTGCGAGATCGTCCGTGTCGTCGACCAAATAGTGATGTTTAGTAATGCACCGACATACTTCCGTTATTGGCGTTTCTTGAAAAGAATCGGCGCCGATAGCGTTGAGATTGACTTGTCCTGTGATTACGACAATTGGAACGCTGTCTAATTTGGCGTCGTCAATTGCAGTAATGATGTTCGTGGCTCCAGGGCCGCTTGTCGTCGTGCAGACCCCTACCTCGCCCGTTACGCGTGCGTAGCCTTGCGCCGCGAAACCGGCTCCTTGCTCATGTCTGGGAAGAATGACGCGTATTTTATCCCGGTAGCGCGTAAAGGCCTGGTGAAGGGGGATGGTTGCACCGCCAGGATACCCAAAAACGTTAGTTACGCCGCAGTTGATTAGCGATTGAACGACGACGTCCGCGCCTGTTGTCATGGTTGATGCTCCGAACTGCATGGACTTTTTATTCTTAAAGTCGTTATGAGACACGATTAGCCCCTCCAAAATCAACGTTACGATTCAACGACGTAAACTACTTTTGCTATTAGCCTTGAAATATGCAACAAACTCGAGGACGCACTTTTTATGAACGTACTCCGTAATGAGCTTGTTGCAACGGATAAAGAATACTCTTTTTTTGGCTTTTAACAAGGGTGGAAAGACCTTTTCAGAATTGAACGATTTTTTCTTGAAGGCAAGGGGGAACGTTTTACGTTAGCGATAATCTAATGTGCACGATGAGGACGTTAATTCAGGCGTCGCCTTGCATGAAAGGACGTTTAGACCGATAATCTTTTCTGGACGCTTCCTTTTTGAGAGGCGAGCGTTTGATTTGGGGTGGACGTCTGAGAGCGCGTAGTTATAATGGCTTGTGTTTGTAAGTCATCTCGGCGTGTGTTTCGCCGAGCTTTTTTATGAGGGTTATTTATGTTTGGCGTTTTAGAGCCCCTTCGCGGAGGCGACGACATACCCCTGCGTAAGCGCGAATTGATCGTGGGGCGTAGCGATAAATGCGACGTGGTTTTACGTTTTTCCAACGTTTCTTCTCAGCATTGCCGTTTGGTATTGTCCAACGGCTATTGGTACGCTCTTGACATGGGGAGCACAAACGGCACGACGGTTAGCGGCATGCGCACGCAAGACATGCGCGTCGATCCTAATGGAAGAGTCGCCTTTGCGAAACATGAATTTATTCTACGATACGATCCTGTAGCGAACGGCGCTACAGGAGAAGTGCCCCCAGACTGTCTGGAGACGAATTTCTTCGAGAAGTCTCTGCTGGAACGCGCCGGCGTTTCGCGACAGATCCGTTCTATGCCGAAGACGTGGGAGATCAAACGCCAAGAAGGCGCGACGTTGGAAGAATTGGAATCGGGAGCCGGAGCCGATTACTCAAATCTGACGCTCGACGATATTGAGTTTGACGTCTAACGGCGATTCGTTGTTTCCTTTTAGGAACGCGTTTTTTTTTGCCGTTCGAGCGCCTCTTGTCGCGTTGTCAATTCGTCCGCTTCTTTATCGGAACGACGTCTCTCATCGTCGAGGCGTCGTTCTTCCGACTTTTCTTTAAGCGTCTGAAGTATTTTTACTTCTTTTATTGCTTCATTTAATTCGTTTCGTTTTTGTTCCGCAAGTTCTGAGAGTGTGATTAACTCTTCCGTGGTTTTTTGAAGCCTGTCGAGAAGTAACGTATGGAATCTTTGTTGTTGACGCAGTTCTTCCGCGTTTGTCGTCGACGACGCCCTTTGCGCCCGAATTGTTTCCTGATTAGCTTCTAATTCTATTTTGTATTGTCTGATTCGCTCTTGGATTTTTTGAACGGCTGCCTGAGCTTCCAGGAAAGCGTTCTTTTTTTCGTTACGTTCGTTTTCACGTACTTTGAGAAGGGATTCGAAACGGAATTTCGACGCCATCATGATTCCAATGAAAACTAGGGGAAGCGAGTCGACGGTAATTGACAATTGCGACAGTCGACTCGCATTGGGACATGTCTTCGTTTAGTACCGTTGTAAAAGACTTACGAGTTTTCTGTCGAGTTTAAGTCCGCGCCAATCTTCATAATCGACGTCTTTGCGTTCGCTATTAGCGACGCCAAAGGAACCCCTAAAATTCCACAAGGCCCAACCCCAATCAGCTTGGCGCCAGTTAACGAGCATATCTTCCATCCAACTTAAAACGACTGGATGCGGAGTAACGTTATGCGCTCCAAATTCGCCAACCATAACTCCAATTCCTTGCTTTTCAGCCTCCTTCCACGGTTTGACGTTATTGTCCCAAAGCCATTGGCGATTTCTCACTGTTCCGCCAATGAGCGTTGGTCGGCCGTCGTCCTCGACATATCGAAGTTCCGTAGGATTTTGCGCGTTCCAGTCGGTTGTTCCAGAGGAATCGGCGCTTTGATTTCCAAAAGAAATCGTTAATTGAGTAATCGTCGCCCAATCGCCGTCGACATTGGCAATTGTGATTTGTCTCGTGGAATTGGGAATTTCTAACTCGAAATCGAGATCATAACGATTTTGGTAGACGCCGTATCTTTCAACAAAGACAACTTCCTTCCATTCGCCCTTTCCGTCTTTTGGAACAAGCGTTTTTCGGAAGGCTTCTGAGTTGTCAAATTTAACGACGATTTCTGCTTTGTTGGAAACTGTTCCGATTCTAAAGGCAAGTTTGGAATCTTTGGGGAAAGGGCCCTGAATTGACAGCGGTCTTCTTACTCCTTCGGAGAGTTCTCCTTTGTTAGGAGAAGGAAGTAAACCATTGAAGGATGTAAAAGGCCATCGTGGTTCGGGGAATTCTTTGCTGTTAACCCAGGAAGCTCCGTAGTGAGAGATTTCCATTGGAGCATAACCTCGAGTCGACTGGGCGACTTGCAACTCCTTGAAAGACAGACAGGGTTTCGTTCCCCAGTCGATACCGTCGCAGGAGATTAAACGTTGTGGGCTTTCTTGCCTAATGACGTCAACCAGAGTCTTGGCGACTTTGAAATATTCGCTTTCTGTGCAACCTGCCGGTTCATTAAAAAGGTTGAAACTAAGTTGATCAGCCGAAATCGAACGATAACGCTTGGCAAATGTTTGCCAGTGGAGTTTACAAATATCAAGCGTTTCTTCGTCGTTCCAAACCAGAGGCGCTTCCGGAGGATTAGCGACTGTATAACCGGGAGCCCGATGAAAATTTATATGAACGTGTATTCCATATTTCTGGCCTAATTCAACGGCGCGATCAATTTCGTCAAGGGTTTTTTCATTGAATTTCCTCTTGTCTCCATCTACGATCCAACTGCGATAGTCCATCGGTAACCGAACGAAATTGAATCCAAGATCGCTGATGTTTTGAAAGTCTTCTTCGCGAAACGGTTGATTGGCTCCGTTGAATTTCTCCAGTAAATTGAAACCGCGCCAGCGTGGCAGTTTTAAGGGCGTCGCGTGAGGCAACGGTCGTCCTTTTTCATTTTTACGGGGCGTTATCAGATCAGGAATCATGGATTTTGCTTGAACGTTACCAGACGATAGCGCAAACGGTGAAATAGCGATAGCAGAACCGATTTTGAGGAAGTCGCGACGAGACGTTTGGAATGATTTCATAGGATTACCTGGAATGAACGGCGTGAAAATGGAAAAACAACGACGTCGTTATTCTAGCTTTTTATTTTGATTACGTCAACGCAACTAACGAATTAACAACGAACGACGTCTCTATGCTTTGATGTAGCGTTCAACTTCTTTTCTAAGACTCCCCCTTCTGATTAACCCCCTTCTCCAAAAAAACAACTGAACTACAATGAACGCCTACTAAACGCTATTAATTCTTTGTGAAAAGGAGTTTTTTCGCTGATTATGTCAGACGTTGTGACGTGGCAATGTATATTTGTCGTTAGCCTCCTCGCTGCGGTGCTTGTTTCTGCGTTGTGTTCTATCGCTGAGTCTGTGCTACTAAGTCTTACTATGGCTCAAGTGGAGGAAATTAACGAGAAAAATTCTAACATTGGTAAAATTTGGGAAATTTTTAAACAGGACGTTGACACGCCCATCACTTGTATTCTGGCTATCAACACAATTGCTCATACCATAGGCGCTTCTTTTGCGGGAGTTTCTTTCGCTAAGTTGTTCGGCGAGACCTGGATTGGGCTTTTTTCACTAGTTTTCACTTTTTTCATGTTGCAATATACAGAAATATTGCCGAAAACTCTTGGCGTTCGTTTTAACAACAGGATCGCTTATTGGATTGCTCGACCTTTACGTTGGACGATTACGATTTGCGATCCGTTTATTCATTTCCTTCGCTATTTAAACAAACCTTTCGAGAGTAGTTCTCCTGAACTTAAATCGCTTAATACCGTGGAAGAAATCTCCCTCTTGGCGTTGCTTGCTAAAAGACAACGGCAATTGAATTCCGAGCAGGAAGTTATCATTAACGGCGCGTTAAAGTTATCAGAAATAGAAGTAGATCGAGTTAAGGTAAGCATTAAGGACGTTGCAATGTTGGCCGACGACCTCACTCCTGCAGAAGCCTTTGAAATTGCCAAAAACGACACGCATACCCGTTTTCCCGTATACTACAGAACCAACAAGGAACTTATAATCGGTTATGTGAATTTCAAAGAGCTTGCGCTTTCGGAAATTGATATTTCAGGTTCCTCTTGGAATGCGCTGGGAAGTTCTGCGTCGGCGGATTTGTCTAAGTTCATAAGACCTATCATAAACGTTGAATCTACAGATCGAGCTTCCGACGTTTTGAGTACTCTTGTTAGGAATCATGAACATATTGCTTTAGTAATAGACGCAGTTCAAAAGAAGCCCGTTGGTATTTTGACGCTGGAGGATATTGTTGAAGAACTACTCGGGGAAGAGATAGAAGACGAATTTGATTACTTACCCGAGACGTTGTACGACTATATGGGCATGATTAGGGCAGGGGGCGGAGTCTCTCTAAAAGACGTCAAGTTGAAAGTTGAGAAAGTTTTTCCTGTTCAGAGCGAGGCTTTTGTGCGTGAAATTACGTTAAGCGAGGCGCGTTGTTTAAGCGAGTGGCTTGAAAAGGAAAAGTTGCATGAGCGGGTTACGCGTAATTCGCGCGTCAATTGTGGGAAATTATCTATCGGAATAAAGCGAGTACGCAGAGGGCATATCTCAGAAGTTGTGATTTTAGCCAAAGATTGATTTTTGAGTAACGAATGTAATTCGGTTGCCCTAAGAGTTTTCTTGAAGAATATGAATGAAGTCAATTGGTTGCTGACTCTTTTCGTCGCCCCTCTTGTCGGGTTTATTGGGATGTATTCCGGCGGGTTTTGGGGAGTAGGTTGCGGCTGGTTAATCGTCCCCTCAATGCTTTTCTTTTTCGATTGCACCCCGATGCAGGCTGCCGGCGTTGGGTTATTGCAGATGGTTCCTTCGATCGTCGGAACCGTATGTAAAGAAGCCCCCATGATCGGATGGTCGCATTCTTCAGTTGGGAGAAATCTCGTCGTTCCAATGGCTTTGGGCGCGTTTTGCACTTCCTTTTGCGGTCGTCCGATTAATGTCTTTTTCAACAATCTTTGCGGAAAAACCGCTATATATTTAGGTTTTGGCGCGTTTATGCTTATTGTCGGCATACAAACTATTTTTGGAAAAGGAAGACAATATCAGGAGACACCCCCTCTAAATTTTACTCGTTCATCGCGTTTTTACGCCTTTGTCGGAGGTCTGGGCGCCGGCGTGTTCAGTTCTGTTTTGGGCGTGGGAGTAGCCATGGTTTTTCGACCGGTTTTAGCCAATGTCTTCAAAGTTTCTGAGTTGGACGTCGCCCGTAGCGTTCGCCTTCTTCTCCTGACGACAACATTGGTAGGCGGCCTTAACTATCTCTTTAATCCAGAAGGTTTTGATAAAAAGATTTTAATTCTTTCCATGGCAATTTCTTTTGGGGGCGCGATTGGATTTCCCTTGGGGGCGCGAGCGCATCGGATTATCGTAGCGGCGGGATATGCACGCAGGGCCCAGCAGTGTTTTGCAATTATTTGCGGTATTGTCGCTACGAACGTTTCTCTCGCATTGTTGGGAAAAGAAACGATCAGCCGTTACGTAATGTTTGGCGCCGCTGTTTTTCTTTTGGTTTTTCTTTCTTCATGGCGTAGGATTGCTCAAAAACGAGTAACGACGGGAGAACAATACAAGAATTAAATTGGTTGAAGTTTACCTGTAAAGGCAGACGGAACGCACTTCTTTTGGGGACTCCCTTATCGTCATTTTTTGAGAAAAAATTAATAGTTTTTTTAAATTGTTCTTTTATAAGTTGTTTATAAAATAGGTTAAATAGAAAAATTGTTATGAAGTTTTTTTGTGACTTAAATTGAAAATAGGTAAAAAAAACAGAACGGGCAAAACGTAAACAGGTAAGCTAACTTGAAAAATGGGAGTTTTGTGTGATATTCCTTTGATAAAATCGTTGACTTAGTCATAATTCTGTGGTCTAATACCTTGATATTGGATTGTCATCCCCGATTTATGGACATGAATGGGGAAATGAAAATACGCCTAGCGTTTGTTCATTTTAGAAGAGGAGACTATGACTGTTTCGATGAATTGTTATTTGTCGACGCTTGGATTGTTTGCCGCTTTTGAATCGTTTGACACGGTTGTGAGCGTCAATGTTTTCGTTGTCGCCGTTCTTCTTCTCCTCGTTGTTTTTGTAGCGTCTCGTCTTGTCGCCTGGTTATTGGCTCTTCATTACGACAAGAGATCGCGTCGCCGTTTTAGGCGCGCGAGTCGCAGAATTTCGAGAAGACGCTATTATCGCGCAGTCTGCGAGCTCAAGAACGCTTGTTGTGTCGCGACGATGGTCGTCTTTCTGGTATGTCTTTTAAGTTGGAGAGCTTCAGATCAAGTCAAAGCAATATCTACGACCTCCTTTTCAGTGCCCAATCTTTTAGGGAACGTTGCCGACGACGATTCTTCGAACGAAGCGACGGAACAGGTTCCCGAAAAGTTTCAAATTACCCCTGTGTCCGTAACAACTTCCCAAAGTAATCGTGAAAAGGACGACGTAAATAACGACGATACCGTCGAACAAGAGCAATCAAATAGACGGTATAACAACGCTAGTGACGACCGCGTCTATTATATGCCTAATGTTGTGTCGGCGTCGACTAACTCCGTTTCGTTATCTGACAATCCTGTTGAGCCGCCCGTCGAGTCTGCGCAATCTCCTAAGACTCTTTCTCGCTCTGAACAGGCAAAGCCTGAGAAAGTCCGTAATTTAGCTGCTACAAGTTACCAAAACAATAAGCGTATTTTTGCACCAGTGAACGCGCGCGACGTTGACTCGGAGTTTCTTAGCGGCAGGGTCGTCGACAACAATTCGGTTTTACTTGACGCGTTTAGTCCCGGCAATAAGATTATTTCGGTTGGAGCCGAACTTCCGAGCGGCGCCAGTAGGGGCGCATTAATCGACAACGGCGTTAATTCTCCCTCTGCCGGTAGACCTTCAATGGATAACTTGATAGAGCAGCTAAATTATGAAATGCTTCAAATAACGGAGAGGGCGCAAACTGGCGTGTTGTCCATTAGCGTTCCCAAACCGATAACGAAAGATTCGTCTGCGACTCAAGAAGAGACTGGCGGCGGTTTTATATTCGTGTATGAGGGCGAGTATTACGCTGGAACTAACGAGCACGTAGTTCGTGAGAGACTATCTGACGACTCCATTAATGTTACGTTACCTAATAATCAGCTGATCCATCCGGTCGAAGTTTTTTGTTCGCCTGAACTTGACGTGGCAGTTTTGCGCCTAAACGCTAAAGATTTGCCAAAAGACGAAAGCGTTATGCCAGTCGTCTTTGACGATAGCGACTTTTTGCGCGTTTCTAATATCGTTTTTGCTTTTGGTTCTCCCTTTGGACTGACTCGGACGATGTCGATGGGGCACGTAAGCGCCCTTCGACGTACGACGGACGATGTGAACGCTTCTAACTCAAATACCTCGAATATTAACGTTCTGTCGGAGTTTATTCAGTTGGACGCTTCCATCAACCCCGGCAATTCAGGCGGTCCTTTGTATAACTCGAGAGGGAAAGTGGTGGGCATGGTCACGTTAATCGCGACCAGAACAGGAGCGAACGAAGGAATTGCGTTCGCGATACCGAGCAATGTGTTCTTACGTGTGGCGAAGTCGTTGATTGACCATAAGGGCGAATGGCGTCGTTCTCGTCTAGGAGTCGAACTTACTCCCGCAACTCGCGCCGATCTCGCTTCGACAAGCATCAATAAAACATGCGGCGCGAAAATTGTTCGTGTTGTCGCCAATTCTCCTGCGGTTAATGCAGGGCTAAGAGCCGGGGATTTAATCCTTACATATAACGGGGAGACCGTGTTAAACGACTCTCAGTTGAATCGTATGATTGCGTTAACTGATAGTCGCGAAAAAGTGCGACTTGGCGTTTTACGAGGCAATCAGTTTTTTGAACTCGAATCGTCGGTTCTTCGTTCGCGTCAGTGATCGTTTTTCAAAAAAGATCCTTTTTGCGTCTTTTAATCTTTGTCAGCTCGGTTCTTAGATAGATGTAAGAATCGAGCTTGTTTTCTATTAATAGAATTTTCGTCGATACTAAAACAGAACGTTTTCTTTTAAAGTGAGATTGCGTAAAATCAAACATTTCCTTATGATTAGGCTGATTTTCTTGATCGGTGGTTTCCGGAAGGTTCCGTCTGACGCAATGGAAGGATTTATCGCTTTCTATTCATTTTGACGTCGCGGGACAATCAAACGGGAGGCGACCATTTCCGAGGCTGAACAATTAATGAATTTTTGCGTTGAGAACATTTCACTGATTTCCTTGCAAACAGGCGCGTTAGTTTTTACTCGCTGTTTAGGAATGATATGCTTTGTTCCCGTGTTTAGCGGAATTGAAGTTTCTAAATTGACCAGATTCCTCCTGGCTTTTCTACTGACCATTCTTGTTACGCCGAGCCTATTGTTAAATGAAGTTTTTGCGTCCGACGTTGTCGCATTGAGTTCTACTCCGTTACTTTTTGTCGTATCCTTATTCAAAGAGGCGGCATGGGGAAGCGTTATTGGTCTTACCCTTAAGATTTTTTTTGAAGGCGTCAATTTTGCCGGGGAAACGATTGCCAAAATTGGCGGTATTTCAGTAGCGGGAAGTTTTGATCACTTATTAGGGGAGGAAACATCTTCTATTTCACGTCTTTTATTTTGGATTGCGTTGTCAACCTTTGTATTAGTCAGGGGATGCGAACTATTTATTGACGGTTTTTTAAACGTTTTTTTTACCGTTCCTCCTACCGGTTCAACGGAATTAGGGAGTGTGATCGAATGTTTGGGCATTGTGTTGACCGCAAGTTTTAGTCTTGGCCTAAAAATTGCCGCTCCTGTGATATTGTCCACATTGAGCGTTTATATTTTCATTGGCGTTGCTGGACGCGTGTTTCCTCAAATGAATCTGACGACGATTGGATTTAGTTGTAATTCGTTGTTAACTTTGATTGTATTGTCTTTGGGGATTAGCAGTTGTTGTCTATGTTTTCAAGACGAACTCGTAAAAATCCTGGAGCGTGTTTTTATTGTGGATGGTTGATGGATAAAATAAGAAAGTTAATTTGACTTTTATGATGTTGTTATTTGCATTGAAAAAAGGGAATTGTTGGCTTAGATAAACATATGGAAAGACGCGTGTTTTAGCGTGTTAATGACAGATTTCGTTTATTGGTTTTAGGCGTCAGGCGGTTTTCGAATGTTCCGCTTTGACTTATAATTTGCCGAGGGTTGGTATTGCTCTGAACTTTTTGTCTTGCCGTAAGTTTCGGGATAATGTAAGATTTGGAAGTCGCGCTTGTTCATGTTCCATGGCGGTTACGGTTTTTCATATGAATGACGATACGTTGAAGACTCGACATATTCCTGTTCTGTTCGACGAAATTATAGAGGGATTGAATTTAGCCCCTGGAAAGATCGTTGTAGACGGAACGCTTGGCGGCGGCGGACACGCTATTGGTATTGCTCGAAAGGTAGGAAAGACCGGTTTGGTAATCGGGATCGATCGGGATTCGGCGGCGCTTGATCGTGTCGATAAAAGAATAGAAGAGCTTGACGAACCTGTTAACATTAAAACGTATTTTGCAAACTATTGCGATTTTGACGCAGCCTTGGAACGCGCAGGGGTCGATCGTGTCGACGGTTTTTTACTCGATCTTGGCCTATCTAGCGATCAACTTGCCGACAGATCGCGCGGTTTCAGTTTTGACTCGGACGGCGAGTTGGATTTACGCTTTGATACGACTGAGGGAACGCCTGCATATCAATTATTGAATCGCTGGAGAGAAGATAAAATTGCCGATATTATCTATAAGTATGGCGAGGATAAATTGAGTAGGCGGATAGCGCGCGCAATTGTTGAACGAAGAACTTGCGAACCGATTCGTTACGCAAGGGAGCTTGCCGACATTTGCCGTCGTTGCGATCCAACTCCCCCATGGAGTAAAAAAAGAATTGATCCCGCGACGCGAACTTTTCAGGCGTTGCGTATCGCCGTAAACGACGAATTAGGGTCGTTAGAAACTTTTCTGACGAAATTTATGAAAAGTCTTAATGTAGGGGGGCGCGTGGCGATAATTAGTTTTCATTCCCTGGAAGATCGAATCGTGAAGAACGCTTTTCGCGCCGCCGACGATTTGAAAATCATTACGAAGAAACCTATTGTCGCTACCGACGAGGAGGTTGAAAGAAATCCTCGATCGAGGAGCGCAAAGCTCAGAATTGCCGAGAAAGTACGCTAACACGGAGTCGGACTATAATGGGAAAGAAGAACAGACAAAAACTTGATATGGATAGTATCGATTTCGAAGAATCTTCTTATTACGATTCCGAAGAGGAGTACGAAAACAGTCGTTCGTCGAAAAAGAACAAAAAGGATAAACGCAGAGATCGACGGAATAATTACAATTATTACGGCGACGACGACTTCGACGAATATGGAGACAATTCACGAGCCTTTGAAGGGTATTCCGGTCAGGACGACGATCCTTACGTCGACGAAGATTCTTTTGAAGAACAGGACGGCGCTGTTGACGAACAGAACGAGTATGAGGAAGAGTCTTCTTACGACGATTACAATTCTCGTTCGAGACATTCTTTCTCAACTTCTGAATCGTCACGATCTGACGTTTATGGCAAGCAAGGCTCTTTTTCGGCTGACCGGACAGAGACTTCAAACGATCGGATGTTAGCGAACTCTTCGCATTCGTCTTCTTCAAATAGTGCGATGGGGAGTAGTTCGATGTTTCGCGAGACTGCTCCGCAACAAAAAACGATTAATGATTCCGGCTCAAATAATCCCGTAAGACCTTCCTTTTCTTTATCGACTGGCGGTAAGGCTCCTTTACGACCGATTCCGAAGCCTGTGTTTGTCGAAGAACGTAGCGGGGAACGTGGTTCCAAGGCGACTTTGGCTGATGATTTGAACAGTTCTCGCAACAATGATTCGGGAGATTATGCAGAGGAAGGGAACTCGTCAGAAAAACGAGATAAAGAACTCGAAGAGAAAGAACGTTTGGAGTTGGAACGAGAGCGCCTTAAGGAACGTCTTGACAGTATCGATATGGAGATACTAGAGTTAGACGAATCTGCGAGCGAGGACATTGAGGATCGTTCTCTTGTTGCGAAGAAAAGGAAACTTGAAAAAGAACGCCTAACTTTGTTGATCAAGAAGACGCAATGGGAGATTGACGATTGCGTCGCTCTTCGTGAGGAGTCGGGAGACGACGAAACTCTTGCTAACGACGAGGCTCAACTTAGAGAAGAATTAAAGCGTTTAAAGAATGAACGAAAGAACTTGTCGAAAGGTTCATTACTTCCGTTAATTTGGGCGTCTAATTTTGGAAATTCTATGAAATCACGTTTTGGCAGGGCTGTCGATTCGCTCAAAAATTGGGCCAGTCGTGATTCTGATCAGGGTGAATCCAACCAGGATCTTGAAGAGGAAGAAACGCATGGAGTTGATGATATGGGTAACTCGAAGCGAAAAAAGAAGCAAAAGAAAAATCCATATGACGAATTGGAAGGGAATCCGATAGATTCGTCCGACAATGAAGAATTTGGCGATTCCGAAGAATATTCTCAATCTCTTGGAGAGCGGAACTGGCGCGGTATTTTTAAACGGACCGCTATTACGGTTACCGCGATTTCTCTTCTACTGACAATTGGGTATTCTGGTTGGCTTATTTACGACGGACAGAAAAAAGACAAAAACGTAAGCGCAACTTCCGTTGTGTCCAAAGTTAACGAGAAGAGTTCAAACAAAGTCGATTCTAAGAACGTCAGTTCGCAAAAGGCCGTTTCCAAAAGCTCCAAACCCAAGAACGACAGTTCGAAAGCTAACGTCGCCAAGAATGAAAACGTGGAAAAGAAAGAAGGCGGCGTCTGGAATCGTATTAAGAGTATGTTTTCCTGGAAACGCGCCGATAAGAACAACGAACAAGCTAAAAAGCAGCAAACTAACAATAAAACCGACAAGGGGAGATCGTTAGGACAGGAAAAGAATCTCTCCAAGAAAACGGAAGATCCTTTGTTGAAGAACGACAATCTTAAGAACGAAAACAGTTTAGTCAAGTTCGCCAAAGACACGAACGATTCGTTGAGTAGCGCCGTCAATGACGCTGCCGAGCTGACAAACGACATGACTGAGGAAATCGTCAGCGACGGTTCCGCCCTAATGGATTCTGCTAGCGAAGCTGTAAACGAGGTTGTCGACGATTTGACTGAAGTTGCGGACAATTTTGCAGAAACTAGCGAAGAACTTGTGGATCAAGCGTCGAACTCAAATCATGAGAATCTGAACGGCGCTTCCCTTGTCGATAGTTTTGAAGTTCCGACAGAAAACGAGTTGATTGCTGAAACTGACGATCTTTATGAAGGGGTGAGTTCGTCGGCTTATCCGAATTCGGCGCCTCAAGTCGAAGATCCGGTCGCAACTTTTGGCGACGTTCAGCCTAGAACGGACGATACTGCAGATTTCCAGAATCTATCCAATACAAACATTGCTTCAACTCCTTCTGAACCGAGCGTTAGCGTTCCAACAACGACGTCTTCGTCTGCTGACTCTTCCACGCCTTCTGGCGCAGATTGGGCTGACAGCGTCACTTCCTCTGATCTTGCAGGGGACCAAAATATAGCGGCAGTGGAGGATTCATTTGCTTCATCTGCGAATATGGAAGATCTTACGGACGGAGCGGGAGGTTCTTATGCGACTCTTGACGAAAATCCGACTCTTAGCCCCGTTGGAGTTGAAGACAGCGGATGGAGCGGTTCTTTAGACGAACCGTTGGATTCTTCAGGCGCCTTCCAATCAGACTCCCCGAATTTAGAGCTTTCTTCCTCATCGAACGGCGGGCTTTTGGCTGAGAACAATTCGTCGACGATAGGTTCTTTGACTTTAGGCGACGATCTTCCTGATTCAAGCGCTTTAACGTTGGACGATTCGCTGGAAAGTCCCTCGTTGACGTTGGACGACGTTTCAAACGACGTCTCGCTTGATAGTTCGCCAAGTATTAACGCGTACTCCTCTGAAGACATTAATGGAAACGACAATCCAAACTTGTTAGCTCCATTGGCTACAGCCGGCGCGCCTACTGTGGATAGCAGTTTGGATCAAGGCGAACCGTTATTATCTTTTACATTGCCCGAAAGCGCGCAATCCGTTTCTTCAGGCGTTCTGGACGACGCAACTTCCGATTTGGCAGATGACTGGAACGGCGTTTCAAACGGGTTGACTTCCGACTTAGACGCTAACGAAGGAGGGTCGCGCGTATCGAGAAATCTCAATGCGATGAGCGAACAGATTTCTGGGACATTAGACGATTTGTCTGAGCGTTCATCCTCTTTGACAGAGCAGTTGAACAATTCTGCTCAGAATCTGCAAACGAGCGTTCAAAGCGGTCTCGACTCCATGAATGAAAAGATAAACAACGGTTTGGAAACTGTTCAGAATTGGTCCCAACAAGCTTCCGATGGGCTAACTGAAACTTCCAACAATTTGACGAATTCAATTTCCGGCACGATTGACAGCGTCGATAACGGTTTGCGCAATACGTACGACAACGTCGCGAACTCCTTGTCAAACACATATAATAATACGCTTGATTCACTACAAAACGTTGGTAATTCTTTGCAGTCCAGTTACGACGACGTGCGTAACGCTCTGTCGAACGGCGCGCCTAATTCCTTGCGAAGTAACGGACTCGATGGAATTACTGGCAATGTAAACACGCCGACGAATTCCCTATCTTCTTCCGATCTCAATTCTTTTGGCGGAGAAGGAACCTTGGGAACGGAAGGAAATGCCCTGACTCTTAATGCGAACGATTGGGGATCGTCCTCACCTTTGAATACTACGGGAACCTCTCCTTTAACTAACGAGCAGGGTGCAGGAACAATTGGCGGCGTTAATACAAGCGTTTTGGAAAACGGCAACAATCTCGCCGCTACGCCAGGTAATAATTTACTTCCTGCCAATAGCTCCGACGTCGGTAAGAACAATGTTAATTCTACTGTTTCTAATCCGAATCTCGGAAATATACAAACTTCGAGCGTCTCGAACGATTTGCCGAATAATTACTCGAGCGTGGGCGACAACAGATTGACAAACGGCGCGTTAGCGGATTTGCCGACTTACGGAAACGCTAATCCAAACGGAGCCGCTGTTCCTAGCGAAGCTCCTGTTAATGCGGCGTATCCTGTTTACGAATCGGCAAACGTTTTACCCGCCCAAAACGGAGGCGCGTATTCTCCGAACAATAATCAATATTCACAAGGGGGTTATTATTCTAACGCCGATTCTCGAACTTCGAGTAATTCCTTGGTCGGCGTTCCTTATGCCAACCAAAACGAGAACGTCCAGAATGGAAGCGTCTCGCCATACGTTAATTCACGCGCGTATGATAATAACGCGTATAATCCCAATGGTTACAATTTGTCTATAGATGCGCCTAACAGCTCTTCTTCGAATTGGTCGGCTGTAAACAACGCTCAAAATAACTACGGATATCGCTCGACGAATCGGACAGACGCAGGAGCAAAGACTTCCTATCGGGAGTACGTTACCAAAGAAGGAGATAATTTGCTAACGATTGCGGAAAATGAACTTGGCAGCAGTTCTCGTTGGAGTGAAATTAAACGCCTGAATAATTTACGATCTGGCGCGACGTACTTTGAAGTTGGCACTAGGATTAAGCTTCCAGTTTCAGCAAAGGACGATTGAGATTTCAGGCTTTTCCCATACGTGTCCCTGAATATCTTTATGTCGATGATGAAGTTTTTAATATACGCGTTCATACTGAAATGATGAACGCGTATTTTGATAACTGTTTCTATATTAAGTTTTATAACTCTTCATCTCTCTTTCGACTTTTGGGAAACAAACAAGCCCCCGCTTGTCGTTATCAAAAAACATGGACAATTAAATCGGGAAACGGCGCAATCTTTGGCTTTTACCCAAGAGTTTTTATCACAGTAGTTGACTACTCACACTTTGAGCGGAGAATCGATATGCCGTTTGTTTTTGCCGAGAGTCGATAGCGTTTGGTTGTTGTTGAAAACACATTTGGTATAATTATTGCGGTCGGTTAAGGGAATATTCTGAATGGAAGATCTAAGGACGACGTCGCCCGCGTCTGCCTTTGTCGATTGTCCTCAGATTTTCCTTTTGCACGGATCCTTGTCGGTAAGAAGATGAAACAGACTCGATTTTTACGAGTGTAAAATTGGGATTATGGCGATAGCGTCTGCAACGCGCTTTTTTGCTAACGAAGTGGCTGTCATAGTAATTGTATAACCCCCAAGAGTACAATGAGACTTAAAATAATTCGAATGGACCTTCCGCTCAAGCACGTTATGACCGTTTTTCGCGGAACGATCAGCGTCATTAGAACGGTAGTCGTCGAGTTGGAACAAGACGGTCTTCGCGGTTATGGCGAAGCGTACGAGGATCTGCATTGGGGCGTTTCCATTGAAAGCATGGTTCGTTCGTTAGAGGCGTGTCGCGATATTACCGTTAATTACGCGTTGGCGGATCCATATGCTTTCCGTCGGCACATTGCGCCAGTTTTTAAAGACAATCCCAATCCAGCAGCCGTTTCCGCTATTGAAATGGCCGCTTGTGATTTGTGGGGTAAGCTGAGAAATATTCCTCTTTGGCGGGTGTGGGGATATGATCCCAGATATCTGCCTATTTCGAGTTATACGTTAGGTCTTGATTCGTTGTATCGAATTCTTGAGAAATTTAGCGAACAACCGAATTGGCCTCTTTATCGCGTGAAAATGGGATCTCACGAGGATATGACCATTTTGCGTGAGCTGCGCAAACGAACGACCGCTCCTTTTCGACTTGACGTTAATGGGTGCTGGACGCTTCAGCAGGCTCTTGATTATATGGACGAGTTGAAGACTCTCAACATCGAATTGATTGAACAACCTCTTCATCCCGACGATTGGGATGGAATGAAGAGACTGAAGGAAGCGTGTCCGTTTCCCTTGATTGCCGACGAGAGTTGTCGTTGCGAAGAAGATATTGAAAAGTGTTTGGGTTATTTTGACGGCTTAAATTTAAAACCTGTAAAATTTGGCGGTTTAAACTCGACGCACCATGCTTTGGAGAAGGCGCGGGCCTTAGGTTTTAAAACGATGATCGGCAATACGATTGAATCGTCAATAGCAGCTAGCGCCACGGCGCAATTTGCTCCTCGTTTAGACTTTGTTTATCTTGACGGTCCCATGTTAATTGATAAAAAGATTGGGACTGGCGTAGAATTAGATTTGGGGAAAATTGTTTTACCTCGCGAGAACGGCACGGGCATTTCTGTTTCTTCCCGCTGACGACTCGATTGTTTGTTTGATGGGTTATTTGTGTTCGTTGGTCTCTTGGTTATTGTAAGTCTTTTATCGGTATAGATGGATTCTAAAAAGAGAACGCGGCTGTATAGTCGTCGCGGCGATTTGGGCGAAACTTCTTTGTTGTTTGGTCCGCGTGTTGGAAAGGATCATCGTCGGATCGAATTGTTAGGAACGCTCGACGAATTGAGCTCTCAACTTGGGCATGCAAGAGCGATTGGCGTAGATCCCGAGGTCGATAGAATTCTTCGACGTTTACAGTACCGACTTTATGTGGTTGGGACCGAAGTCGCTTCGACTAATCCGGCAAAATTTGAGGTAAAGCTGGTGCGCGAGTCCGACGTGAAAGCTGTCGAGAGGGTGATCGACATATGGGACGCGAAATTGGAACCCACGCGCGTGTTCATTTTGCCTTCAGGGACGCAGTCTTCAACTTGTCTCCACATAGCGAGATCAATTTGTCGGCGAGCCGAACGGCGCGCATGCGCTTTACTTCGTTTTGATCCTTCTTTCTCTCCACGAGTAGGCGCTTGGCTTAATCGAATTGGCGATCTAATTTTTGTCTTGGCTCGTTTCGAGAACCTGCGTCTTGGCGTTCATGAGGAATTTGCAGAAGATCGCCATGAAGACGCGGATTTGTTCTAAGTTTTTGATTGACGTTTTTTTGACGTCTAAACAACCTCAGAATACTAAAAACGACAAGCGCTCCCCAGGATATCAAAGAGACGATAGCCCCTAAGATTAGCTTTTTCGGACGATAGTCTACCTTTACGCACCAGAGTCCTTCTGGAACCGACGTTTTTCTTAAAAACTTTAACGTTCTTTCCGTTGGTTTAACGGTCGATTTTATGGGAGAATCTTTTTCAAAGTTCTTTATTGTCGCCTGGATTACTTTCGAGTTGAATCGATTATTTTGGAGTATCATCGCCTGGCTTTTTGAAATGGCGATTGAAGTCGCAAACCAGTCGGGCCAAAACTGTTCCGCAAAAACAATATCAGAGGGATATTTGGTTGAAACGAGGTAAACAATTGAGTTTGGCTTATACGATAGAATCTCCACGCAATCGTCGTTTTCTTGGAGCGGTAGGGGCGCGTCGTCTCGTGAAGTAGACCTTTTACCGGATAGGGCTACTTGCTCTTCTGATTGATATAGAGCGGCTCGTGTTATGGGAAACTGAACGTGATCCATGGTCACGCTACAATCCAATTGAGCCGAAAAAAGTCCTTCTAAGAGGGTGGTAGGTTTTGGATTTGCGCTAAGTAGGTTCGCAACCCAGAATTTCGGACCAATCACATAGTCAACGCCCAGGAAACCGAGCGTCTCTCCGATGTTGGCGCTATTGAGCGTCGCGTCAATAAAGTTACTGTAGTAGTTTTCGGAAACAGCCCCTCGCACGTCTAATAATGCAATGTTATGATCAAATGGATATAGGGGAAACAACGTTTCAACATCCCAAATAATTCGTTCTGAATTGCGCTCTTTAGAGGTTTCTATTTGAAAAATAGGGGGAAACCAAACAGGGAAACGATAAACTCTGGTAGGGGGCGTCGCGTTAAATTCTTTGGAAATCGGAGAGTTGTTGTTTTGAATCTTGGGTTGAAGAATATGGAGCTTGTCTTTCTGTTCCTTTTCAATTTGCTTTAAAAAAACAGATTCTCTTTTGTATAAAGACGTCGGCGAAACAACGATGGTCCAACTGTTGGCAAGGTACACGTCAGTCGCCGTAACGGCGAGGAGACAAAGAGAAAGACATTGAACGCTTCTTGGCGAACGCCTGATTCTTTTAAGACGCAATGAGAGACATATTGCCGAAGAAATCAATAAGACGATCACTGTCTGAAGAAAAGAACGGCATACGTCATGTTGCGCCAGCGCAGGTTGAAAACTCCCAAACAACGGATCCGTCGAGCGAATTTTGGAAAAAAGGTCGTCTCCTGTCGCGGAAACAATAATGAGACAGAAAAACGCTATCAGGACGATTAGAAAAAGAGAGTTTCTTAGACGAACCGAGTATGATTTACAATCCCAACCAAACCCCGTAAGACATGAGAATCCGAGCATGGTCAACGTGAGAAATTTTGCAGGGTATCTGAAATTGGAAAAATAAGGCAAGGCAACGTTTAGAAGCCAGTAGACTCCCCCAATGGGATCATAGTTCGAAAAAGACGTCGTAATTTGTCTATTGGAAAGAAATTCGCCTAACATGCGACATATCCAAACCTGTCCAAAACCTCCCATGCTTGCCAGCAGAGAAATGAGAACAAGCCAAGTTCCAATTATTTGAAACGAATTGTCTTTAATACGGTTGAAACGAAAACGAATAGCTGAAAACGCCAATAGAAATGGAAATACTCCAAAGTATAAAGAAGGGGTCCACAACGACGCTTCTTCCGGAAGAACGTTAAACCATCGCGATGATTGAGGAAACTGTCGCCCGCCAATGTTTGGGAAAACAAATTCTAACCATCGCCAAGGTCCGACGCTAAATCGATATGACGAACAACTATGACCTCCTGATGAAAAATCGGCGCAAAGCAAATTAGAAAAGAAATCGTTGCTAAGAGTGTCTTTTTGTTCTTTGGAGTCGTGTGCAAGACGATACTTTTGCGGGATTTCCCAGATTGATCGAGGTTGTTCTGTTTGCCTTTGAGAATTTGCGACCATTTCAAGACTGGGCAGTATTTGAATTGCCGCCAAAGAAAAGGTTATTGTAGAAACAAACGCCGTAAAAAAAAACACGAATACAACTCGTTGACGAAAAGACGTTTTTACCAACGACGATCGTGAAAGACGGTTGGGGAATATTCCATGTTTAACTGGAACGAATAAAAATATAATAGCTAAGGTTACAATAGTAAAGTAAACAATTTGAGGTTCTCCCCCTAATATCGCCAGGGAAAGAAGAACTCCAAGTTTTATAAGAATCTTTACTCTTTTATGAAAAAAAACTTCGCGGTAAAAACTAAGGGCAAGTGAAAAGAATCCCGGCGTCCACGCCGCTCCCACCAGATAGACGACGTTGGTATATTGGAAAAGAATATGTCCCGAAAACGCATATGTTAACGCGCCGAATAAGGATCCAGTATGAGAAATCTTCAAGTTTCTTGATAATCGGTAAGACAGAGCAAAAGCGACGACGACATGAATCCAAACGTACAATTTGAAACACGTCGCGTAGCTGACGCAACCTAAACTTGACAGAAAAAAAATCAGCTTTATGGGATAAAAAACTGACGCTGTCGGATCGGCCGCCAGCGGTTGTCCAAGATTTACAAACGGAGTCCACAACGGGACGTTTCCACTTTCCCAGCAATTTTGTATTTGTTGAAATAGCGGGTAGTAATAAAAGGCGACGTCTCGATAGGAGAAACGAGCGTTTGAGGAAAAAGACGGGAAGAAAAGGGCGACAAATAAAGCAATGGGGACGACGAAAGATAGAAGATATTCCCAAAGAACAAGGGAGACTCGGGGGAATTGACACAGTCGAACGAGCGGAGTTTTTCTTTCAACTGACGTGTTGACGCTCGACCGACAACGTTTACAAAAAGCATCTAATCGCAACTGATTTACCGCGCCCTTATTTCAAACGAGGCGACGAAGCTTTTTGCCACCTGGTTAGGATTAAGCTTTCAAGATTCGAGTCAAAATCTCCGCGTGAAGCAATAATGAAATGTCGAGCCGACGGTCCGACTGGCAAAATTGATATTTCCAGATAGTCTTTTGGCATTGCGTCCTCAACTTTGTCGGCCCACTCAACAAACGATAGTCCTTCAGAATCAAAATACTCTTCGACTCCCAATTCACAAAACTCGTCTGAATCCCGCAAGCGATAAGCGTCGAAGTGATAAATTGAACGTTTTGTTCCTTGATATTCCCGAATTAAGACAAACGTTGGACTGCCCACTTCGTCCTTAGGAACGCCTAGAGCTTGACAAATAGCTTGAACAAGTCGTGTTTTTCCCGCGCCAAGCGCTCCGAGTAACGCGACTACGGTTCCTGCCGGAAGCGCGTTGGCGAGAACGCGACCTAAAATATCAGTTTCCTTTTCGTTTTTGACGTCTATTTCAACAGACATTATTCTGACGGACTAAAATGGAGCTTGTCTTTTGAAGGAAAAGCGGTAAAACGCCCACGCGACACAGATTCTACTCTTATTTTACTGAAAAGCAAAGAACCCCCGATTTCCTTGAATCAGGGGTTCTTTATTGACTACGTCTTTTAAGGAAAAACGTCGCGTTTATTGATAAACACGCGTATTTTCTTCTTTGACAAGAGGTTCTAAGTCGTCTGAACTAAGCTGGAAACCTACTCGACAGTCGCCCGATGCGTTTGGAGTCGCCTTGATAACGTAGGTTACGCTTGACTTCGGAGGAATGCTGCCAATCTTTTCAAAGATAATCACTCCCTTTTGTTCTGTCGCCTTAGTTGGACCGTCGGTTGCCAGGATGGAGACGGCGTCCGGGGTGAGGATTTGTAAAACGACGTTGTTAGACGCTTTCGTTCCTCTGTTTTCTATCTGGACAGAATACTGGTATTCTTTACCAACTTCGACGAGATCCGTCGACGAGCTGACGTTGAACGACAGCGCCGCCAGACCGTCGATATTGATCGAATGGGTGGTTTGAGCGTTTAACTCGTTGGGGCCCGACGCGCTGAAAACAAGCTCCGCCTGACTTGCTTGATTTGTCTCAATTTGCAATTCAATATCCGCGTTAGTCTTGGCGGGCAATTCCGCGAGATCCCAATATACGCAATGGTCCTCTTTTTTGTACGCCCCCAAATTATTAGCTTTGACGAAATTGACTCCGTCCGGAAGTCGCGCGATAAGTTTTACGTCAAACGCCGAAGCGTCGCCGACGTTTTTCACACTCAATTGGTAGGTGGCGGTACGTTCAAGATAAACGTTTTGAGGACCCGATATAGCCAGTTCCAACATAGGCGAAAGGATGCTGATTTCAGTCTCAATTGTTTGAGGTTCGCAATTATCGGCTTGAATCGTGAGTTTGTTAATTGCCACGCCAGAGGCAACTGCTTGCAATTCAAGAGGAATGTGCTTGGTCTCGCCAGGTTTGATTGAACCAAATCCATTATTGTTTAAGACCGGACCGTTGGGATGGTATAATCCTTCCGGAATGACTTCCTGCAGACTAACGTTGTTGGCTACTCCCGTTCCGACGTTAGAAACAACGATCGAAAACTTAACAGTTTCGCCTGCTTCAACACTGTCAGGAGCAGAAACTTCAACTTGGAGTTTCGGTCTGGAACATTTCGTCACACTCGACGCAGAAGCGGCTACGATTACCGTCGCCGTGCTGCCAAAATCGCCTTCCTGAGTTGGAAGAATCGAATATTCAAATTTTTTTTCAGCTTGAGGTTGCAAACTGAAAGACGGCCAAACCATTTCCCCTTGCTCATTGGGAACAACTGACGACGAGTTGTCGACGAATCGAGTCCCGTTCGGGATAGAATCCCTCAAAATCAGATTGGAGACCTCTTTTTGACCGAGATTTTTAACGGTGACGACGATCGTTGCCACCTGATTCAATTGTACTTCTCCCGGCGCTTCCTTCTCAACGACTATTTGCGTCGTTTGAGAGCCGTCGTATTTCGGGTCAGGAGTCGGAAGACTTACGGCGTCCTGCGTCACGTATTGGATCAAATTATTCGAAGGGGCGACGTTTCTCGTTGAAATAGGTGTCGTTGAAGCAACGGTTGAATTAGCGTTCGATCCGATTGTTTGAGACGCAGACGATCCTTCTCCCGAAAGCGTTAGTATTTCTGTACCAGGCGTATTTATCGTTGGGACTGGTGCGGGGTTCGTCGTCTCCGGCAGTTCAGACGGAGCTCCTGAGAACGATTGTTCCTCATTTTGGGTCAAAATATCGTCGAGTTGATCATTGGCCTGAACGGACGCCGTATTAGGAAAATCATTGTCGTTCTGATAACCGTTTTCAAAAGAGCTTAATTGATCCGCAATCGGAACCATGACAGAAGGAGACTCTGCCGGCGAATGCGCGCCTTGTCCTGTCGATAAAGGCGCGTCCGCGACGTCAGAGTCGAATGTTCCAGGAGCCAAGGAATCGTTCTCATTTTCCGCGTCAACAACGATCAAAGGGAGCGACGATCCGGAAATTGCCGGAAAGTCTGAGGTCTGATTGTCAGCGTCGTCAGGTTCTACCACCATAAGGCTCAAAGCGCCGCCTCCTGACGTTGGACGAATCTTGTTTCTCGATTGTTCCAATTTGGGAGACGAGTAGGCGTTCGAGGCAGGTTCTAAGGCGTCTCCGCGCGACGTCTCCTGGGGGACTGACAGAGATAGCGAACCGCTCGGCTTGGTCGAATTAACTTTTGGAGAACGTATAGGGACAGAGCCGGACGTACCTTGCGCGGCGTTGAGTTGCGTAGGCGAGCTTAGTTGTTTGCAGGTCCAAACGACTCCGACTACGATGAGCGCCGCTCCGACAAAGCCTACGACGCATTGAAGCGCTGAACGTTTCATTAGTAATCCTGACTATGTGTTGCGATTGAATCCAATTGATTGAGGGACAGAAACAAAAAGCTCTGCACCCTGACAACAACTCTTCTCAAGGAGATCAATAATAACAACCAATACGAGTGAAAAAGGGAAAAACGGAATCTTGCGCTGATTAATAGCGATTCGTTAACGACAGACGTTGCAACCGCGCGCTACCGCTCAACGACGTCTGCGCAATTTGCACGGTCGAAGTCTGATTCCAGACGTCGCATACTCTTTTTTCGGCCGGCTGTTACGTTTCCTCTTATACGCTAACAACCTTTAAGTATTGCGTTATTTTCGCGCCTTTTTACACGCTCCCGCGAGAATAGCATTTTTTATCTGTTTAGAAAAGAGCATTTTCTGGAGCTTTTTCACTCAGTTTATAAATTAGGGGCCTTTTCATGTCTTTACCCTAAATAGGAGCCTGACATTTGATTGCCGTTTGTCGACGACAATAATTGAGAACTACGTCGAGAAGAAGAACGCCAGATAATTCGTTCTTTAACTGTTTGAAAAAGACCGTTCGTTTCAACAATAGAGGATTGAGCCTGTCTTAAAAAACTAAAAAATTGGACAGGCATATGACAATGTCAAGAGTATTCAACTAACGAATTACCGTAATAGGGGCGTATGCCGAACTTGGCGACGGCTCCCATGAAGCGGAATTAGCCGTGTCGACGTCGTCTACTGATTCAGAGGGAGCGTTTTGTAAGGTTGCCGACGTCCATTCAGGGAATACTTCGACGTCTCCCTCTTCCTGTTTGGGGAACGCAGGCGCATAATCATTGACCTTCGCGGATTCCTCCAGAGAAGTAACATGTCTTGGCTCATCGATTTCAGACGAGGATTGGGAACTAATTGACGCTGAAGAATCGATTCTTGCTCTATCAAGCACAAATCCACTCGCCGTGACAACGATTTCTTGTGGTTCGTTATCGTCTGACCCGCTTTGTTGTGTGGCGACGACAATAGTTCCGGAGAAATCCCCTTTTTCTCCAGTCGCTTTGAAAGTGACAGGAACTACGTGAACCGTACGCGTTAGGTCTGTTTTCAAAAACGTCAAGCGGGGATCTGACGACGAAACGCTGACAATTTTGAACGGAGTTGAACCGCTGACGACCAAATTTTTGGTTATTTGGGCGTTGGGTTCTACGATTCCAAGTTGCAAGTGACTAGGTTTCGCGCTTAATGGTTCGACGACGAGCCCCTGAAGCGGCAAAAAAATAGACGACGTCGCTCTGTCAATTTCGTTGGTTTGAAATTTTAGTAGATCATGAACGTACCCCGGTTTCGCGTCTGATTTGAGTTCCACAAAAATCTCGTAAACGACGCTACCTCCCTGACGTTTTACTTCACGGGCTTCTGCGCGGACGCCTGGATTTGTTTTTTGGACGCTTGTTAGAGCCCAATCGGGGCGGCCTTCGTATTGGAGGAACGCCTTTTTAACGACCGATTCTCCTTGACGTACAGAACCGAATTCGATAATTCCCGGCTCAAAACCGACGTCTGGACGAATATATGTTTTAACTTGTAGTTGAACCTCGGCATAACTCGGCTTGCTAAATATTACCCGAATTGTCGCTTTTCGTTGTTTTGTATGTTCTTTTCCAGACGTGTCGACGCGAGCTACAATTTCGCCAACTTCATTAGGACGTACGACTGTTTTGGACGCCGACGCTTTGGTGCATCCGCAATTTGACGAAACTGAGGAAATGACGACGTCTTCGTTGTAGATATTTTTAAATTGGAAATGTTGTTCGACGTTGGCATGCAACGCTACGCTGCCAAAATCGTGCACTCGTTCCGTGCCCATTTCACTGAACATTTTGACTGCCCATTGACTTGTTTGAGCGTATAACGACGAGACAGTTGACAAGGCTAGCCAAAAAGTCAAGACTAATGAAAAAAACATACAACGACTGTTTCTTCTCATCTGTTTATTTCCTTCGTCTGAACTTTTCTTTTGGGAATTCTGTTGATCGTTCCAACTTATCAACGAAAAAACGACGCATTAATCAACCTGATAGTAAACGCCGTTCCTGTTTTTCCGCACAAGGAAACTATTAACTTTAGTGAGACTGGCTTCCGTTGTCGCACCGTTTCCTCTGTATCGGTCATTTAATTTGTCATTATTAGGAAAAACGACAAAATCGTTGCGCTTTTACTTGTGCCGAAAAATCGTCAGTTATTCGTCTCTTTTTGACGTTGGAAGAAGCCTTTCTACTTGTTTGAGGCGAGAGGGCTGTGCTTGCGATAACAATTATTTCGATTTGATAAAGCGATTAATAAAAGTTGTTGTTTTAAAGCCCTCTTTGAATAACGCGGCTTAATTTTTCAACCGATTTAAACCAGAAGCGCTGTTGGACCATGCGCTGAACGTCAATTATGTTTATGTCGGTTATAACGGGCGACAAAAGTTTTCACATTACGACATACATTGTTGAAGTATTTTGACATTTTGATAAAATTTTGGCAGTTGTAATACAAACTATTTCGACAAGAAGCGTATTTCTCAAAAAGGATACGACGTAATGTGCGTCAACGACGTGTCGTCGAGCCGTCTTGTTCCGTTGAGAACGTTTTTAAGTTGAATTGTTTTGGACGAATTAGGGCGTTTATTCTAATAGTTGAAACGACGTTCCAGCCTTATTGTTGTTAGAGAACTGCTTTGAATAATTGCCGTTATTCCCGACATTGCGCCGTAAGTCCGACTCGTCGGCGTTACGTTGACCTAATCGCCCGGTGGGGACTGATTGTCGTCGTCATATTCGTTTTGACGTCGTCGTCAGCGGGCTTTGCCCAATTTCCTTTACGCGGCGGCAATCGAACGTTCGAGGGCGGTTCTCGCGTTTCTCAAGTAACGAGAACAAACGGGAGTGCGCGATCCAGCGTGGGAGCTTTCCCGACTCAGTCCCAGCCGGATGCCAGTCGGGAAGAGTCTACCAACTCTTATGAAAAGCTTTCTTCGACGGGGACGACTCATTCGGCGAAACGTATCCAATCTGCCCAGGATCCTCGTTTGTCAGTTCGAGACGTCACAAGGGGGACGGCAAGGAGCGGTCAGGGAAGTCTTGACGTATCGCCGCGGACATTTGATACCTCCCGTTCAAGCGATGGGGATCATAATTCCAGCGACGAGATTGCTACGACGGTTAAACCGTCCTCCCGTTTAAAGGTGACAGACGGTCAATATGATTTCTTACGCGTTGTTTCTGCCGATCAACTTAGCAATTTTTCCGTCCCGTCAGACGGCGCCATAATTGTATTGCCTCGTCGGAACTTCTTAATAGCCGACAAGGAACTTGCTGAGAGCGAGCAAAAGAGCAATGAGAGAGCTTCTTCGCAAGACGCGTCCAAACAGCAGAACTTGACAAGTGAGAAGGGAAGAATATCTGCGCTGGCTCAGGAACGGCCAAAAGTTGACGTGTCGTCGAATAGGACCCCCCAGCGAACAGGAGAATTACCGAACGATTACGTAGTCTTTTCTTTGACTAACTTGAACAAAGACGAACAACTTCTGCTTCGAGACGCGCAAAATGGACGATGGGATTCCGAGGATCTTCTCAACGCTTCTTTGATTGCCGAGGGGTTGACGACTCAAGATAGTCGCGCTCATTATCGTTCACGTTTTGAAACGTTGCTGGCGGCGTTAAAAAGTCAAACGAACGATATGAGCGACGAGTTAATGAAGACGGAGCGCGTTTATAATTTTTTACATAGCTCCACGTTAGTGTCTGCGTATAATCTCAATTGCTCGAGCGTTGCCGCTTCTTTAGACTCAGGCGTGTTTAATTGCGTGAGCGCCACCGTTTTATTCAATTGTTTCGCGTCTCGCGTCGGACTTGAAGTCGCCGCGTTAGAAACGACGGGACACGCGAAAAGTCGTGTGAAGTATGACGATTCGTATTTGGATATTGAAACGACTTGCGCCAGTTGGGATAGTTTGCCCGATCACATTCAGGCGTATCCTCCGGCATATGTTGAACGTCGTAAATCCGAAAAATTAAAGAGTGTTTTCGTCGCCGACGAGCGATATTCAGAGACGCCAGCCGATAGTTTGCCCGACGTCGAGGTCGCTCATTTTGATAACGACGATTTTCCTGAGGAATCTTCAAAAAGTCTTAAGAGTCGCGAGCGTAAGGCTACCGGAAGAGTGTCGTTTAAACCTGTTGTTTTTGACGATCAGCAGACTGATGAGCAAACTCCTTCGGCCGAGGCATTTGAGAGCGGCAAAGATTATCCGTTGTTGGACGGGTACACAACATTCACAATTGACGCTGACGCTCCTATGGGACATTCCTTCACTCGTACGCGTCGTCCTATGCATGAAATATCAGACGTCGAATTGGTCGCTACGATCTACTATAACGTAGGAGTTGATCGTTATCAATCCGGCGACTACGAAAGCGCGATAGTTTCCTATATAAAGGCCGCGCAGTTGGCTCCAAATAATTTAACGATTCTCGGCAATCTGAAGGCCACGTTGAATAATTGGGCTATCGACGTTGCGACGAAGGAAAAAAAATATTCCACGGCAATTCGTATAACGGAGCTTGGGCTTAAAATTGATCCCGATTTTCACGAATTCAATATGAACATGCCAATCTTTTTCCGAGATTGGATTGAACATTTAGCTAAAGACAATAAATGGGACGAAGTTCAACGCGTTCATGAAGAATATTGGAGATTGTTCCCAAAAGACAAATAGACGACGTTGCCGCAACGACAACTGGTTGAAACAATTAAAGAGGACGTTTCTTACAAAGAAAACGTCCTCTTTAATCGTTTCAATAACGTTGAGACGTCGGTGGAACATAAACTGATCCCGGATTGATTTTTGAACCGTATCCGAGGTCCAGTTCATAGTTTGATGCTGGATCAATCGCGCTTGCTACCTTGGTTGGCGTCGTGGTCTGCGAACTTGCAACGGACTCTTTTGGGGGTGGAATTGTCGCTGCCTGTGAAGATTCATCCTGGACGACCTCTTCTCCGGATTCTTCTATGTCCAGAGTTTCTTCTTCGTCTTCAACGGCGTTAGCCAAACCCTCTTCTCTTATTTTTTGCAATCTTTCAATAGCTTTTTCGTCCAACTCATGATATACGGCGTCTGAGCGTACGGAGGCGGTTTCGTTGCGAGACACCTCTTCTCCGAACGTGTTAGGAAGCGCTTGATCTCCGCCTAAGCGTATTCCCGCGTCGTCGTAGGTTGCTGTGGAGAAAGGCCCCGCGCCAAAAATCCATCGATCTCGTATTTGAGCTGTTTTGGTGTCGATTCCAGACTGCCAAATAATTGATCCCGTGGTCTTGTTATAAGCCCACATGACCAACTTCACCTGCGCTTTTTGATCGGTGCGTTTGATTAATGCAAATTCAGGAATAGACGTCGCTGTAGTAAGGGTGCCGATCGCAGGAACCGTCGTCTCGGGAATTCCATACATTAGCTCGTATCGATTAGTGCCAACTGTGCCAGGCGCAATTTCGACAATGTAATCAGCGGCTTCTTCCGTATCTTTAACGAACGCCCCATTAGCGGCCAATTCCTGACGAATGAGACTCTTGAGATAATCGCTGTCTGTAGTCGTGTTGGCGCATTTTACAAATACTTTAAGACCTGATAGACGCGAATAGTCGTATCCGTCCGCCAGATCTTCCATTGCGCTTGAAATCAATAATTGCTCCGTCGCCGTACGCCCCGTGTCTGAAAATTTTGTAGTACCGCATCCCAAGGTCAAACTACACGCCGCAATCAACGTTAGCAACGTCTTCCAACGCATGGAGACGTCGCGTGTTGAGGATAGACCGTCACTCGATCTTCCGCTTTGAAAAGCGTTTGTCGGCAAGGTCAGACGTGATAGTTGCATAATAAAAACTCCTTGTAGGATTTTTTAGAACGGCTTTATCTTCCAAACAAAACGTCCGGCGCATAAATATGACTGGACGTCATCCAGTCAAATCGCTTTTGGCGCTCTTGTTTAGTCGATAAAACGACGTAGCCGGAGTATAGACATTCCTTTTACTTTTGGAAAGTCCTATTTTGAACCTAACGGAGGATGAAGAGAACGTTTGCCAAGAAGAACAAAAAAGAGATCGACTCGATTGATGGAAGTCGATCTCTTGCGATTTTTAAGAGGAACCGTTGATTTGCATTAGATCTCGTGGTCAAGACCATAAAGCTGCAACGCCGTCTTTTTGATTCCTTTCAAATCAAGCTTTCCCGTTCCCAGAAGCGGGATTTTTTCAATTTGTTTGAAGTTTGAGGGAGCGGGAATCCAGAGCGCGGGCAAAAGGTCGAGTTCGCTCGCCCTCTTGCATATTTCATCGGGCGTAAATGGAAGATCGACGTATAACACGACGAGTTTTTCACCTTTTTTTTCGTCTGGCACGGCGGTGACGACCATTTGATAATCGTTTTCTTCATCGTCGCAAGCAGGTTTTGCCGTCCCTGAATTCTCCTGAACGAGCGCTTTTAACGCGTAGGCAAGTCGTTCTTCAATTAAGCCGTGAGGAGCTTTTTCGCCGCCTATTTTCGAAATGCGCATTTCGCGACCAGTGATAAAAATAAAGTTATAGTCGTCTATATGCGCGACGTCGCCCGTTACGTACCAGTCGCCTTTAAATATCTTAGCGGTATTTTCAGGGTCGTTAAAATATCCTGGGGTGACGGAGTTGCCTTTGATAAGAAGCATTCCCGATTCATTTGGGGGAGTTTCTTCGCCGGTGTCCATATCAACGACTTTGGCGACAAAATTGGGATTGGCGCGTCCTACGGATCCTTCGTTATGATATGGGGTGATATTGTCAGGGGCGCGATGCTGAGGAATGTTATGACAAAGAACTGGCGATAACTCAGTCGCTCCGAAACCCTCGTTTAACTCGTGGCCAAATTTTTCTTTCCAGGCGACAAAGAGCTCTTTGGACGTTTTCTCGGCGCCGGGAACAGGAAAAATAACTTCTTCAAAGTCTTCTTTCGGGCATTTTCGCACGTAGGTTCGCATAAACGTCGGCGTTGAAATGAAGATCGAGGGTTTATGCTTTCTGGCCATTGCGCCGACAACTTTATAATCCAACGGATTATAGTGGTAAACGCATGGAGCGGCCTGTATGAGTGGAAACCATACGGTCACTGTGTAGCCGAACGAGTGGAAAAAGGGGAGCGTTCCAAAAAGCGAATCTGTTTTTTCTGCCATTGCCGATTGGATGAAACTCTGACAGTTGGCTGCAATGTTGAGGTTGGTCAGAATGGTTCCCTTGGGCATTCCGGTCGAGCCGCTCGTAAATACGACGGTATTTGTGTCGGTCAATTGTTGCCTGGTAAGACCGAGCGCTCGCTCCAAAATAAACTTAGGCAGGAGCGATTGAATCAAAGCGACAATTTTGTCGGACGTTCGAATTTGCGTCTTTGCTAAGTCTTCGAGAACGAGGAGATCGGCGTTAACCTGGAGCTTAGGTAATTTCTTTAATAGTTGCGCCGAAGTTATCACTTTTTTTACATTGACTCTTTCAATGCAGTTGTTAATAACTTCGTTGGTAAACGTATAGTTCAAATTAACCGGGATTCGATGATCAAACGATATCGCGGCGTTCGCAAGGACGCCGCCGACGGACGTGGGAAGGATAACTCCAACATACTCTTCCTGACCTAGTATTCTATGGAAGACGCGTCTAAGGACGAGTATTTCAAGGAGCGCTCTTGCGCCAGTAACCTCTTTTCCCGTCGAATCGGCAAGAAATCTCCGCTTTGAACCAAATTGCCGACAGCCCCGAATCGCCCCTCGGGTTGGGGGAATCAACCAGACGTTCTCTGGATGTTTTTTAAAGTCGCAGGCGTCGACGCAGAGCTCCTGGACAATATGCAGGAGTTGCTGGGAAATCTGGGCGTCCGATTGATTGCTCGCACGGGCCTTGGAGACGCTAAAAGGTTTCCCATAGGAAATGCAAGGACGATATGTCGGATAGTTCTTATGTAATTTGGCCTTTGCATAAGCCCAGCGCGAACCGTAGAATCCAACGATTCCAAACGGAATAATCGGCGCTTCCGGGGTTTTTTTGAGGACGGTTAAAAAACCTCTTTGAAAGGCTCGAACCTGTCCGTCCCTTGTTAAAGCTCCTTCTGCGAATATGCAAACCAAATCGCCGTTTTGCAACGCTTCTTGCGCGGCGCGGATCATTTTTACGCTTGACGCTTTATTGCCTGGTATGAAACTGATCACGCCTGTTTTGCGAATTACATACTGCGCTAACTTACTTTTCTTCGGAAGAAAATTTGTGTCGGCGATAAAACGGACGGGACGTTTGGACGTGCAATAAACGATAAGCGAGTCTAAAAAGGTAAAGTGATTGCCAACAAGCAGCGCCGCTCCGTTTTGCGGAATATTTTCCACTTCCAGCGCGTGAAGCCGATAACACACTCGGAGCCAGAGTTTAACGCAAGTTCGTAAAAAGGAAATGAATATTTTGTCAAAACTAGTCAACTTGAGTTTCTCCTTTGGCCGCGTTTTTAAACGGAAGCGGAAACGCTCTATAAGAGTAAACTAAAACCGGGACGGATATAAAGGCGCAGAACAACCAAATTTGCGTAGCGGATAGTCCTATTTTTTGACCGCCGACCCCGTGAATTGGCGGAGCGGCGAGAACGCCCTGAAGGAGTGAAAAAATTGCCATCGCCGCAAATGAACAGAAATTATAAGCCGCTAAAATACGACATCTAAATTCCGGGGGGCTCTTCATCTGAAGAGTCGCTAGCAGGGGCACGTCGTATAATCCGGCTGAAATGCCGAGTAAAAAAAGACTGATCGCGCCAAAAATAAAACCAAACGTTATTGGCGACGAAACCGCGTCTGAGGAAGTTGGTTGAAGCGCAGCGCCGTCCGTTGCCACGTTTTGCGAAGGGACGCCGTCTAATGTTGACGCAACTGTTACGTCGCTTGCCGACGGCGTTACCCGAGGGGTAAAGAAAAGGAGCGTGCAAAACGACACGATGAAAAGCGCGCCAATTGGCACAAGTCCCAGTTCAATTTTTCCACGTGAAAGACGACCGGCCAGAAGCGCGCCAAGGGCAAGTCCGAGGGAAAGGGAGACGACAAGAACGGCCACGTATTCCTGGGAAACGTGTAGATATTCTGTCGCGAATTTATCAATGTTTACCTGCGCTAACGCTCCTAATCCCCAGAAGAACGCGCTCAATATGGCGATCCAGAACAGGAAGCGCTGTCGAAAAAGGAAGAGCAGATCTTTACAGGTCTGACTGAAAGGATTGATCGGGAATTTTGCGTTCGGATCGGCAGCTTTGATTGAGGGTATGAATAAACTCGATATTAGACCGACAATCGCAACACCGACTATTGTCGCAGACCAAATCTGCCAGTGGTACATCCCTCCTTCGCCTGGAGTGGGAGCTTCGTGGTTTAACGTCGTAAGCGCGAAAAGGATTCCGCCGATTCCCGTTCCGCCGATACACGCTATCATTGTGGTCATCGAAAAGTACCCGTTAGCTTCTGAAATCCGTTCCTTTGCCACGAGATTCGGAAGACTTCCGTATTTGGCGGGGCTGAAAAACGTGCTTTGCGACGCCATTAGAAAGAGCGTTACGAGCATAAACGGCACTGATCTGGATAGAATTGCCGCCGTTCCCACAAGCATAATGATAAGTTCAGCGATCTTGCACCAAATTAGGACGTAACGACGATTGTAACGATCGCAAGCGTACCCCGCGTAAGAAGCCAGAAGCATGAACGGAAGGACAAAAGCAAGCGAACCTATCATGCGAATTTGGTCCGTTTTATCCGTCCAACCGATTGCCCATTTACCAATTGGAATGATTAGCCATCTGAAAATATTGTCGTTCAACGCAACCATGAATTGCGTGATTAATAGGGCGATAAAGCCCTTTGTCCATAACGGCGGAGTCGTCGTTTCCGTAGCGTTCTTTTGAATAAGGGACGCTTCCATGATAAACTCTTCAACGGTTATGTCGGTCGTGGACGAACGGGATTCCAAGTTACAAAGCGGCGGCTTTTCTCGGAATATGGTTCGTTGAATACAATAAAAACGGGGAGCGCGTTTAACAACTAAAACAGCTCTCAAACGCGCACTGCCCGAAGACTGAGTCTATATTAACGGTAATCTGGGAAAAAGACAATATTGATTAGCTCTCATTGTGACATTTTTTAAAAAAATGTCACAATGAGCAAATGAAATAGACTTGTTTTTATAAGAATAATGATTTTTCTGATTATAACGACTTGGGCAAGATCCGTTACAAATGATTTCTCTGCATTTTTTTTCGAGCGCGGCTGTTGGGGATTTGAAGTCGATCACGGTGTTCTTGAACTGTTTTGCGGCTAACGTCAATTTTATAACGTTCCCTTAAAACAGACGTAATTTGTTCGTCGCTTAACGGCTTGTTTTTATCTTCTTCTCCGATGATTTCTTGAATAACGTCCGCTACGTTTGCGCTTGTGACTTCTCCCGTTACCGCTTTGGGAAAGAACGTTTTAAACGCTATAAAACCTCTTGGCGTAGCCATCCATTTGTTGTTGCATGCTCTGGAAATCGTTGATGAATCCAAGCCTAGTTTGTCGGCTATTTGTTGTTGGGTCAGTGGTTTGGGAGTTGAAAACTGGTCAGAAAAAAAAGTCTGTTGAAAATCGACGATCGCTTTAGCCACCCTCAGTATCGTAGAATTTCTATTACGCAACGCGTCAAGAAGAGCTTTAGCCTCTAGTAATTGGCGACGTAAATATTCTTTTGTTTTTTGGTCGACTCTCTTAGAGAAGAGCATTTTTCGATATTCGGGGTTTAGTTCAACGTCTTGTTGGGATTCGTCCAGACGAGCGGTCCAGCGTCCGGGAAAGGTTTCTTCAACAACCACTTCAGGTTGAATAAAACGGTTTGGCACAATTCGCGGCGCAAACAACTCTTCCGGCGATGGGAAGAAAGGAAAAGGCTGGGAATATATTTGCGATAAAACGTTTTGGGATATTCCCGTCTTTTCAGACAACGCGCCTATTCTCTTCTTACAAAAGTCGTCAAAGTAATCGGAAATAATACGTTTCAATTCGTCCGGATAGAGCGCGTCAGGGCGAATTCGTAGTAAAAGACTCTCTCTTAGGTCATGAGCTCCTACTCCGGACGGGTCAAGCGATTGCACGATTGCAAGCGCTTTTTCAGCTTTCTTTTTTTCCTCTTCGTTGGGAGTGTGAGGAAAAAGAGAGTTTAAAGGCGCGTCCGAAATTCTAACGAAATCGAGTTTGTCTAGAATTTTTTTAGCTTTTTCCCGTTCTTCTTTTGTCGTTTTTCTTCCAATGAGCAAGTCGAATTCTTCTCGTGCTAATCGACGGGAATATTTTGAGACTGATTCGACGTCGAAGTAATCGTCAAGAGCTTTTTTCATCTTGACACGACCGTCGTATGTGGACATGATTCCAAACATATCGTCAAATTCGTCGATTGTTTGTTCAGATTCTTCATCATAGTCTGGGTAAGCGACGACGTCTGAGGATATTGGAGAAGAGTAAACGTTGTCTGATCGAAAGTATCCGTGCGCGTCCAATGAGTCAATGATCTTTTTACACAAGTCGCGTATGTCAGAAGGAAGCGAAGAGTATTTACCGTCGAGGTTTAACTGGCGAAGCAAGTGGTCATGGAGCGTTTCCTGAACGGATTCTTCAGGATCAAAAGACGGGTCGTCTGAAAAATCGATCGTCTGACGAATAAGTCGACTGGAAGGGGCGTAAGTGTTTTGGCGAAAAAAGTCAAAACCGTCTCCATCGTCGCCGTTCGTTTCAAAAGAAGCCGCGTCAGGCGACAAAGAGTTCACAGCCTCCGAATTAGGAGAACTACCGCCTGTTTCTGGCACGCCGTTGTCGGCAGGCTTTGAACGGCCCGTAATGAACACGTTTTCTTGAGATTCGATGTAAGCGTCGAGATCGTCGTTTGCACGTTCCAGAAGATTGGAAAACTGAATCTTCTTCTGCTGGGCGTAAAGCTCCTGCTTGAGCTTGTTCGCCTGCTTAATCGCGATTTTCCGTTCCTCGGATAGTCCTAAACCTAATCTTGGCGATTTGAACGAATCTGACGCCATAGGGCTTCACCTTAAAGTATTAAACGTGAACGACGTTATTTGTGGCAAAAATGTAATCCTATTGGCGGTTCTTTAACGATAAACTAGGACGAGACGATCCGAGTTGCGACGAGGAAGACGAAGACTGACTTTCGTCCGTTTTCACCTCACGTAAACCCGAGACCTGAACGGCGGCGCTATTTCGCGTACGACCTTGAACGGTTGCGTCATGTTGAACGGCAGACGTCCGTTTCGGCAAATCAGACGGGACTGTACGCAATCGACGCTTGACTGGCGCAAAAAGGTCGTCGATTTTTCGAGTCGCTTCTGAGACCATTGCGGCGATTCTTGCGTTAAGCAACGAGTGAGCTACTAATATCGGGATTGCGACGAGTAGACCGTCAACCGTCGTAACGAGCGCGAAATAGATTCCATTAGCGAGATTTCGTCCCCCGGCGTCCGCAACGGCAAGTTCTCCAAATGTTGTAACCATACCTAAAACGGTGCCTAATAGTCCTAACATGGGCGCGACGTTGCCGATTAAAGAAAGAGGTTCGGTTTTGCGATACAAAACCGCTGTCTCTCGCGCTATTGCGTCCTCGACAGCTTTTTCAACGGCATTCCATTCTTGATCGGTCTCTCTCAATCCGGCGCCGACGATTCTCGCCATAAAGGAATCGTCGCTTTCCGTCAATTTCAAAGCTTTTTCGTATGTTCCGTTTGTTATCGCTGTCGAGAGCGCTTGTTCTAATTGGATTGGCGTAAACGACGATCGACGAAGCGTCAAACAAATCTTGATAATTAAGGAAACTGCCACGATCGAGCCCAAAAGCAGGATAACGCCAATCCAACCGCTTGCCAGAATTAAATCAACTAGCTTCGTTTTTTCGCGAGAAGTAACAGAAGACGATTGGTCAGAGGGTTCCTGCGTTGTAACAGGAGGGTAATCGGATTCCGAAGAACTCGGGAAGGACTCGTTGTTTTCTCCTAGTTCTGATAGGTCGAGAGTTTCGTCTTGAGCATAAACGTTTTGGGTAAAATGAAACTCTGACCTGGCGATTTCGCCGACGGCGAAGTCGCTCCAAAACGTCCAAATAGTGAAGAGTAAGGCTACGCTGAGACCAAGCGTCAACGTTACTCTGTTGCAGGGAACAATTCTCTTCAAGTTCAAGGTTGACTCCGATTGGCGCAGACTGACAAACGTCGAAACGCCTCTAATAATTGCAAAAGGTAAATCAGTTAGTACGCGGGACCACGCGACGTTGAAGCGTCGCGCCCCCTTCACAGAAGACTCCATGCGCTTTATAATTATTATATTGCCTTGGCGTTTGTTTTAACAGCCGTTTTTTCGGAAAAACGCGAAGAAATGAAGATTTTTGAGAATTGTCCCCCGATCCCGTTCCGTCGGAATTCGACAGAACAAATCGGGATATTTTTAGAGGCACAGAACAGTTAGGAAGGTTTTGCAATGGCGAAGAAAACGATCGCTGCCGTTGACGTTGCTGGGAAAAAGGTATTGATTCGCGTCGATTTTAACGTTCCTCTTGATGAAAATGGGAACATCACTGACGACCGTCGTATCCGAATGGCTTTGCCGACAATTAAGAGCGTTCTTGAACGCGGCGGGAAAGTTATTTTGATGAGTCACCTTGGACGCCCGAAAGACGCTCCCGACGCTAAGTTTACGCTTCGTCCCGCGGCTGTTCGACTTGGCGAGTTGCTTCCGGGTACGAAAGTTGAGTTTGCGACGGACACTGTTGGCGAAGACGCGCAAGCGAAAGTCGCGGCTCTGGCTGATAATTCCGTCGTCGTGCTTGAAAACCTTCGTTTCCAGCCGGGCGAGAAGAAAGGTCTTCCTGAATTTGCCGAGAAACTTGCCGCTTTTGCTGACGTTTACGTTAATGACGCTTTTGGAACGTGCCACCGAACTGACGCTTCCATGGTCGCCGTTCCTAACGCGATGGTTGGAAAGCCTCGCGTGTGCGGTTTCCTTGTCGAAAAAGAGATTAAATATTTGACCGACGCTATTAGCGCTCCTCAGCGACCGTTTGTCGCGATTCTTGGCGGCGCGAAAGTGTCTGATAAAATAATGGTTATCAAGAATTTGCTAGGCGTTTGCGACAAAGTCTTGATCGGCGGCGCGATGGCTTACACGTTCTCGCTTGCTCAGGGCGGCAAAGTAGGCGGAAGCTTGGTCGAACCGGACAAGGTTGATCTTGCGAAGGAATTATTAGCTGCTGGCGGCGACAAACTTGTTCTTCCCGAAGACGTTCATTGCGGCGACGCTTTTAGCTCTGATTGTAACAAAGTGGTTGTGGCTGCCGGCGAGATTCCCGACGGTTACGAAGGGCTGGATATTGGTCCGAAAACCGCTGAAAAGTACGCCGACATTATCGCCGGCGCCAAGACTGTCGTCTGGAACGGTCCTATGGGCGTTTCTGAAATGCCTCCGTTTGATTTCGGCACAAAAACGGTCGCGCAGGCGGTTGCCGACAGCGGCGCGATCTCCATTATTGGAGGAGGCGACAGCGCGGCGGCAATACAAAAGCTTGGTTTTGCGGATAAAGTGTCTCACGTTAGCACCGGCGGCGGCGCAAGCCTCGAGATGCTTGAAGGTAAGAAATTTGCCGCAGTTGAGTTGCTTGACGAAGTTTGAAACTAAATCGGCAGGATTTAGTTTCTAAAATCGATAGGCCTTTGTTGTTCCGACGCGTCTTGTTTTTCTTTCAGCGCTTCTTTTGCGCGATTGACTTGACGCGTCGGAAGAATGACGACGGCAGGTGATCGTGTTTGCCGTCATGACGTTGAGTTCGTAGAAATGCGAACTTTTTTCGTTTTTATGTCGTCGGCGGTCGGCGTTGTTTCTTGACTTCTCGCAAGGCCTTTGAAGGGTTGAGCATTGTTTTTGAGGGTAGAGGGATACTATCATGCGTTTTACCGGGATCGCGTTTGACGGCCGTTCTTCCTTAGCTGTTTGGAATGAACGTCGACAAGGTTGGACTCTAATTTCGGAGCTCTTAAAAGGTTGCGGCGATGGCTATGACAATATCTCTATTACGCAGCTTTTGTCTGATGAGTCGAGCGGTGAGCTTGGAAAAATCAGTTTCGCTGATATAAGCGCCGCTCTGGAAGACGTTGGAAACTGTCAAAGAAACGACGTTGGCGTTTATTGTCCTGGCGTAAATTGCGAATATGGGAGATTGTTTTCTTCTCCGCAAAAGCTCTTATGCGTGGGATTGAATTACGCCGATCATGCGAAAGAATTTGGCGATCCTCTTCCGGACGAGCCCGTTATTTTTAATAAAGCTCCCAGCGCTCTTAGTTACTCGGGAGCTCCAATTATCCTTCCGAACCAATCGAATCGCGTGGATTATGAAGGCGAATTGGTTGTCGTCGTAGGAAAAGAAGGACGTGACATACCCGAAGAGTTCGCCATGAATTATGTGGCCGGATACTGTTGTGGCAACGACGTTTCGGCAAGAGATTGGCAAAAAGACAAACCTGCGGGACAATGGTTTTTGGGCAAGTCGTTTGACACGTTTGCTCCCGTGGGACCTTGTTTTGTTACTGCGGACGAAGTTGTCGATCCCAACAATCTGAAAATTGAGACTCGACTCAACGGACAGGTTATGCAGTCGTCGAATACAAGTTGTTTTATTTTTAAGATAGACAGCTTAATTTCTTACTTGTCTCAAGTGATGACTTTGCATGTTGGCGACCTTATCTTTACCGGCACGCCAAACGGCGTTGGCGACGCGCGTAAACCGCCGGTTTACTTGAAGCGCGGCGACAGGGTTGAAATTAGCGTTGACAAAGTTGGAACATTGTCGAACGTCGTTTATTGATTAATCATTTTGAATTGGCGATCGGCGAGCTTTATTTGTTGTTTTCGCCTCAGGCAAGAGGAAAATACTTACCATGGACGAATCACGCGAATTGACGCAAAGTCTTGAAGATTACCTGGAAGCGATATACAAACTCAATGAAACTGGAAAGCCGGTTCGCGGTAGTTATATTGCCAATTTACTTCAGGTAAAGCGTCCTTCAGTAACGAGCGCGTTACGATCGTTGGAAGAAAAGGGGTATGTCGTCTATCAACGCTATGTGCCTATCACTCTTACGGAATTGGGCGAGAAAGAGGCGAAACGCGTCATTCGTCGGCATAAGGCGATGGAGATTTTTTTGGAACGTATTTTGGGAGTCGACGTTCAAAGTTCAAAAGAATCCGCCTGTCGGCTTGAACATGCGATGAGCGACGAGGTTACAACGCGGCTTGTCGAATTTGTGGAATTTATCGACAGTTGTCCCCGCGTTGGGGCCTCTCTTTTTAGGCGGTCCGATTATCACTGTCGAGACAAGAACAACGATCAGTACTGCGCAATGTGTATTCACGGGTGTCTCGACGAAATTGTTCACTCGGGACGCACCGTCGACTTATCGAGCGTGCATCGCGAATCAAAATCGCTTCTTGACCTTTACCGCGATCATGAAACGATGATTTTAGTGCAAGTAGCCGATGAATTACGCGATTCTCCCGATTTTTCGCCAACTCATTGGCGTACGAACAAAACAGTTCATATTCTCCCTAACGAGCCCTCGAACGATTCTGGCATTTTAGTCCAAATTGACGACCAGAAACGTCTTGTTTCCTTTGAAGACGCCGCAAAAATTGAGGTCATTCCTTGCGAATGAGTCTGGCTTCTAAAGAACGACGCCATACAGAGACGTTTCTCCTGTATGGCGTTTGGGGAAGAAAGAGTTAACGTCCTTTTTCTAACTTGACGACGGCGACTTATTCTTTGGACACGTCCGCCAATATTGGACGCACTTTCAAGACAACTCTTGTTCTGTTTTTCTGAAAAGATCAACAACCGCTTCGGCGTCAGGGCATTGGCGTAACTCGTCAAGGAATCCGGGCGTTTTAAGTGTTCGCGCTAACTTGCCAAGCGTTCTTAAATAGCTAACGTCTGTTTGACAACAGAGTAAGAAGAAGACGTCTGTTTCGTTCGCAAAACCGCCGCCAAAGGGGACGGGTTTTCTGGCGATTGCGAGCGTAAGAAAATCGTCCGAGATAATGTCGGCTTGCGGACGGCGCGGATGCATGATAGCCACGCCATGATCAAGCGCAGTAGAGGCCATCTCTTCGCGTTCGAGCAGAGCTTTTGCCATCGCACCCGCGTCCCAAAGTTTTCCGACTTGTTCTGGGAGTTTTACTATTTCGTTAATAATCGAAGATTTCGTCTTGGCTGAGAATGAGAGATCAATCGTTTGGACGTCGAGAAGAGAAGCCAGCGAGACCTCTTCTTCCGATTCGCCAGAGGCGCGAGAAACGGCGTTTTCCAAATCGACGGTTTTGTCGATTTCGACTTGCGTCATTTCTTTTTCCATCCAGAGAACGACGTCGGCCAGGGCGAATACCCACTTGCCCTGAAATTTTCGACCCTTTAGGACGTCTTTTTCCGCTAACTTTTGAATCTCTTTTGCCGGACGATTAAGGAATTTTGCCAGTTCTTCAAGGGTGTAAACAGGTTGCATCTTAGGCTCCGTAAACGTCTTATTTTCACTATCGCATTATGACTAGGCAGATTCTAACTATTTCATATAGTTTGACAAGAGCCTTTTTTTCTCTCGATCTTTTTGTTTCTAACTTCCGAATGAGTCGTTTCGAACAGGGCGTAAAAAAAGGAGGCCTTTCGACCTCCCCTTTGGGACAATTTCATGTAAAGTCAGTCGTCTCGTTACTGGAGAATTTCAGGAATTCCGTTTGCCTGGTAACTGCCGACGCTGTTGGTTTCATACGCCGGGTACGAGTACTGCTGACTGGTTTCGGGCGTCGGTTCCGCGTAGGAGGAAGTCGCCGGTACTGTCGGATCGGTTCCTTGAATTTGCGGATACGCTCCTCGGCTTATTACTTGCGGCGAAGTAAACGAGTAGTTGACGTATTTTCCAGCGTCGCGTTCGCGAGCTCTGCGCCAGGCGTCAAAGTAAGCTTTATTAGGCCAGGGACCTTCCGCCAAGGTAACGCCGTTGTATTCGAGCAACGAGCCCTTTCGATAATTCAAATTGACGATCGACAGGTTGTAGTCGATGACGGTACGATAGTATCGAGTCTCGGCGTCCGCCAGTTCTTGTTGAGCTTGCAATACTTCGTAAAGCGTCGTTTTATTGAGATCGAAGGACGCTTCTACCGCGCGATACTGTTTACGAGCGGCGCGTAATACGGCGAGGTAATCCTCAATTAAACGATAGTTGCGTTCGACGTCGCGATACAAATCGCTAAGATTGTGAACCAACTCTAATTCCTGTTCCTGAAGGATTGCGCGTTCGCGTGCAAGGGCGAGTTCCGCGTTGCGAACGGCGGCCATTTCCCGTCTGAATCCCAACGTAATGGAGGAGGTTATTCCCAAGCCCCAATTCTGATAATCGCCGGAGGTCATGCTTCCGTAGGCGTTGCTCTTTTTGTTCGAGGAGTCAATGAGGTCATGACCAAGGCCGTGGAAACGATAGAGACCTTCTAAATCGACTTGGGGTTTCAGGTAGTTTCTTTGCGCGATCAATTCAAGTTCACGCTTTTTAACCGTCCACTTTTGTTTTCTAAGTTCGGGAGCTCGCGCCAAACCTTCCGCTACGATTTCTTCCCAGACGTATTTAACCTTTGCTACCGTAGGTTCGTCAACTGGTTTGATGAGTCGTCCGTCGGTCGGGGCGATTCCTATCATGTAGCGGAGAAGTTGTTCGTTTTTATACAGGTTATTTTGAGCTTCTTGAGCCGAGACTTTGAACGACTGATAGTTCTTTTCAGCTTGCGCCAAGTTTTGGGCCGCGCCCTGGGTTCGTCCCAATTGACTTTGCGCGTCGACGTTTCGCCACTGGTTGAGAGCCGCTTCATATCCGGAAGCCGCGGCGTTTAAATTGCGATAAGCGTAGTAAAGATTCCAGTATGTTTCTTCAATATCTTGCAGCGTATTGCGAACTCCCATCTCAAAATCGACAAGAGCGATGTCCGTGTTAATCCGCGCGATTACGACGCCGTTGCTATTACCCATCGTTCCGTTGGGACCGGCGATCCGGTTGTATTCTACGCCGGCGCCTCGGAATAAAGGTTGGGTAAAACCGGCTTCAACGTACGAAGTCCAATCGGAACGCCAAAGTCGGCTGGTCGCGTCGCTGTCGTCGTATCCGAACCCCGTGCTCGCGTAAACGTTGCCGCCAGTGGCGACAGTTTTAGACAAGGTCGTTTGAAAAGTGCCTGAATCGGTGTGAGCCGCGACTGTGTCCAAATAGGCGTCTTTGTAGTTTCGAGGCGCGTCGGCATGCTGCCACGACGCGGTGGCGCTCCAAACTGCGTCAAATGCGGAAAGAGCCGCCTGGATGCCGGCAGTCGGATTAGATTCGATAATGGCCGGATCCCATACTGTCATTGCCGCGTTGGGCGAGGCCAGCAGAAGGGTAGGCGTTCCGCTAACGCCGTTCGCCCCGAAGTTAACTCCGCTGAGTTGGCGCAACACTTTACTGTTTTCCAACGCCATCTGACGTACTTCATCAAGCGTGAGAAGCCACTCTTCTTTCGGATCGGGATTGTCCAAGGTCAACGGGGCAAGGGCGTTTCTAACGTCGTCCAACGACGGAACGCACGTGTCCGGATATTCGATCCTGGTTTGCTCAGCTATGTACTTACTCTGAGCGTTTCCCCGCGGATGGAGAAATTTTGGTTGTTGCGGCTGGCACCCTGCTATCGCCGCGCTTATTAGGACGCCGATAAAGAGTGTCTTAATGTTAAAATGTCGATTCATTGGATTGTCCCTGTCCGATTAAACGACTTGTTTCCGAAAAGCAGTGAGAAAAGATCGGACGGCTTGAGTCGTCGACGTATGCTTTACCCAACTGGCTAGGCACACGATAGTGATTTTTCTGACAAGTGTAAACCGCAAAAAAAGTATTTTTTATACGTCTACTATTCTCGTTATCGTCTTTACATTTGTTCTCATTAGCAAAATTGTAATTTTTTCAAGTTTTTTTGTATTTTTTCTCAAGAAGTGAGCGGACTTCGTGTATCTTAACATGAAAAACTCTCAAATTTCTTATTTTAGAAAATGTGAAAATAGAAGTGCTTTAGAAGATTGCGTAAAAAGAAGAAACAAGTTAAGAACAGATAAAAAAAGAGACGTTTCTCAAAACTCGAGAAACGTCTCCCTCATTGTTAATTATGACTACAACAAAATCAGTTGTAGTAATTCATGTGGTTTTGGCACGGAACAACGTTGGAATCCGGGATTTCGCGAACCCAGATATTACGGAACTGAGTCTTGTTGTTATGGTCCTGAATTTGGATGGGTTCTCGATCGGCATGGGGCTGGTATTGGGGAGTACGATGGAAGAAGGTATCTCCCTGAATTGCCCAATGATTTTGAACGACGCAACCGTTAAGAAGGACCGTGATGTAAGCGGGACGAATAACCTCGGCCACGAATTCATTACCGTTTTCATCCTTTTCAGTGCGAAGAATCGGACGAGTGAAAATGATATCGTAGGTTTGCCATTCAGTCGGTTTCTTAACGCAGTTAACATAGGGCGGGAACTGCTTGTAGATAGCTCCGCATTGCCCTTCAAAGTAAGTCTCGTTCTCATAGGAATCAAGAACTTGAAGTTCGTAGTGGTTCATGAGGAAAATACCGCTGTTTCCGCGGGCCTGACTTCTTGCGTTCGGGTCGTCGACCGGCGGACACGCGAATTCGACGTGAAGCTGGCAGCTGCCAAAGGCCTTTTTGGTGAAAATCGCGCCAGTCCCAGGTTTGCAAGTCAAAACGCCGTCGGCGACGTCCCATTTTCCGCCGTTCCATTCGTCTAAGTTAGAACCGTCAAAAAGGACGATCGCGTCAGAAGGCGGGTCGGCTGGGGTTTCGCCGGGAGTGACAATCGGCGGTTCTTTCCAATCGATTCCCATACGGAAATCGCCGCCTCTGAATTCGTGATCTTGCGCGAACGCGACAGATGCGAAGGTCGCGACGCCTAAGCCAAGCATAAGAGCTAAGACGAATCGTTTCATCAATAATCTCCAATGTAAAGTGACGCGTCAGTGACGCAGGGGGGTGAACGCCGTTCTCAAAAGAACGGTTGGGATCTGTGTAAGATTCTACGGAAAAGGCAATTTGGGGTAGCGTTTTGCCCCGTTCCACAGAAGTTTACTCTATTATTTCCTCTTTTTTTTGAAAATCAAGAGCCTGCAAGACTGCGTTGATAGTTATTCTTTTTAACGGCTTTTGGAGAAACAGGGAGTGCGTTTGCTGAAGGTCTATGACGGACGCTTAAGCATATCGAGAAAAATACAAGTTTTGTTCAAATAGGGTTGAGAATTAAGGGAGCCAAGATTATACTAAAAGGCACGGGATAGTTTTCGTTTACATGTGAAAATATGAAGACGGAGTATTGCCGCCTATAGAGATTTGGCGATTATTTGGGGTTTGGGAAAAGAGAGACTTTTTAATGACGAACTACAACGAGAAACCGTTAGATTCTGCAAGTTTGGACGCCGGCGCTTTTTCGACTGTTCTTTCCGATTACGACTTCTATTTGTTCGGAGAGGGAAAACATTGGCAAATGTACGAAAAGCTTGGCGCTCATTTTAGAATCGTCGACGGGGTCGTCGGCGTTAATTTTCTTGTGTGGGCGCCAAACGCTTCCAACGTCTCTGTCATTGGCGATTTCAACGACTGGGATAGTCGAAGAAACCCAATGCGCAAGCATTATCCTTCGGGTCTCTGGGAGGCGTTTGTTCCCGGAGTTTCAGAAGGCGCCAACTATAAATATCGGGTCGAGAGCAACGGCGAGATTACGGAACGCTCCGATCCCATCGGTTTTTTTGCCGAACAAGCTCCGAAGACGGCGTCTGTCGTCGTTAACTTAGACAAGTATCAATGGAACGACGGCGCATGGATGGAGAGCCGTGAGAAGAGCGCAAGTCAGTGGGAACGAAAGCCAATTTCTATCTATGAGGCGCACCTCGGAAGTTGGTTGCGTTCTGAGAAGACTCCGGATAAGAATCCAAATTATCGTGAAATAGCCGATCAACTTGTGGAATACGTAAAAAAACTAGGCTATACGCACGTTGAGTTTCTGCCAGTTGCCGAACATCCTCTTTTGGGTAGTTGGGGATATCAAGTTATCGGCATGTTTTCGGTTACTAGTCGCTACGGTCGTCCTGAAGACTTTATGTACCTGGTCGACAAATTTCACCAGAATAATATTGGCGTTATTCTTGATTGGGTGCCCGCTCACTTTCCTAAAGACGGTCACGGACTGCGACGATTCGACGGAACGGCTCTTTACGAGTATGAAGATCCGCGTCTTGGAGAAAGACACGATTGGGGGACCCTCGTCTTCAACTATTCGCGCAACGAAGTGCGTAACTATTTGGTCGCCAACGCGCTGTTTTGGCTCGATAAATATCACATCGACGGTTTGCGCGTCGACGCTGTCGCGTCTATGTTGTATTTGGATTATGGGCGCGAGAGCGGGGAGTGGTTGCCCAATAGATTCGGCGGGCGCGAAAACCTTGAAGCTGTTGAGTTTCTTAAAGAACTTAATGTTCAAACGCATTCTAAATACCCCGGAATTTTGACAATCGCCGAAGAATCGACAACATGGCCTGGGGTTTGTAAGTCTGTTAGCGACGGCGGACTTGGTTTTTCGATGAAATGGAACATGGGGTGGATGAACGACACCTTACGATATTGTCGAGAGGATCCGATCTATCGAAAATATCATCACGATCAGATGACGTTCAGCTTTATGTACGCGTTTTCTGAAAAGTTCGTTTTACCCATTTCGCATGACGAGGTCGTACACGGCAAGGGCACGATTATTGGGAACGCGCCCGGCGATTTGTGGCAAAAGTTCGCTTTGGCAAGATTGCTTTACAGCTATATGTGGGCTCATCCCGGAAAAAAACTATTGTTCATGGGCTGTGAGTTTGGGCAGTGGAAGGAATGGAATTTTAACGAATCTCTTGACTGGGGGCTGTTAAAGTATGACGACACTCATGGGGGATTACAGCGTTGCGTCACGGATCTGAATAGAATTTATCGAAGGGAAAAAGCTTTTCACGACCTTGATTTCGTCTGGCAGGGTTTTGAATGGATTAATTGCAAAGATTGGGAGGAGAGTCTGTTTTCCTTTGTGAGAAAAGCAGAAGATCCGAGGGAACACATCGTTGTTGTGGCGAACTTTACTCCCGTGCCCCGACGCAAATTGGTTGGGGTCCCTGCAAACGTGGATTACCAAGAGATTTACTGCTCCGACGCTCCTTATTATGGTGGGAGCGGCGTTGGCAACGGTTTAGTTACGATACGCGACGTTCCCTGGGACGATCGACCGCAGTCTATTGAAGTGTTGGCGCCTCCTCTTGGCGTTTCGTTTTTCAAGCCGATTTGGAAAGAATAAAGAGCGAGCGGGAGAGCCTTGTTAATTACGCTTTCTGATAATTGAGAACAGACGAAGAAAACGACTTTACGAGGAAATAATAGCGAGCCTTCCGGCTTTGCCGACTGTGTCGAGAGAGAGCCGGGGGGGCTCGACTTTTTTGAGTTTATTGCAATAATAAAGCATTATTTTACGCGGCGATTTACGCGTCGTAACCCTTATTGACTACCGACGTTGACGCATGAGAAGGGAGACTTTCGTTGAGATACGCCCTAATTAGCGATATTCACAGCAATCTTGAAGCGTTTCGTTCGACGCTTCAAGATATTGAAAAACAACAAGTTGACAAGATATGTTGCCTTGGCGATTTAGTTGGGTATGGTCCTAATCCCGTCGAGTGTGTCGACCTGATTCTTTCACTGAAGAAAAAGGGTAAGCTGGAGGTTTGTCTTCCCGGTAATCATGATCAGGCGGCGATTTTTGGCGCGGAAGGTTTCAACTACATGGCGCAAGACGCCATTGAATGGACTGGCGATTGTCTGGAGAGAAGCGGCGCAAAAGCTTCTGATCGATTAGATTTCCTGGGAGAAATTACGCAGCCGCAATCTCGTTTTTTCCAGAAGAACGAATTGCTTTTCGTGCATGGTTCTCCAAGGAATTTTCTCAACGAGTACGTATTTGAGGAAGACGTCGAGGACTTTAAGAAGCTGGAGGATATTTTTTCCTACGTTTCTAAAAAGTTTTCCGCTAAATACTGTTTCATGGGACACACTCATGTGCCGGGCGTCTTCGTGAATAACAGAGACGGGGGGAAGTATGAGTATCATTCGCCAAAGGATATTCAAGACTCCTTTGACGGAAAGTTTAAGCTTGGCTCTGAGATGCTGCTGGTAAACGTCGGTTCGGTTGGACAACCGCGCGACGGTAATCCCCAGTCCTGCTACGTCGTCTTGGACTATGAACCGGGCGGTTCCAATAACTATCTCGAGTATAAGCGTGTTGACTATGACGTCGCCAAGACGGTAGGGGAATTTGAGAGAGTGCGAAAATCATGCGATCGACTCCATATTTTCCTCTCTGAACGAATCAAAGACGGACGTTGATTTCGGCGTTCTTTCTTTGTTTGCAGTTCTTTTGATTGTTTTTGAAGTCGTTGAAATATAATAGTTTATATTAATTGTGTCAAAAGAACGTTTTAGGACGGCGCGTCTTTACTTTATGCAAAAGAGAAATCGCTGTCTTCAAACGTTAAGAAAAGAGCGTTTCCTTTCTTTCTAAAGCGTTAGAACAGGCTTTTTTCGTTGAATGCCGTTTCTACGCGTTCATTTAGTTTTATGAGCGTACCAAGACTTCCTCAGCGTATAGATCCACCTAAAATCCCAAATTCAATGCGGAAAGGCGCCGAACAACAAGAGCCCCCGAAATCGAATTTCTTCTTTATTCTGATGATGACATTTCTTGTCATCTGGACTTTTAGAGTTTTTCGTTCAGACGATAATGAACCGATTGTTGCAGACAAGGGAGATTCCATCGTCGACGTAGGGCCTGCGCCCGAGTTAACAGAAGACGTGTTGAAAACGCTTCCGAAAGATTTTCTTGAGGCGGCAGAGAGTTCGCAGACTCTTATCAAGCCGAGTTTTGTAACGTTAGGATCTCTTGATCCTGAGAGTTCTTATCGCATGTTAGTTACGTTGTCCAATCGCGGCGCTTCGATAACGCGAGTGGAGCTGAACGAATCCGCCTATATCGACAACAGCGATTCATCCGGCTATTTGGGCCAGATTATTGTCGACGAAACATTGGCAAACGACGAATCTCGCTTAGGCTTACTTGGCGTTTGCGCTCAGGCGGTGGGGGCTGGGACTCCAATTGATCTTGCAGGAATTAAATCTGGCGACCGAATTGTCTCCTTTACTGATTCCAAGGGAACGACAACGCAAATTAAAGAAATGATTGATTTGCGAGAAGCGTTGCTTAAGACAAAGCCCGGCGACAAGGTGAGGTTGGGCGTGTATAAAGCCGAGGTTCTTCAGGCAGAGACTTCGTATCTGGCAACCGCCCTAACTGCGGCAAAGACGTATATGAATAAGGCTTCCAAGCCTTTTGAAGACATTGGCTCTACTGAAACGCAAGCTATTGAGGAAGGTCATAATTCTGCTGACGTTGCCACAGAGATTGACGTCGAAGCTGTTGCCGATTCAAACGACGATTCTGTGTTAGTCGCGACGGATGCGGCTGAAAAGGACGGTGTTAGGGAAGACGCTTTGGCCGATCAGAATCCGAGAGGTTTTGTCGAAGGACTGGGCGAACCCACGCAGGTTGAAGTCCAATTGACGCGAGCTCCGTTGTCAGTGTTGCGTCCCAGCGGTTTAGTTCGCGATTACGAGGACTATCTCGACATTGTCGGGTTGCAGGGGGGATATGTTGATTTTGGTGAAAATGAGAACAATTATCTTCGTAATTATGACAAAAAGGCTCCTCATGTTCGAAAAGTCAACAGCGAGCCCGCTTCGTTCTTAACGACCCTTGGCAGCATCGACGGGGAAAAAATCGCCAGCTGGGCGCCTGGTGAATCTTCGAATCGTCGTGAACTTAACGCGGACGCCGCAAGATCGCCTCTTCTTGACGCGGAATTGGCGGGCGTAAACCTACGCAACGGTTTTTGGGAATACGTTGCCGACGAGTCTTCTGACAGCGTCGCAGTTTTCAGAAAGATATTGTTAGAACGTCGTCTTGAAGTTACGAAAAAATACGAGCTTGTCCAGACGACAGAAAACGATAAAAAAGCTGGAAAGAAATCCGGGGATATTGAATCCCTGGAAGGTTCGTTAGGAAACGGACGCGCCTATCATTTAAAGTTGTCGTTTCAAGTTCGGAATATCGATCCCAATGTGGGACGAGTCGTGTCTTGTTTGACAGACGGACCGACAGGTTTGCCGCTCGAGGGAGCATGGTTTTCTGCGGGTCGTAAAACTGGGCCTAAAATGGGTTCATACGGTTTGCGCGATTTAGTGGTTTCCATTAACGACCGGAAAACTTTTAACGTCATTTCCTGTTGGAATATTGCGCAGGGAAAGAGTTCTCAACAGAGCGACGAGATTAAATTGGATTTTCTCGGAGTCGACGGTCAATACTTTCAGTGTACAGCGATTCCAAGTTCGACTATTGCCGACGAGCGTTATGCCTACGCTCCTATTCGCGTGGGTTCGCGTCTGGTCGAACATATGAATTTCACCGACGTGTCATATCGTTTGAAAAGTTCAGACCAGAAATTGGCCCCTTACGGCCAGGAGGGAGACTCATACAGCCAGGAATTTACCGTCTTTGTCGGTCCTAAACAGCGCGACGTTATGGCCGATTACGGGCTTAGTAAAACGATTGTCTACGGTTGGTTTTGGTTCGTGTCGATACCGCTCTTGTGGATACTGCATTTCTTCCACGATTATATGGTCTTCAATTATGGAATTGCCATTATGATGTTGACCGTTCTGGTTCGCTTGTGCCTGTTCCCATTAAGCAGAAAACAAGTGATGAGTTCGATGCGTATGCAACAACTCCAGCCTGAAATAGCAAAATTGAAGGAGAAATATAAGGATAATCCGCAAGAGATGATGACTGCGCAGCAAGCGCTCTTCAAAAAGTACGGCGTTAATCCCTTGAGCGGCTGTCTGCCTATTTTCATTCAGATGCCTATTTTTATCGGGCTGTATCGCGCTCTTTCGATAGACGTTAACTTGTATGGAGCTCCTTTATTTGCCAAAAGCGTTAGATGGTGTTCCAATTTGGCCGCTCCGGATATGGCCGTTGACTGGAGTTCATTCTGGAATAGTATTGGATGGCCCGGCTTTAACATGAGCGGAAGAGGTTTTTTGTCGATGTTCTGTCTTGGGCCGTATTTCAACATACTACCCGTCGTGACTATCGCGCTCTTCCTAATTCAACAGAAACTTCTTGTTCCCCCGGTAGTAGGCGACGACGAACAGGCGCGTCAACAGCGATCTATGCGAAAAATGATGAATTTCATGATGATCTTCATGGGATTCATGTTCTTTAAGGTTCCCAGCGGTCTTTGCGTTTATTTCATCGTCTCAAGCCTCTGGGGACTTTTGGAGAGAAAGCTTCTCCCCAAAAAGCAGACCGAGCTTGTTCCTGTCGCTTCTTTAGGCGAACCTGTTTCTCAAACAGCGACCGTTGCGGGGTTTGAGTCAAAAAAGGATAAACGTCGGTCGTTTGCGGCGACGGGACGTTCTTATGAAGTTTATGAATTGAAACGCGATAAAAAGGGTCGACGTATTACTTCGAATCAGAATACGCAAAAAAAGAGTTCTTTGCGCGAATGGTGGAACGAGGTCGTTGAACGAGCGAAGGAACAACAAAAGTTGGCTAAGGCCGAATACGAAGACCGCGGACGTTTCAAGAAGAAGGATAAGAAGCGTCGCCGATGAGAGTTTGTTTCTCAACAATTGAGCAAAGAGGGGAATAATAGAGAGCCGTTCCAGATTCGAGCGGCTTTCTTTATGTCTGTTGACGTCTATATTAGACGATATTTAAAAGGTCGATTAAGCCAAGGCTTTTCATATGAACGACGACTCCACGTTTTCTTCTTTTGAGAATAGATATGATTCTGACGAAATTGTTACTGCAAATCGTCCTCCTTTGAACATCGTGTTGTACGAACCCGAGATTGCCGCAAACACGGGAGCAGTGGGAAGAACATGCGTTGGATTGGGAGCTAAACTATGGTTAATCGAACCATTAGGATTCCAAATTGACGATCGTAAACTCAAGCGCGCCGGTCTCGATTATTGGACCTATCTTGATTGGGAAATTGTTCCTAATTGGACGACGTTAAAAAAAAGGTTGACCGAAACGAACCATGTCGACGAATCAGAACTTCGTTTGTTTTACTTTTCTAAAAGCGCAAAACGAAGCTATGACGATATCCAATATCAGTTGGGCGACGCTTTTGTTTTTGGCGCAGAATCAAGAGGTTTGCCGACGTCTTTTATTGCCGACGATGAACGAGCTTTACGGATTCCGATCCGATCTCAAATTAGATCGTTAAACCTTTCTGTTAGCGTTGCAATAACCGCCTTTGAAGCAAGGCGTCAGTTGCGTTTCTGAAAAATTCTCCTGGGATTGTCGCAAAACCAGATCGTTGAGAGCAGAACGGCGAGAAGGGAACAAGAAAAGAAAAAAGCTCGGACAACCGAGCTAAAAAAATGGAGGATAACGGGTTCGAACCGATGACCTCATGGCTGCCAGCCATGCGCTCTCCCAACTGAGCTAATCCCCCGAAGGAGCCGTTAAACGTTCGACAACTCTAAGCGGTAAATGGAGGATAACGGGTTCGAACCGATGACCTCATGGCTGCCAGCCATGCGCTCTCCCAACTGAGCTAATCCCCCGAATAAATCGAGCCGCTTACGCTCAAAGAACATGAGTATTATATCAAAGCGTCGCCTCGAGTCAACTCCTTTTTTTCGTTTTCTTAAAATAAGGCACGCTACATTCCAAGAGTGCAGAGATATTACCAAAAACGGTAGATACGCCAAAACAGAATGTTTCGAGAAGCGTTTAATTCGAATGATCCGATTTATTGGATCTTTCTAAGGCGTACATGTAGCGATCGCGTTCAAGTTTCGTCGCTTCGAGATCAAAAAGTAATCTTTTAATCAAATGATTCAACTCTTCGAAGCTCTTTTTGAAAAAACGCAAAGACAGAAAACGGTTTTGAAGGGCGCTATCCAAACGACGAACAATTGTTTCCAATTGGAGTCTCTGTTCGTCTGACAAATTGATCGTCTCAGAAAACATCACCAAGTCGTTGAGTTCGGCAGAAGAATGACGAGAGTCAGAAGTAGGCATATTAAATCCTTCTCAATAATGTTAATCTCGTGTTAGAATGCCGAAAAACCAAAAATGATTTCTAGCGTTCAACGTTTTGTTTTTGACAAGTTTCGGTTTAACCGATACGGAATGACCTGCGAGGTAATCGTCTAAAAACAACAACGCAAAAATGCGCCGACCTATAACCATATCATTAGTCGTTAGGCCCAAGAGAATACTCTTGTAAGCGTTCTCGCATTAACGATATTCGCGTCGTCCAACCAACGACTGATTTCCCAATAGGAACGGAAAACTCATGTTAACGACAATTACGTCTGCGGTACTCGAGTAATACGCTTCTTCCGCAAAACTTTTGAGATTATATCACGATTTTTTAAAAAATAGCGATTTCAAAAAAAGAATTAAAGTTTTTTTGGTTTTTAAACGAGGGCCTTATCCTTCTATTCCTTATGACTTTTTTTATTTGCTTTTCTTGCTCATTTTGATATTTCGTTACTATCGTTAAAACGCTCCTATTGCCACATTGGTTAAATCATGAAATTAACCATTTGGCTTGTTTTGTTCATTTTATGTATATTGACGATTTTGTTGTTTAGAACATTCGACACGTATAAAACGTCTTGATACGCAGTCGATTATTCGTTACGATAGCGCGTCGAATTGTTGGAAAAGAGCTTGGTTCGACTTAATTCGGCATAACGTCTTTATTCATGGGAATACAAATGAAAACCAACGACAAAAAAATGAGGAATGTGACCTTATTGGCGTGCTTAGCGTTTCTCATCATTGCGACGCTTGGCGTTTTTATGTTTTGTCGTAGTCAACTTAAGCCTTCTGACGGTCTGAATGTTTATGTTTTCGACGGATGGGTCTATGGTCGGGAGGATCAGAAAAAGGCCTGCGCCGCTTTAGCGACTGCGGGACTTAGCGATTATACGTGGGAATCTGGCAGGCTTTCTGTGCCGTCCTGTTCTAAAAACGCATATCAATCCGTTCTTTCTAACGCAGGCGCATATCCAAAAGCTCCGAGTGAAATGAGGGGCGAAGCGTTGCGTCAAATGAGTCCCTTTGAGTCGGACTCTAAGACCAAAATGCGCGAATTGGACGCATGCGCGCTTCAGTTGGAACGGATGATAGAACAAATGCGGGGCGTCGAGTACGCGACTGTTGGAGTACGCGCTCGCAAAGAGGTCGTAGGTCTCTCCTCAAAGAATATCGTAACCGCTTCCGTCGGCGTTGCGGCAAAGGATGATTTTGAACTTGATTCCAACGCTTTAACCGCCATAACGATAACGACTCAACGCTTGTTGGGAATAGAAGACAGTAAAAACGTAGCGATTCTTGATCTGAAAGAGGGAAAATCTTACCTGGGGTGCGACAACGTAAAAGAGCGTTGTGACGACCTAGCTCTTGTTTCTGAACGTGAATGGACGGAAAAATATTGGCGTAATAAATATTTAGAGGCTTTTTCAGACGTCGAAAACATTCGAGTGACAGTAGACGTCGATCTTGTTAGAACTACTGAAAAAGCGGAGCTGAACAATGTTGGTTCCGCGACAGAAGCGGGGACTACGGGCAACTCGCACTTTTTAGTCAAAGAGCGTGATCCGGCGCTTCCCGTTCCCTGCGACAACGTCGACAAGGAAGAACGAATTCGAAATTCTCATGACGACGCCTCTTTTTCTAATTCGCACGTTTTTCCCTGCGGTTTTGCTCAATTAGGGAATCCCAACGCTTCTCGTTCCCAAAATGCGCGAAAGAAACAATCTTCGATTTGGGCGATTGGCGAAGGTCTGGGGAAAGACGATACGAAGGAGCCCTTTAGTTTTGGTTCGTTATGCGATTTATTAAACTGCGTTAACGTAACTACTTCACAGAGTTGTTTGTCTTTGGCGTTGAACGATAGTTGCGACTATAGCGCTCAAACAGAGAAAACTCCCTCCTTGTTTATGGCGACTCCGAGATTAATCGAGGTTTCTGTCAATTCCTCTGAAACAATTCCTCATATCGTCCCTCTCGACAATGAAAGCGTTTATTGTTCTTCTGGCGAAGTTGGTATTATCCCCTCAAATCCTGTAGTGAGCGGAAGAATTCGTCAGACTTATTTTTTGGAAGAAAAACCAGTTGAAGGAGATTCGACGAGTCATAACGATTCGTTCGAATTACGGTCAATTCTTGTTCACATATGGCTTCCCCGAACCTACGTTTCTCGAGCTGTTTCCCGATATTTGGGGCAGGAAACGTTTGCCGACAGTTCTGAAAGCGTTCGAGAAATGCTGGAAAGGCAGATGTTAGAGGAAACAAAGAGGGACGCGATTTCTATCTTTCGACCGACAAGCGAGAGATTAGGCTGGACAGACGAGATTCTTGCAAACTCTTTTATTATCGACGTTTATTCCGACGCTGGTTTGCCGGAGGATAATTCAGAGCTTAGTTCGCAAGAAGTTCGAACAAGCGCAAAATTTGGATCGTTTTCTTTACCCGATTCCATTTATTCTTTTGAGGAAAATGGCTCTGAGATTGAAGACGATTCAGCAGATCAGAGCTGGTCTGCCGCGACGGAGGACAGGGAAGACAGCGTAGAGAACAAGGACTCTATAAAAACAAACGTCGATAATAACCGATATGGCGTTATTGCGAGCACTTCGGGAAAAGTCGCCGATCTCTCCACCTCCGTTACGGATAGCGAAAATGGTTTCCAGTACGTTGAGAACGAGTATGTCGCTCAGTTGAAGTCTTTTGCAGATATGATTTTAGACGTTGATTGGCAAGAACAAAAACAAGTTCTTACGATAAGCGCCGCTTGTATTGTCGGATTTGCCTTTTTGGTCGGGATAGCGCGAATTGCGCTCTTTAGAAGACGTCAAATAATAGACGGCGGAGGCAGAGTCAAACCAAAGAAATATGCTAAGGTTGAAAATAGAGGAAGAAAACCTCGTAAGTCTGTTCCTTATAAAACGCGCGACCATAATTCCTTCTTATCTGAACTGGATAACGAATCATATGACGACGAGTTGGATGAGGAATTAGAGCGGTTAGCTTTTGAGTCTAAAAGAGAAAACAAGAGTGGAACGCTCGACAATAGCGTTGATCATAAAAACGAACTAGAAGAGTTTTCAGACAAACGACGCAAGGCTTTAGAATTAATTTCTCGCTACCCTGAACGTGCCGCCGCTTCTTTGCAGGGCTGGGTGAAAGGTTCCAGTTTGTAGTATCCTTTGCTTTTTTTAGAAAAGTGGAAGCGAGTATTAATGAATAACTTTGGTAGAAAAGAAGAGAACTCTTTACGCGACGGCGCGAGAAAGGCCGCGCTTCTTCTTTCTATTCTTGATTCCGACGTCGTCGAAAAGTTATTGGCGTTATTCGATCCAAAGATCGTAGAAATAATTGTCGACGAAGCAAAACGCGTTAAAGTAGAGCAAATATCTCTGGATGAAGTTGAGCCGATTGTTAATGAATTTTTGACGACTTTTGGCGTAGACGATCATGAACTTGCTTCTGTTTTACTCGGGGAAGCGAAACGGTCTTTGGGCGAGCGACTACAAAACGCTAGTCGTCATAATAGCAAGTCCGCCGTAGAAGGGAACGACGCTGAGCAAGTTCCTGTTTCTTCACTTGACGTTTTTGAGCCAGGCGGTTTAGCTCATGCGTTGCGAGGCGAGCGACCAACAATTGTCGCAAGCGTCCTCGGTTTAGTTTCGTCAAAACGCAGTCGACAGATAATGGAGTTATTTGCAAAAGGTTCCTCAAAAACGTTTGACGATAGAAGTCTGGCCGCCATTAAAAATTCCTCGTCCTTCTTAACGCCAAGTTCCGCTATGAAACGGTTGGAAAGCGTATTTTTCGAGCATATGTTAGAAAAATGAGTACCGAAGATAGACACATCTTAAATAATTCTGGAATTGGACAAGTTCCAGAATCGGTTAACGAGAGGACTGCTTGTGATTATTCGTGGGAGGGGAGAATCAATTCGACAGCAGACGACCCTCGTCATAATTCAGACGCGTTCTTACAAGGAATTCGAATTGAAGCTCGTCGTGTTATAGACGACGCTCGTAAAGAGGTGGATTCGTTAAAAACAGAAGCCGAATCTGAATTACGAAGAGAACTGGCTTCCCTTGAAAAACGCGCGGCGGAGTTGGAAAGGGCGAGGAAGACTCTCGAATCTGATTTAGAAGAGTTGGAACAGCGACGAAACGCCTTGGAAAACGATACGTTTGAAAAAGCGCGAATCGACGGCTATAACGAAGGACTCGCAGCCGGAAAAGAAGACGGTTATAAACAGGGTGAAAAAAAGGCGCGCGAGCAATTGGAAACGCGCGTTGCGCAAGCTGTTGCGAGCAGAGTTCAGGAGACGAGCGAAGCGGCGTTAGAACCGTTGCGAAAATTGACGCATGAAATGAGAAGCGCTCGTCAGTCTCTTCTTAAAAACTGGGAAGAGAACATTATGCAGATTGCCGCCGCGATCGCTTATCAAACAATTCTACGCGAACCTGCGATTATGAGGGAAGCTCCCCTCGAGTTGTTGCGAGAAGCGCTCGAGTTGGCGATGAATTGCGCTACCTTGAAAATTAGAATGAATCCAAACGACGTGAACGCTCTTAAAGATCAAATTCGAATTGTTTTGGAAGAGACTGGCAATTTGGCAAAGTCTGAAGTCGTTGCTGATCCAAAGATTACTCGAGGCGGATGCTTGATAGAAACGACTCTTGGCGTTGTCGACGAACGCTTGGAATCCAGACTCGAACGTATCGTCGCCGAATTATCGGAGTAGAATTTTCAAGACGGTTGTAGAGAAGGGAATAATTACGTTGGACTCGTCGGTTTTCCTGAGCAACATCGTTGAGCAAATACAAAGTATCGCGCCTGCTCGAATTGTTGGGAGCGTTGTTCGCACAGAGGGAACGACTATTTCGGCGGTGGGATTCCCGGCGCCTATTGGCGCAATCGCGAAAGTGGAACGACGCGACGATTCAGAAGAATTGTTGGCTGAAGTCATAGGTTTTCGCGACAATCTTACCTTGTTGTATTCTTATTCCGAACTAACGGGCGTTCGTCGCGGCGCCAAAATTGAACTATCCAAGACGACTCCATGGCTTGCTACTGGGAACGAGCTTTTAGGACGGGTTGTCGACGCGTTTGGACGCACTATTGATTCCGGTCCCGCTCCGGTTCTTACCTCGCGCGTTCGATATGATCGGAAACCCCCGGAACCCTGCGCAAGACCACGAATAGAAACGCCTCTTTCGACCGGGGTGCGCGCGATCGACGCTCTACTGACCTGTGGACAGGGACAGCGTATTGGCGTTTTTGCGGGCTCGGGAGTCGGAAAAAGCGTTACGCTTGGCATGATGACGCGATACACAGACGCCGACGTCGTTGTCGTTGGACTAATAGGGGAACGAGGACGCGAAGTTAATGATTTTATTGAAAGGGAGTTGGGAACTGAAGGACGAAAGAAAAGCGTCGTCGTTGTTTCTACTTCCAGCGAACCTCCGCTGATGCGCGTTCGCGCCGCGTACGCCGCCATATCCATCGCAGAGTATTTCAGAGATCAGGGAAAGAACGTTCTTTTCCTGATGGATTCTCTAACCAGATTTGCTATGGCGCAGCGTGAAATTGGCTTGGCTGCCGGAGAACCCCCTACGTCGCGCGGGTACACTCCCAGCGTTTTTGCTTTACTTCCTCGTCTTGTTGAAAGAGCCGGACGAAGCGACGTCGGGAGCGTTACCGCGTTTTTTACCGTCCTTGTCGAGGGAGACGATAAACATGATCCTATATGCGACGCTGTTCGAGGTCTCTTGGACGGGCATATTTGGCTCTCGAGAAAATTGAGCGCACGAGGCTATTATCCCGCAATAGACGTTCTTGAAAGCGTTAGCCGATTAGCTCCGGACGTGTGTTCAAGGGAACATTGGGAACTGGCCAATGAAGTGCGGAAAATTTTAGGCGTTTACGCCGACGCGGAAGATTTGATTTCCGTCGGAGCCTACCGACGCGGAAGTTCCCCGGATATCGATCGCGCCATAGCGATGAAGCCTAAAATCGACGATTTTTTACGACAACAGATTTTTGAAAGTTCGACGTTTGACGAAACGTTGAAGGGGCTGAAATCATTATTTGTCGAGTAACCTATTCTAAGATTGAGACGAATCGAAGATATTTCTAATCGACCGTTTAAAAGACCGAGATTCTGAAGACGACAAAAGCCAAGTCGAAAATACTCGACTTGGCTTTATGACTGTAAAGGATTCGGAGGAATTGATTGCTATTTAGAGGTTCCCGACAGTTGTTTCAGCGGCCAGCGCCTCGATCATGTCGCGAGTTGCCGCCTCGACCGCCTTTTCCCATTTGGCTTCCCCAAATTTTTCTTTGTAAGCGTCCGAGCGATGGGCAAAAATGATTCCTCGTGAATTATTGATAATAGCTCCAAGTCCATTTTGATCAAAAGCTCCGGCGACGTCCTTGGCGCCTCCCCCTTGACTGCCGTATCCGGGAACGAGAAACCAAACGTTAGGATTTGCCTCTCGGAGTTCTGACAGTTGGCTGGGCCAGGTCGCGCCTACAACTGCGCCAATGTTTCCATAACCGCATTGAATATTCGTTTTTTCGACGCTTTCCGCCGCAAGTTGGGAAACGTAGTCGCCAACGTGACGATAGAGAGGTTTGCCGTCGATAACGAGATCTTGGAATTGCGTCCCGCCTTTATTGGAAGTCTTAACGAGAATAAACAGTCCGCCTCCGCGATTATTAGCGACGTCGACAAAAGGAATCAAACTGTCGTCGCCGAGGTAGGGGCTAACAGTCAGTGCGTCCGCTCCCCAAGGACTTGTTCCGGAAGGACCTATTAAGCCGTTGGCGTAGGCGGACGCCGTCGTGCCAATATCGTTGCGTTTGCCGTCGAGAATTACGAGCAGTCCTTTGGAAGAAGCGTACTGAATAACGTTGGCAAGACACTGCATCCCCTGAGGCCCGTACTGTTCAAAAAACGCCGCTTGAGGTTTGACGGCGGGGACGAGCGGGGAAACAACGTCGACGATTCCCTTACAGAACGTTTCGTAGACTTCGGCGACGTCTTGCAGATTAGTTTCGGATTTATTTTGTTTAAGTCTTTCTGGAATCTGCGCCCAGCGTGGATCAAGACCAACGAGGACAGGCGTTTTTTTCTGACGAATTTGCGAGGCTAAACGATCGGAAAATGGCGACAAGACGTCTTCTCCTTTTTGAATGTCAAGTGAATTGATGATATGAATCTAAGGAATTAACAAAAAAGCATCGTTGTACGATTCTTGTTTTATCCTCATAAGGTTAGGGGGAAGAGGGTTCTTTTTCCTGGTTATTCATGCTGTCCCAATTTATGACGTCCAGTAGCGATACCTTTTCTTCCGTAGCGTCGTCCTGCGCTTTCGAACGTTGAGAACCCTTTTTAATAGAACCGGCGTCTTTTTTTTCGTCGCCGATGGCTAAAAGTTCTTCAAGTTCGCGCCATTTTTCGTTGTCTTCCTGGCCGGGAGAGAGAACGAGACGATTCTCCGCGACCCATTGGACGACTGAAAGGTCGAATTGTTTGGGATAGATGCGTTTTATTCTTTCAACTGCTAATCGACCGTGAACTTCCGCCTGATCAACGTCGCCCATGTCGGCGAGAAAATCCTGAACGCCCATCGCGCAATGACCTAAAAACGCGGCCACGACGTAGAAAATGATCGTCGTGCTCATGTGTTTATAGTCGATCAGTTTTAGCGCCGTTCCAAAGGAGTTTTTGATTCGGACAATTTGGAAGCGTTTTTTTCTTCGATAGGACGTCCTTCGGTTGCCGTACGACCTTCCGTATCCTTTGGAAGAGTTGTAGTCGTATGAATTATAGGCGTCGTTCGAATTTCGATATCGACTACTTGAACCGCCCCCGTCCAAGACGCTGACGCTGTTAATCTCGTCAAGAGTTAAGTGGATAAGGACCCCAATAACGATAGAAGCCGCTTTGAAAAGACGCAGTTGGGTCGTGCCTGAAGAGAGAATAAAGATAAGTTCGCCTGCTATGACGGCAAACGGAATGCTGTGAAACATCCCTCGGTGGACGGTCATCTTCTTGACAACGCCGCCTATTACGTATACGATGAAAAAGTAGACTGCCGCGCAGGTCGTGACGACGCCTTCCGGCTCAAGGTTGAAATCCCGGAGACGGCTTGCCAACAGAAGAACGCACGTTCCTGAGATTGTCGTGATGCATCGACGATACGCCTTGCTCGTGTCGCTGTCAATGTCGGGAAGAACGCCCCCGAGCGCGCATAATACCCCGCCAAACACCGCTTGAGGAACGGAAACGTTGTAAAAAAGCTTGGCCACGCAGCCCAGTCCGACGCCTGCGGCAGAACTCCAAGTGATATGCGTCTGATAACCGGGCATTAAAGAGTCCCTTTGAATTAACAAATTTATGAAATGAATACCAACATTAGGAACGTTTGAAGCAAGAGTTCCGTCAAAAATGTAGGTAGAGCCATCGCCTGCCGTGAATATACACATTTTGATAAAGCGAGACAATAGGAACGTTTTTCGATATCCAGTCTAAACGTTAATTATTTTTAAAATTTGTTTGTAATAATTATATGTATTGGGCCGATTAAAAGAATAAGGATGGTTGTGTTTATTTTAACAATCCTGGAATGAAAAAGACCAATGGAAAACATGAATCCCTTTGATATCGTCGTCTTGGCGATTCTCGTTTTGTCCGTTTTTTGGGGCGGAATGAGGGGCGTTATCGCCCAAATTGCGACGATTGTCTCATGGGGGCTTAGTTGGATTATTTCCGCTCGGTACTATACCGTCGTCGCGAAGATGTTGCCGTCGTCCGAGACGGGCAATACTATTGCGGCGCCGATAGTTACCTTCGCTGTTTGCGCAATCGCAATAGGCATTGCCTTTCGCTTTCTTAAGAAAATGGTTTCTTTGGCCGGGCTTAGAGAATTCGACCGTCAAGCGGGCGCGCTTTTTGGCGCTCTCAAAGGCGCTCTTTTATGTATGTTGATTACGTTCTTTGCCGTGATTATTAGCGATAGAACGCGAGATTTTGTCAATAACTCTAAAAGCGGTCCGTTTTTTGTATCGATCATTGGGCAAGTTCAGGAGTATTTTCCTGAATCTAAATTAAAGGACAAATTTAGGGAAATTGCCGTTCATAACAAGGAGGAAAAGGAGCAATCAGACTCTCTTGAGGCGCAAGTCGACAGTTTGAAAAATTATCTGAAATCCAGAGTTCTTTCGCAAGACGCGGCGGAGATTGTTGAAGAAGCCGAGACGGAGACTGCTAAGGACGACGTTCGGTCGAACACGAGGCTTTCTTCTTTTCTTTCGAATATGAAAAGTATTCCCCAATTAGTCAGATCGGTTGCTACCGAAGGGACCAGGTCCGAGAACGTGAATATCGGAAGCGCGGCGATAAACGTGTCGAATTCTTCCGATTCTTCGATATATAGAAACGGCGCCTACGCAAACTCAGGAACCCGTATGTCGGATTCTTCCCCTTCGGACTACTATTATCCAACAGATTCGACGCAAGGAGAGAACGCGTTTGATTCCTTTGTAACGGCCTCGAGTAGTTTAGATGGCAACGCGTCAGGCGCTGACGAAGGTTTTTACGCAGGCTACGATCAGAGCGTTGGCGTTGCGACGGGGGCTTCTAACGCTTATCCGGGCGGGGACGCGGGCAATTATTCCGACGGTTCGTCAAGAAGCAGAGATTATTCCGGATCTACGTCATACTCAAGGGGAATTGGAACTGGCTTTTCCGCGTCCTCCCCTGACAGTTATTTGTCTAGCCGTAACGCTACTGCTTATCGAACGCAAGAGGACGGCTATTATGATACCGGCTCTCGAACTGCAAGTTCCAGGAATCGACGGCGCCATTCTCGAACGGCGTCGAGCGTTCGTTTGGGTTCGTATAGCTATTCGTCGCCGTCCGGGGTTGACTATTAACCGCGTAAACCTCCTCTTCTAAATTCTTATCTACGATGACGGGCGTTTGGGGTTCAGTCAGAAGCGATTTCGGCGCCGGGTGTTGACGACTGTTTTTTTTCAAGTCCGTATACGTCGGTAGTAAAAGGCTCTGCTTCAAGAAAGAGTTCTTCGATAAAAGTTTCTTCTTGCGGGCGTATCCACTGACTCCATGGCGCGTATAGAGGCGCGCAAACCGTCGTTTTTTGTTTGGTCGAAAAATCTACAAAGGTCAGTTCGCGAGCATGGAGGGCAATAGCGCGTTCGCGGCCGTCCTCATACTGTTTTCCAAAGGGAACTGACGAACCGTAGAGTTCGTCGCCAAGTAAAGGAAATCCGCGAGAAGAGCATTGAAGCCTGATTTGATGCGTTCTACCGGTTTCAAGTTGTATTTCTAACCATGTGGCGTTTTCCAAGCGTCCCAGCGTGCGAAAGTGCAAAACGGCTTCGCGAGCGTCAGGATGAATAGGCGGTATTAATTCAGCTTCTGCGCGTCCCGGTATTTTCCGCATATAGTCGTACCAGGTTCCCTCGTCTTCCGGAACAATTCCACTAACTAAAGCCCAGTATTTTTTGGAAACGCTTCGTTCTTCAAATTGATCAGACAGTTTTCTTGCAGCGCGAGCATGCTTTGCAAAAACAAGAACGCCAGACGCCGGACGATCAAGTCGATGGGGAAGGCCGAGATACCTCTTTCCGGAACGATTTTCGCGTCTATTCATATAGTCTTTAATCCGAGTTTCGATGGAATCAATCCCTATTGGCGCTTGGGTGAGAACTCCCGGCTGTTTGTTGACGATAATCGTGGGACCGACTTCATAGAGGATATGAAATCTGGGTTTTGCGTCAGGATTAGCCCATGCTGAATTGTCTGAGGCGACATTCGAATAGTTGGCGGAACCAGCGGCGTCGGGGGCGTGTTGCGTCATGAGTATGAGGGCGATGCAGTTATAATTTAGGAACGACTAAAGGGGTGGGTAAGGATACGAAAACGCATCAAATTTTACCCGTTTTCAGAGAGACGTCGACCGTTTTGACTTATTTTCTGGCGGAAAAAGAAAAGGGAAAAAGGAATAATCCCCCCTTGTTAAAAAAGGAAAGCGTCGTATACTCACGACAATTCCTTTGGAGGATACGCGAACGGTTAGCAGTCTGACTCGAAATCAGATGCCGGGCAACCGGTTGAGGGTTCGAATCCCTTGTCCTCCGCTTTGCTTTTGAGGCGAAGTAAAAAATTCGATGAGAGCTCTTCCATCTGTGTGTTGGGAGAGCTTTTTTATTTGTTCCTGACGATTTTTCTTTTGTTGAAAGATTGGGGATTGTTCTTCGGCTTCCGTTGTCTTGCCTTGTTCGCCGACGGTTCATCGCATGCGACGTCGCTTTGGATTAAGAACTGGGAAATTGACGTTTCTCTTGTCGATGACGACGAGATATGCGTTGTGTGTCTGACGTTATGTTATTAAATGTAAAATGGAAAACTATTTGGATTATGAGAATCGTTTTTATGAAGCGGGGCCGGATGTTTTAAAAAGGTCTTTTTTCGTAGGGTAAAATGGGAAAAAAGGGCGATAGCCGATTGACAAAGGATTGAGAAAGTAAGAGAATAATGGGGCGAAACGCACGTTTGGGCGCAAAATTTTGACGTGGAAAAGTCAGAATTGGCGACGTTTCGAGACGACGGCATTTTATATAGGGCTATTCATATGGCGACGATTGAGACGGCTCTCCAAGGAGCTGAATTTTGGAAGGATAAAACGATTGAGTTAGCGGAGCCGGATAAAAACGCGTCGCCTTCGTTAGCTTTGACGGCTGAACAGAGTTCTCAATCTAGTTTGAGTTTGTGCTGGGGAATCGAACGTTGGCCTGAATGGCGTGAGGCTGCCAAGCAGATTAAAGACTACGCCTTGGCTCGTTTAGACGAAACGCTTGTTGAATTCGAGGCAAACCTTACGAAAAAAGGCGTGATTGTTCACTGGGCGAGAGACGCCGAAGAAGCAAATTCAATAGTTCTTAAAATAGCCAAAGACCATGGCGTCAAAACTGTCGTTAAAGCAAAATCGATGGTTTCTGAGGAGATTGCTCTTAATAAAGCCTTTGAATCTGTCGGGATTCGCGCCCTTGAAACCGATCTGGGGGAATACATAGTTCAGCTACTCGGTCAGCGTCCCACGCATATTGTCACCCCGGCGACTCACTTAAGCGCTGAGGAGATAGGAAGAAAATTTGAAGAGAAATTGGGCGTTCCATATACGGCTGAGCATGAAAAATTGACGATGATTGCTCATGATCGTCTTCGCAAAGAGTTTGTTAACGCTGATATGGGCATGTCCGGCGCAAACTTTGGAATTGCAGACACCGGTTCTCTGTGTCTTGTTGAAAACGAGGGGAACATTGGTTTATCGACAAGCGCGCCAAAAGTCCATGTCGCGCTTATTGGAATTGAAAAGATCATTCCCAAGGCAAAGTATTTGCCTCTCTTTTTAAACATGCTTCCTCGGATGGGGACCGGTCAGAAGTTAACGTCCTACACCCATATTTTTAACGGGCCGACCGAAGGACGCGAGATGCACGTTGTCATTGTGAACAACGGACGTACTAACGCTTTAGCGTCTCCTGATACTCGCGGTGTGTTGCGATGTATTCGTTGCGGCGTCTGTATGACGAATTGCCCGGTTTACCGACAAGTTGGCGGATGGGCTTACGGTTGGGTTTATCCCGGCCCCCTTGGGGCGGTGTTGACTCCTCAACTGCTTGGATTGGAAAAAGCCGGCAAATTGCCGTTTGCATCGTCGTTATGCGGGGCTTGTTCCCAAATATGCCCTGTTAAAGTAGATTTGGCGCACCAGCTGGTAAGACTGCGAGCGAAGTCCATGGAGAAGCGCTCAGCTTCGCCTGCCTACTCAAAAGTCGACGCTTTGATGTGGAAGACCTTTTCCATTTTCATGATGACAAAATGTCGATATAAACTGATGATGTTCGGTGTTCGTCTTGGCGCAAAACTTGCTCCGATCTGTCCTAAGAGTTTGCATCCTTGGTTGTTGGGTCGTTGGACGCGTGGTCGAGAAATTCCCAAGTCGCCTGGAACGTTTAGGGATTGGTGGCGTAAGAATCGCCAGTGATCCCGAATGAGAAGCGGACGAGACGCGCGTATATCGTCGCGTTCTCGTCCTTTTGACTTTTTTGCGTTTTCGATCAAGCAGCCGACGAGGGCGTCGTGTTATGGATTATCGAAGTATTCTTTTGATTAGCGGCGTCTTGATTCTTTTAGTGTGTGCGACTGTGGTTGTCGCATATCTCAGGAAACGGGCTATTGGGATCGACTCCGGCGTATTATCGACTTGTCGTTCTCGCGTTTATGCGTGGTGGTTTCTTTTTGGCGCTCTTACTTGCGCGGTTCTTTTAGGAACGATAGCTACTGTCGTTTTATTTGGAATTGTTTCTTTTTGGGCTCTTCGCGAGTATATGACGCTTACGCCCACGCGACCGGCGGACCATCGCACGCTAGTCGGCGTTTTTTTTCTTTTAACGCCCTTGCAATTTGTGTTGGTCGGCGTTGATTCGGAGTGGTTTTTTCAGTTTTTTCATGTTGAATCCAGTTTCGTCTATTCCGTTTTGATTCCGTCTCTGGCTTTTTTGATACTTCCGGCGACAATCGCCGTTTCCGACGATCCAAAGTTCTTTCTTGAACGTATTGCAAAACTTCAAGTTGGGCTTTTGATTTGCGTATATTCTTTGAGTTTTGCGCCTGCTATTATGACGATGGAACTTCACGATCCCGCAAAGATTTCGTTATATGCTCCGGAGATTCAGGCCGTTGATATTGAAGACAAGGTGTTAAAGCCGATAGAGGACGTCGTCGGCATGCAAAACGTAAATCGAGAAAACGAGGGAACGGACATAAAGGAAGGCGATAAGGAAATTGTCGATAGTTCCGATAAACTGGCGACTGTCCCGCGAGACGATACTGAAAAAGCGACCGACGCTCAGCTGAAGTCGCCCACTCCTCATAAGAAAACCCATCCCGTTAATTTAACGCTCCTCTTTGTTTTTGTGATTCTCACTCAGGTTAATGACGTCGCGCAGTATTTTTGGTCGCTGACTTTTCCGAAGCATAAAATAGCCTCTAACATCAATTCTAACAAGACTTCAGAGGGAGTCGCGCTTGGCGTGTTGACGACGGCTTTGGTCGCTGTAGCGTTTCTTTACTTTACTCCTTTTGCCAACTGGCGACAAGCCGCGTTGGCCGGCGTTATTATCTCAATTATGGGATTTGCAGGGAATATGACGATAAGCGCAATCAAGAGAGATCAGGGGGTGGGAGAGTATGGCGAGTTAGTGGAAGGACATAGCGGCGTTTTAGATCGTATTGATTCGCTTTGTTTTGCCGCTCCTGTTTTCTATCACTACGTACGGCTTTGTCTCAATCAATAACGCCTGCCTTAACGAAAGATAGAGACCGTGTGAAGGTATTCTTAACACGGCCTCTTGGATTGAATTCATGAGATTAGGGAAGCGATTACTTCTCTCTGGTTTCCTTCGTGTAGTTTGGGTCAAGGGCGTTTAATTCCAACCCCTCGATTTCCGCCGCAGCCGGCCAATCTTTAGTGAAATAATTAACAAGCGGGAAGTCGACGCCGTCCTTTAAAAGCGATTTAATCTTTTCCGGATCGTCCGTTCCGAAATAGTTTGTGGTAATTCCTGCTTTTTTCAATATGGAAATGCATTCGGCGTCATATCCTGTGAATTGAATAAACTGACAGTTCCATGAAATAACTTTTTCGACAAGTTCTTTGTTTAGTTTGCCGTTAAGAAACGCGATTTTAACGTCGGGACAAACGGAACGAGCGTCGTCGATATCTTTCTTATTTTCACAACCTATGAAAGATTGAGCGAGTCGTCCCTTTTCAACGACGACTTTAGTTGCCGCCGCCGCAATTCCTTCTCCTGGTTTAATGTGAATATTGATCCAAATATTTCTGGGCAAACAATCAAGCGCTTCCTCGAATGTGGGAACCTGAAGACCCGCAAATTTCGGATCATATTTTACTCCGGCGTCGAAAGAACGAATTTCTTCAAAGGTCAAATCTTTAACGTTCCCTTTTCCTGTCGTGGTACGATCGACAGTTAAGTCGTGCATAATGACGAGTTTTCCGTCTTTTGTGAGTTGAACGTCAAATTCAACTTGTTGCGCGCCGGCTTTTGCAGCGGCGACAAACGCGGGAATCGTATTTTCAGGAGCCAAGCCTTGATCGCCGCGGTGAGCGCAAAGCCCCTTCGAGGCCATTTTAGGCGGAGGAAGGAACGAGTCGGCTACTTGGAGATATTCGTCTTCAACTTGGTTAAGTTTAAATTGGTCAAATTCTTGAGTCGCGAACCAATCGTTGGAAAAGTAATTAACAAGCGGATAGTCGATTCCGTCGTTGATAAGCTTTCGAATTTCGTCGGGATCGTCGGTCCCAAAATAGTTAATCTTTACGTTAGCAGCTTTTAACGCGGCGATTTGTTCTTTAGTGTAAGAACCCCAGAACTGAATGAAGTCGCATTTCCATTTAATCGTATTTTGTACGTATATTTCAGGGTTATCCTGGCGTTCCATGCAGCAAATCTTAACTTCTGGACAAATCGCTCGAAGTTTGTTCATGTCTTTTTCTTCTGCGGCAAAGAAAGCCTGATGGAGTCTATTTTTTTCCATGACGATCTTCAAAGAGTCTTCGGCAATTCCTTCTTCGCCAGGTTTGATATGGACATTGATCCAAACGTTTCTGGGTAAACAATCCAACGCCTCCTCAAAGGTGGGAACTTTTATGTCCTCATAAGGAAACGGACGATCCGAAACGACGTCAAAAGATCGAATCTCGTCAAACGTCAAGTCTTTGACCGCGCCTTTACCGTTAGTAGTGCGGTCGACCGTTTGATCGTGCATAATGACGAGTTTGCCGTCCTTAGTTTTCTGAACGTCCAGCTCAATTTGTTGGGCTCCGGCTTTTGCGGCTCCGACGAAAGCCGGAACAGTGTTTTCAGGACCAAGCGCTTGATCGCCACGGTGCGCGCAGAGTCCTCGTTCCGGCATTATTGGGTTTTGCGCCGACGCCTGATGAGACGACGTAACAGACAACGAAAGAACTAAAAACAGTCCTGACAATAAACGCGGTGTTCTGGTCATCGATTTGTTCTCCAAACAATGTGATTTAAATACTTACATACATGGTAATAATAACAACTTTGTCAACTGTTGTTTCTTTATTTTAGCATGCCCAGAGACAAATGCCATCTCTTCTTTATGATATAGGAAAACAATTCGCTAAACGTTTGCGTTTTGTTTTATCTTCTCGTATACTGACGGTAGTTGATCGTTTGAAGGATAAAAACATTGAACAACGAGACTCCGCATACTGTCGTTTCGTTTTTTGTAAAGAATTAACAGGAGAAGTCAAATGAATTTCTTGTCGTTTTTGAGCGCCGTCGTTATGAGCGTTACAAGCTGGACTCCGGTTAATGTGTCGCAATTTTGGGTGGAACCGGAAAAACCGTCCGTCATTTTATTCAACGCGGCCTCGGCTGATCAGAGCGAAGAGTCAAGTATTGAAGAAAAGATTCCTTATGAGTTTAAAACGACTGACGGAGAGTTCTTATGTCGCGGAGAGGGCGTTTTTGACGGTAAACTTCTGCGTGTCGAAGCCTCCTTGCCGCAAGGTTTTTTTGAGTTAGAACTACCTCAAACGGAGCAAACGTTTGGCGTCGCGTCGCAACCTGCGTTTTGTCCCGACGACGCTTTGCTTGCCAGCGAAGCCGCAAATAAAGACGATTTACGCGTTCGTGACAACTTTTTTGGAATTGACGCCGCTTCAACTTGGCTTGTCAAAGACGATCAAGCGCGCGAAGATCTTATCCGTAACGCGAGACGAATTGGAATTGCGACTTACCGAGAACGTCTTAATTGGGGAAGAATCGAACCGGAAGAAGGCGTTTTCGATTGGGAGGGAGACAATCGCGCTGAGTTTGTTCGTAAGATTGCCCAAAAATACGATATGCCCGTTTTGGAACTCTTCCACTCCGCTCCTGATTGGACTGGGAAGATTGGAACTTATCCGTTGGACCTCATTAAGACCGCTGACAGTTGGGGAACTGTTGGCGAGCGTTGGAAACCGTATTGGAATTCGATTGAAGTATGGAACGAACCCGACATTTCATTTAGCGGTAATTTACCGGCGGATCAATACGTTCCTATTTTGAAAACTGTTGGACAGGAATTTAAGCGACAAGGCGTCGACACGCCCGTTGTAGGCGGCATTATTGCGTCATTTCGCGACGATTTCATGGATTGTTTGGCTGAGAACGGGATTATTGACGCTTGCGATATATTTTCTTTTCATACGTACTGCCGCGCTTATGATATGGAGAGAATCTCATTGCGATATCATTACTGGTTAGTCAAAAACAAAGCGGAATGGAAGCCGGTATGGATCACTGAATGTGGAAGGCCTTGGAAGAAGGGGACGAATCGACCAAACAGGGAAGCCGATCTTGAAAGCGCGATTGATATTGTCCAGAAGGGAGTCGCTACGAAAGCGTTGGGCATAGACGCTTATTTTCCTTTTGTCTACGTCTTTTACGAAGAAAACGACAACAATTTCGGCATGAGCGATCGTAATAACGCGCCCTTGAGGTCAAGCGCGGCTTATGCTCGTTCAATTTACTTACTTAGCGGAACTCGATGCGTTGGTAGTTGGGATATTGACGGCGTAGAACGTTCCTACGTTTTTGTCGATTCGCCCGCGAACAAAAAAATTGCCGTCCTCTACTCGAGAGATCGTAAGTTGGGCCGAACGATCCAGTTGCCCGTGAAACCAGTATTTGTCGAACGTGCCACTGGTGAAAAACTGGACGTAAATTCAAACAATGTCGTAGATTTTTCCGACGGGTTTTTATTTGTCGGTTTTTCTGGCGACGAGGAGATTTCCCTCCGAAAACCAAGCGAGGTCGATAAGGCCAGAAATTTGCGTCATGCCGCGAACGTTAAACATGGTCCCGATCCTCGAAGAGACGATTCGATAGTTCTTCGTTATGCGTTCGATTCAGAACAAGTGTCTGTTAACGGAGGCGGATATACAATCAAGGATTCTGACGCCGACGTTTTTACCGGAAGAATCAGCGTCTATAATTTTGGCGATAAAGTCCAAAATTTGCCTGTTCATGCAAAGGCTTTTGTGATGGACGAAGACGGCGAACTCAAAGAAATTGACAACGTGATTAAGGATATTGTTCAGAGCGTTGAAGTTGCCGCTCGCAGTTGTTCCGAAATTGAGTTTTTACTTGACGCTACCAACATCTCTCCGTTTAATTCTCCTACTTTGTTATTCGAAGTTGGGAACGAAGGACGATTATCGTTTAAATTGAGCCGCTCCGTAACCGAACAAAATTTTGACAGCGTTGTGAATACCGTTGCTCCTGTGGATTTATCGGATCTTTCGTGTTGGCGTAAAAACGCGTCTCACAATCATTCTTACGAGTTCAAAACCGATTCAGATAAATCGATTTGGGGATTTGATATCGAATTCGACGAGGGCGATAAGTGGGCCTATCCCGTTTATAAACTGCCTATTAACGTTTCATCCGAGGACGTTCCATATTTGGAGACTTTGGATTCTGACGGAAACGACGTTAAAATAGAACTGTCGAAATTAAAAGGCATCGCTTTTTCAGTTAGGGCCTCCTCCGACGTTCCCGACGGTCTTGTTCGCGTTTTTTTCCACAATGAAAGAGGCGAATACTACTTCACTGCGTCCGGCGTTATGAAAACCGACGGTAATAAACGTTTTATCACTGTTCCATACGATTCTTTAAACGCTTATGGCGGAACGCCCGATAGTTTCGATCCGTCGAGGATTCGAGCTGTTTCGATTGGAGGTAATTCAAAAGGGAAGAATCTAACTATTGAAGTCGAGCGCTTCTGCTTTTTCAATTGAAGAACATGAACTTCCCGTTTGTTGGTCAATATAAGAAACTGTCAACAAACGGGAAGTTTTTTGATTATGTCAACATAATGTAACTTCTGTCGTGAAATTCGACATTTCAGAAATGACTGAAGTCGTATGTTTCTCGATTGAGCGGACGACGCGTCGAGTAGTTTTTCTTGAGATCAATCCATAAAGGCGTTGAGCCGTCTCGCAAAGGAAAGCCCCAGATTTTTCCTTGATGAGAAAGATTGTTAATGAGCGGTTCTCCTGCGCGATAACGGCGAACGTTTTCGCAATAAATATCGCAGACGTCGTCAAATCGCCAACCGATTTGTCCGGCAACGTGCGGCGTAATGATAACGTTTTCGAAATCCCAGAGGGGCGAATCAGGAGGAAGAGGTTCAGGGGAAGTAACGTCGGCGACAAATCCTCCAAGACGTTGCGACTCAAGAGAAGCTACGAGCGCGTCGGAGTCTACAAGGGGGCCTCGGGCAAGGTTGGCCAGAAGCGCCCCCCGTTTCATTTTGGCGAGACGGTCGACGTCAAACAGACCTCTTGTTTCTGAATTTAGCGGCAATGATAAGAAGACCACGTCCGATTCTGCCAAGAGTTGATCCAGACGATCGGCGCTCCAAAGCTCTGCCACATGCTTGGGTTTTGCGCTTGGAAAGAGATCCACGGCGAGGATCCTTCCAGCGAATGGAGAGACGACTTCTGAAAAACGCCTTCCAACTCCTCCGAAACCGACGATTCCCACAGTCTTTGTTATTAAATCGAACGTAGGCTTTCTCTTGAATTTTCGATAATCCGGGTTGCCGTATTCAACGCGTTGATCATAGATGAACGAACGTAAGTTGCGTCCCCAGGCTAGAATTAATGCAAGACCATGTTCTGCGACTTGATCGGCAAGGACTCCCGCAGCTGTCGTAATTCTAACGTCAGACTCTATCGTTTCGGGAACCAGGCACCAATCCATACCCGCCGCAGAAGACTGAATCCATTGAAGTCTTTTTTGAGATATAATTTGCTTCCAGTTTACTGGAACTTTGGCGTGACCGCAAAAATAGTCGGCTTCCAACAACGCTTCCGCCACGTCGGATTGCCCGACATTGATAATGTTTAACGAAGAAGACCAAGCTTCGTCAATACGGGCGATCAACCGTTTTTCAACGGGTTCCGCTCGAAAACAGACGACAAGATTTTGTTTAGACAACATTGTTTTGTTTATCGTTTTATAGTGATTATAATCAAGTTTGATCTTTTCTTTTTTTACTTCTTGCTTGAGTTGGCGGCTTGAGAACCGATCCGAATCTCTGTGTTTGGCGCGCCTCCGTGAAATGACAAAAGGCAATTGCTATTGCGTCCGCTACGTCAGGAGGTTCCGGTAGACAAGGCAAGCGCAATTCTAATTGTACTGCTCGTTGTATTTGATCTTTGGGGGCGCGTCCGGCGCCTGTCATCGTTTTTTTAATCTTTGTCGCGGCGTAAGAAACTACCTCTATGCCCGATTGCTCGGCTGCAAGACAGATCGCTCCTCGAGCATGTCCCATGAGAATTGCCGTTTGTGGACGTTTGTACAGAGAATATAGCTGCTCTAACGCTAAAACGTCTGGATGATGAGTTTCGATAACTTCTACAACTCCGTCGTAGATATCTTTGATTCTGGCGGCAAGCGTTTTTCCAGAACTGCGAACCACACCCGCTTCCAGAAGTTTTGCGCGACCGGACGATATATCCAGAACCCCGTAGCCGGTAGTGTTCAACCCAGGATCGATTCCGAGAATGACTTTTTCAACTTTTCCCAATATTCTTTCGTACTCCGCTCGTTTGATGAACTGACGAGAAGCAAGAACGTCAAAATTCGACGACGACAGAAAAAACTCTCGGTTATTTTCTGTCATGCGTCGAATTTTGATCTGTCACATTGAACAAAAACGAGGATTTAGGCGTACACCTCGTTCCAAAGAGCGCTGAGGTCGACGTCGTCTGGAGTTCCGGCGAAGACTACGATACGATAAACGCCCTTCAAAACTTCATCCTTCTTCCAACTAAATCCATCTTCATTGAACAGGAAAGGCATCGGAGAGATATTGCCGTAATCGCGAGTGAACCACGGACAGTTCTCAAACGGTTCTTTAGGGGGACAAAGAACGGAAACGCCTTCGGTAATATCTGGATTGAATCGACGTTTTCCGTAGAAAGACATCCATTTTGCCGGTTTTCCGAAGGTGTCTTTTTCTCCAATAACGCCCTCGCTACTGATCAAGGTTCCTCCCCCATGCGGGCAAAGATCCTGTTCGACGCGCACGCCAAAGAAGCCGTGATTGGTTTTCTCAATGTGAACGTCCGTAAGCATTTTCATAGAGAAATCCAGATCGAGGGTGTAGTAGTCGTCATTTTTCCACGTGAGAGTATACTTTCGCGTGTCTTCGATGATTGGATCCTGTTGAGGATGTTTCCAAACGCAGAGGTCGGTAAACTCGACTGTATCAACGTCTGCTTTTGTTAGTTTGAGATCGGTACTGAAGATTTGGCCTCTGTCCGCGCCCTCTTGCCAGTAGTTCCCGCCGTTTACCCTGTCTGCGCCCATAAAGACGGAACGATGGTGAGGCCAGGGTTGCGCCGATTCGCTGGTAACTGAAACGCGAGAAATCGGACCGGCCAAGGGGTAAATGTAAGGATACTTTTGGTTCGGATTAGTTCGATAAGCCGCGATCACCTGATTGTCTTTGCGAATCCAAAGAATCTTGTCGCAGAAATCCGGATAATACGAAGTGAAATGTTCAACCTGTCCATCTCCCCACTCGGGCTTAGGCTTTCCCGATTTTCCAGGGTAATTGACGGTGTTGAAATCTTTTGCGTCCGCGCCGAACGATTGGGAACTAATCGAAGCGGTCAGGCCTGTCGCCGCGAGAATACCCGCATTTTTAAAAAAATCGCGTCGTTGCATATGAATCCTCGTGAAACTCTTCAATGATTACGATGGGTTTTTATGCGTTGAGGAACGATTGCTCAACGCCTTGTCGAGAGGGTGACGGTCTTTTAGCCGCGACCTTCAAACTAGAGTTTAGCATTGTGTTTTGGCGTTGTCAACAACAGGAAAAAGCCCTATTTTGAGACTGTGAGTTACGGATTCTGCAACGGTTTTCTCTTATGACAGCTTGACAACGTGACATTTTTTGCTAAAATGTCAAAGTCGTCGGTGAGACGAAGCCTTGTTACGGGGCAAACATTTTTAATTTGCGAGACTTAAGTCGTTTGATAGCTTTTCTGTGTTTTCGTCTTTGCCAGACGGAACGCGCTTTTGGCGTTCATACGAATCCTAGTTTGCGAGTTACGTGGCCGTTAAAACCCTTGCATTGTTTAAAAATTTGCGTTAAATCTTGTTGGAGTCGGTTGACGGAACAGCCTTTTGATTTAAGATAGAGCAAAATTTTTCGAATGAGACGGCGGCGAAGCAGCGAGCGTAGGCGTGTCGCTGCAACCAGTCGGCCTGGCCGTTTAGAAAATAAAATGGCGACGTGCGCTCGTTTGGAGTAGAGCGTCGGTTGCGCGTGGCGTTTTCCTGACTCAGTTATGCGCGACGATATTGAGTTTTAACGAAGTTAACATAGGTAGGTTTTTAAGATGGCAGTTCCGAAGAGAAAGCAAAGCAACGCCCGTACTGGCGCCCGTCGTTCGCACGATTTTAAAAAGCCCGTTCAAACGGTCGCTTGTCCTGATTGCAACAAGATGATTCAGCCTCACACCGTTTGCCCGAACTGCGGCCATTACATGCGTCGTGAAGTTATCGCGCAAGATAAGTGATTCAATTGTTGTGACGTTGGGTTCGGCGTTTTAGGCGTCGCGTGATCAGTTGCGACAGATTTTGGGGAATCGATAGCGATTCCCCTTTTTTTGCGCCGATCAATTTGACATTTTTTTAAATTTTGTCGTTTTTTTTCAATATTGTCCATTTTTTCCGATTAGATCCCTTGATTTTGTGGGCTGATTTCTTCACAATGTAGGCGTTGCAAATCGGCGCTTGGGTTCAATTCCGTATTTGGGCATTTTGATGAATAATCCGGATTTCGTTAAAGGAAAGAAAGATGGAAAAAACCGCGATTTTGTTTCCTGGGCAAGGCGCGCAGACCGTCGGGATGGGACGGGAACTTTATGATTCCAATGAAAACGTGCGCGAATTATATGCAAGGGCAAATGAAATTGTTGGTTACGATTTGGCAAAAATCTGTTTTGAAGGTCCGGCTGAATTGTTGGATACGACTGAACAGAGTCAGCCCGCTATTTTTTTAACGAGTTTAGCCGCGTTAGAGGGATTAAAGGAATCGGCGCCCGAGGCTCTGGCAAATTGCGCGGCGACAACCGGACTTAGTCTTGGAGAATATACCGCCCTTGTGTTTGCGGGAGTCATGTCGTTTGAAGACGGTTTGAAACTGGTTCGGCTTCGAGGCCAAGCGATGCAAGAAGCGTCAAACGCGACTTCCAGCGGAATGGTAAGCGTCATAGGTTTGGAGGTTGACGTTGTTCAAGACCTTTGTGAAAAAGTAAACGATCCAGGCGTGCTGACGATTGCGAATTACCTTTGCCCGAAAAATTACGTTGCGTCTGGAACGCAAAGCGCTTGTGAGAAATTGGTTGATCTTGCGACGGAAGCGGGCGCGATTAAGCTTGCGCCTCTGGCTGTTGCCGGAGCGTTCCATACTCCCATCATGGATCCAGCCGTTGAGATTATGCGACCGATTATTGAAGCGATGGAATTTAAAGCGCCGAGCGTGCCGTACATTAGTGGCGTCGACGCTAAGTTTCATGACGATCCGGAAGATATTAAACGTATTTTGATTCGTCAGATATCTTCTTCTGTTTACTGGGAAGACTCTATGCGAGTTCTGTTGGCCGAGGGGATCAATTCGTTTTATGAAGTTGGGCCCGGACGCGTGCTCAGAGGTTTAATGAAGCGAATTGATCGTAAAGCAAAGTTGAATTGACGTTTCAAGTTAGAACACAATCGACAAAAACGTTGGCATGAACGTTTTTGTTTTCGCTTTTTGACAATGTATTAGGAACGAGAGTTATAAAGATGATTCAAGTCGATTTAACCGGTAAAAACGCCGTGGTTACCGGCGCGACTCGCGGTATTGGCCTTGGCGTGGCGAAAGCTCTTGCGAAGGCCGGCGCGGCTGTTGCTTGTATTGGCACCAATCAAGAAAAACTGACGGCGTCTGTGGAAGGTATCGTCGCAGACGGCGGAAATGCAAAAGCCTATATTTGCAACGTTGCAGACTCCGCCGCAGTTGCCGAAACGGCCAAAACGATTTTAGCCGATTTTGGTAAAATCGACATTCTGGTTAACAACGCCGGAATTACGCGCGATATGTTGATGAGGCGTATTACCGACGAGCAGTGGAACGACGTTATCAACGTTAATTTAAGCGGCACGTTTTATGTAACTCGCGCTTTTGTCGAGTCTATGCGCAAAAGCAAGTGGGGACGCATCATTAATATCGCCAGTATTAGCGGTTTGATCGGGAATAAAGGACAGGCGAATTATTCTGCTTCCAAAGCGGGCGTTATTGGTTTTACTCGAACGATTTCGAAGGAACTGGCCAATCGAAACATTACCGCTAACGCTATTTGTCCCGGCTTCATTGACACAGATATGACGGCGGTCCTGGATCCCATTTATATTCAGGGGTTGAAAGATCATATTCCTATGGGGCGTATTGGCGTTCCAGAAGATATTGCGAACGCAGTTTTGTTCTTCGCAAGTCCGGATTCTTCCTTCGTAACAGGGCAGATTCTGACGGTTGACGGCGGCATGATCTACTAGTGAGCGCGTTTCTCTCCGATAAGGACGTTCTCATATTATCGTGTCGCTGACGCCAGATTATTCATTCCCGTGAGTTATTTGGCTGTCGACTTTGCATTCACATTGTACTTAAACTTTTAACTTTGAGAAAATACCATATTTTCTCAGACGTTTATTTTGAAAGAAACGCTGCTGTTTGGCGTGACAACATTGAAAGGGATATAGTTATGACTAAAGCTGAAGTCGAAGAAAAAGTCATCAAGATCATTAGCGAACAGCTTGGACGCGAAGCGGACACCATCTCTGGTTCGAGCGATATTTCCAACGACTTGGGCGCCGATTCTTTGGATCAGGCCGAATTGATGATTGCTTTTGAAGAAGAATTTGACATCGATATCGACGAAGAGAGTTCTCAAAATATTACGACCGTTAACGACGTTGTTGAACAAATTTACAAACACATGTCGTGATTCGATATAGACGCTCATGTTTCATTTGACGCGTTAAATTTAATTACGTCAGCTCCTTCTGTCTTTGTCATAATGCAGAGGGAGCTTACATGATTTTCTTTTTTCCTCTTTTGTGCCGCTATGAAAAGACGTGTTGTCGTTACAGGTTTTGGGCTTGTTTCGCCGTTGGGGAACGAACCTGAGGTTGTATGGAAGCGATTGCTTGCGGGTGAAAGCGGCGTAACAAAGGTTGAAACGCCCGAGATGCAGATGTTTCGATCTAGAATCGCGGGTCAATGTCTTGATTTTAATCCTCTTCCTTATATTGAACCTAAGGACGTTAAAAAGGTTGATCGTTTTGCTCAATTTGCTCTAATTTCCGGTATTCAGGCAGTTGAACAGTCTGGAATAGATTTTTCTCGTGAGGATCCTTTTCGTTGCGCTTCTATTGTCGGTTGCGGAGTCGGGGGACTTGGGGAAATTGAACGACAAGACGAAAAACTCACAAAAAGCGGGCCTTCACGAATTTCGCCTTTTACGATTCCCAAAATAATGTTGAACGCCGCCAGCAGTCATTTGGCGATTCGTTACGGTCTTCACGGCGCTTCATATGGCGTAGCCACCGCTTGCGCAAGCGCAAACAACGCGATGATCGACGCTTACAAAGCTATTCGTGACGGCGACGTAGACGTTGTTTTGACTGGCGGGACGGAAGCTGCGTTGTCTAAATTGGGAATCGCCGGTTTTGGCGCGATGCATGCTCTTTCGGAAAGGAACGACGAGCCAGATAAAGCAAGTCGTCCTTTCGACGCTGATCGCGACGGATTTGTTCTTGGCGAGGGCGCCGGGATTCTCGTCTTTGAAGAGCTGGAACATGCTAAAAAGCGTCGCGCAGAGATTTTAGGAGAGTTTATCGGTTACGGGGTGACTTCCGACGCGTCTCACATTACCCAACCGGACGATCAGGGAATCTATGCTGGCGCGGCTATGGAAGCGACGCTCCGTTCCTCTGGAATTCTCCCCGAACAAGTCGACTATATCAACGCGCATGGAACGGCGACCTTACTGGGGGATGTAGCCGAGGTTGCGGCGATCAAACGAGTGTTTGAAGGCACGTCCAAAAATTTGGCTATTTCCAGTACAAAAAGTTCGATAGGACATCTTCTAGGGGGAAGCGGCGGAGTCGAACTCATTTTTTCACTGTTGGCAATTCGCGACAACGTCGCTCCGCCGACATTAAATCTTGAGCGTCCTGACGATGGATTTGATTTGGACTTTGTTCCCCTAACGTCAAAAGAGAAAAGAATCGATAGAGCCATTTCCAATAGTTTTGGTTTTGGCGGGCATAATGCGTGCGTCGCCGTTGCGCGCTTCATTGATTGAGACTATACTATAGTGTCATGGCGAGAGCGTTTCTTCGAAGGACGGACTCTCCGCCTCCCTTGGGGAGTTCGAGGATAATACGTAGTTTTTTCCTGCATTGTAGGGTTTTATAAAGCGGCCGTTTGCTTAGCGATTAGGGATAGTTTTCCATGGGTTCGACTCAAATAATGCATATCGGGCAATACCGATTGTTAAACGTTGTTTATACGGGACAAACAAGCCGGACCTGGCAAGCGTATGACGACCGAGCAAGACGTTACGTTGGTATTAAGACATTGCTACAGTCCGCTAGCCGTGATCGTCAGCAAGTGAGCATGCTGAAGTGGGAGTATAGTGTTGGCGCCAAACTTCATAGCGAGCGTATTGTTGATATTTTTGAATTTGGCGTATACAACAAATCTCCTTACATTGTGATGGAATGGATTCCTGCGCCTAACGTTAAACAATATATGCAGAGGAGATACGAAAACTATTGCGTTTTTTTACCCAAAATGCTTCCGCAAATGGTTGAAGCTCTTGCGATTCTTCATGAGTCCGGTTGGGTACATCGCGATATTAAACCTGATAATTTTCTGTTTTCAGAGGAGGGCGGAGTTAAGCTGATCGATTTTGCATTAGCGAAGCCTATCAAGGGAAACCCTATCGCCAAGTTATTGGGTTTAAAGAGCGTGCCGCAGGGAACTCCCAGCTACATGGCGCCTGAACAGATTATGGGAAAACAAATAGACGGGCGCGCCGATTTGTACAGCCTTGGTTGTACTTTTTTCGAAATTCTCGCGTCGCGGCCAACTTTTACGGGCGTTAATCAAAATGAATTGTTGCAAAAGCATATTTCAGCGTCCATTCCTTCTATTCGCGCGCGTAACAAAAACGTAACGCCCGAATTTTCCGCGTTATTGCAGCAAATGATGGCTAAGAAACCGAACGATCGTCCGAAATCTGCGCGCGATTTGTTTTTAGCGTTGCGTAATGTCAAAATCTTCACGCGTCCTCCAAAAGAAGGGGATAGAGTGGACTGAGCTTCTTCTTCTTCTTCTTCTTCTCCACCTTAAAACTTACAAAAACCTGAATTGGAACAGAACTCGTTCCAATTCAGGTTTTGTTTTTTGTCTCTTTCCTGGTTGACGAAAAATGAAAACAAGGTAGAATCAAGCAAGTTTGTTTCGACTATGTCCGTCTTGCCGTGCGCGCGCACGGGGCGGACTAGACAGGGCGCCGTATGTCGGACGCAGCGCTCTGAGTTTTGTAGTTCCGACGATATTGCTCGTTGATAGCGGGCAAACAGATTGTTTGTCGTCTAAACGTCGTATGGTCATCTTCTTCTTTAAGAAGTTTTCGTAACGATGTGCCGAAAGACGATGAAGGAAGGAAAAGTATGGCCGACGCCCCTCTTTCTATTAAAGCTCTGATCGAATCTGGCGTTCACTTTGGACACCGCGCTAGTCTTTGGAATCCTAAGATGCGTCCGTATGTTTACGGTCGCCGTAAGCTGATTCACATTATTGACGTTCGTGAAACGGTTCGCGGGATTCTTCGCGCGCGCAAGTATCTCAAACAAGTCGCCTCCGAAGGCAATTTGGTTCTCTTTGTCGGAACTAAACGTCAAGCGTCCGAAACGATTGAGGCTCAAGCGACGCGTTGCGGCATGCCGTTCATTGCCGAGCGTTGGCTTGGCGGTACGTTGACTAACTTCGAAACGATTCGTAGCCGTCTCCGTCGTCTCGAAGAACTTGAAAAGATTATGCAGGGCGAACTTCTTGCGACGTATTCCAAGAAAATGCAGGCATCTTTAAGCCGCGAATATCGTAAGATGTATCGCAATTTGAACGGTTTGCGCAATATGGATCGTTATCCGACCGCCATGGTCGTCGTTGATCCTCGTAAAGAAAAGAACGCTGTTCGTGAAGCCCGCAAACTTGGCGTGGTTTCAATCGCTCTCATCGACACGGACTCCGATCCGGACGACGTCGACCTTCCGATTCCTGGAAACGACGATTCGATTCGTTCGATTGATCTCGTGATTTCTTACCTCGCCGACGCCGTTATTGAGGGCGTTAAAGAAAGTGAAGCGAGCAAGTACAGCGAAACCCCTGCTGACGCCGCCGCAGACGAAAAGGCTGCCGTCGACGCCGAATGAAACGCTTTTGGTTTTTCTCGTAGAGCAGGCGTGTTTGATTGACTTAAAACGCGCCTGTCTTGATTTCGTGAACCTCAATTCTTTTCTTCATAGAAGAGGCGTTTCGTTCTAAATCAAGTTGAAAGAAGATAATATAGGAGATATATAATGGCTGAAATTACCGCCGCTATGGTTAAATCGCTTCGCGAAAAGACTCAATTGCCGATGATGGAATGCAAAAAAGCGCTTGTACAGTCTGAGGGCGATGAAGAAAAGGCTATCGAAATTCTTCGTAAGTCTGGAAAAGCGAAGATGAGCGGTCGTACTGACCGTGAAACGGCTGAAGGCCGTATTGAAGTTTTCAAAGGTTCAAACGGCGCAACGGCGATGATTGAAATTCAATGCGAATCCGCTCCCGTGGCGACAAATTCGCAGTTTGTCGAGTTGGCTAAGAATCTTGCGAAACAACTTGCAGAAGGTCCTGGGGCGGCGACGCCTGAGGAGTTGTTAGCTCAAGGCGATCTTCAGCTTCAATTTGACGACCTGATGAACAAAATTCGTGAAGTCTTCAAGCTTAAGAGAATCGTTCGCGTTGAGGGTTCTGTTGGTTCGTACGTTCATCATGACGCGAAGACCGGCGTTCTTCTTGAAGTCGAAGGTTCTAACGATGAAGTTGCCAACCAAATTTGCATGCAAATTTGCGCGATGCGTCCGCAAGCGGTTAGTTCCGACGATCTGGATCCCGAGGTGTTGAAGAAGGAACGTGAGATTGCCGAGGAACAAACTCGTAACGCAAACGCCGGCAAACCGGACAATATTATTGCGAAGATTGTCGACGGTCGCGTTAAGGCCGTTCTTAAGGAAATCTGCCTTGTCGACCAAGCGTTCATCATGGATTCCAGTAAGTCCGTTGGACAAGTTGCCCAGGAAGGCGGACTCAAGCTTAAGAAGTTCTATCGCTGGGGCGTTGGTTGCTGATTGTCGGCGTTAGCCTTTACGTTCTAAATTATTCGCCAAGAGATTTTCGCTCTTGGCGATTCTTTTTCTTGAAATGACAATCTTCTTCCCCGTCTTTTCAAAAACGAACGTTCTTTTATAATCAACGCGGCAAATGAGATTGTGTTAAGGGAATGGGGAACGATAATTTCGTTGTTTGGGGAGACTTATGTCTAGTTCTTTTTTTTCTTCATTGAAACGGAAGATTCTTGCGAGCGACTCTGTTCAGCGTACGCTACAAGCTGTTAACGTAGGCGAATCCGTCGTTTGGAACGGATGTGTCGGCAGTTCCGCCGCATTGCTTGGTTCCACGTTGTCGGAACATACTAATCGTACTATTTTGGTTGTTGTTTCAAAAGTCGCGCTTGTTGAAAGAGCCGCTTCTGATTGGAAATTGTTTACCGACGCGCCAGTTTTGACCTTTCCGCTTCTTTCGACTTCCTCATTGGACAATTCCGACGAAATATTCTTGTCGGAAGACGCCGATTTTGGTACGAGACTTAGCGTTTTGAAAGCTTTGGATAAACGCGCTTCTTCTATTAAAACTGCCGACGCTTCTTCTGACGAGTCGACTTGCGGCCAATCCGAACGCGCGCCGGTAGTGATTGCCTCACTTGCCGCGTTGACTCAACCCGTCCCTTCGATTGATCAAGTCGTTGACGACACGATCTCCCTGAAAGTGGGCGACGAATATGGGCTTGATAATTTATTGCAATGGCTTTCAGAAGGGGCTTTTCACGCGACCACTTCTGTTGAACTCCCTGGCGAATATTCTGCTCGCGGTCATATTGTCGACATATATGCCGTCGATTGGGATTATCCCATTCGTATAGAATTTTTTGGTGACGCAATTGAGTCGATTCGCAGTTTTGACATTGCCGATCAACGTTCGCTTGAACAAAAGGAGAATACTGATATTTCACGTCTTCGCACGCGTACGGCGGCGGAGGGACGATTTGTCGATCGTCTTCCAGAAGATTCGTTAATTCTTTTTTATGAAACAGATCAAATAATTGGGGAAACAACAAGGTTAATCTCTGAACGCCAACATGGAGATACTAAAGGATTTGCAGTTTCCGATATTGTCAACGAGCTCTATCGTCGTCCCACTGTTCATGCCGTTAGCGTTGCAAGCGGAACAGAATTAGCAAGTGTGTCGATTGACGTAAATTTTTATTCTGTCGCTCGCTTGCAGGGCGATTTGACCCACGTCGAAAACGCTTTAAACGAAATTGACGGCGAACAAATAGACATTATTTGCGCCTCGGAAGCTGAGATTCGCCGCCTGGAGGAAACGTTTGCTCTTACCAAACCGTCAAGGGAGGGAAGAATTGCCTACGAGTTAGGGGCTCTTGCCGAAGGTTTTGAATGGAGAGAGGGTAAGCGTCTGCTCATAGGTTCTGATCAATTATTTGGACGTTCGATTTCTCGGCGTTCTAAGACCGTTCAGACCAAAAAGTTGAGCAAAACGGTCGATTCTTTTCTTGAATTAACCTCTGGAGATTTAGTAATACATGTTGAACGCGGTCTGGCGCGATTTGTCGGCATTGAAACGATCAAAAAAGCAAATCAACTGGAAGATCATTTAAAATTAGAATTTGCCAATAAAACTTTTCTGTATGTGCCCGCTTCAAAAATTGGCAAGATTCAGCGTTATATTGGTTCCGGAAAAACGATACCTAAACTTGCCAGTTTGAAAGGAACTGCCTGGAGCAAACAAAAGAAAGACGTTCAGGAAGCTATATGCGAGCTAGCTGCAGAAATGATCGAGTTACAGGCGAAACGCGAAGCCTGGGAGGGATTGGCCTTTCCGGAAGACGGGCCATGGCAACGCGATTTTGAATCAATGTTTCCCTATCGCGAAACAGACGATCAACTAACCGCAATTGAAGCTATTAAAAAAGACATGGAACGTACTCGTCCGATGGATAGACTTCTTTGCGGAGACGTCGGATTCGGTAAAACAGAAGTGGCCCTTCGAGCCGCTTTTAAGGCAGTGGAGGCCGGTTTTCAGGTGGCGATGTTGGCGCCGACCACCGTGTTAGTCGAACAACATTATCGAACGTTTTCAGATAGAGTAGCTCCTTTTCCTATTAGAGTCGCTTCTCTATCGAGATATTCTTCAAAAGCAAATCAGGCCGCCACGATAGAAAAACTGAAATCCGGGGAAATTGATATTGTAATCGGCACTCATAGAATAATACAAAAGGACGTTCAATTTAAGAAGTTAGGTCTTGTAATAATCGATGAGGAACAGAAATTTGGCGTTCGACATAAAGAGCAATTGAAAAAATTTAAGTCGATGGTAGACGTGTTAACGTTGACCGCGACGCCAATTCCCAGGACTTTACATTTTTCTTTGATTGGAATTCGCGACGTTTCCAATCTTTCGACTCCGCCCGCCGATAGGTTGCCGGTGGAGACGAGGGTCTTGCGTTTTAACCAAGATATTGTTCGGAACGCCGTTTTACGCGAATTAAACCGCGGCGGACAGATATATTATCTTCATAATCGCGTTTTTGATATTGAAGAAAAGGCGGCGCAATTGCGTCGAATAGCGCCAGAGGCTCGAATTCGGGTCGGTCATGCGCAGATGAGTTCCGCAGAACTCGAATCGACGATGCGTGATTTCGTTCTCAAGCGCTTTGATATGTTAGTTTGCACTACTATTGTCGAAAGCGGACTAGACATTCCAAATGCAAACACGATTTTCATTGATCAGTCAAATCGGTTCGGTTTGGCGGAATTACATCAGTTGAGAGGGCGCGTTGGACGTGAGAAGAGACAAGCTTATTGCTATTTAATGCTTGACGCGAATCAGACGTTAAGTCAAGACGCGGCAAAACGTTTGCATGCGTTAGAAGAATATGACAAACTGGGGTCCGGATTCCAAATTGCTATGAAGGACCTTGAAATTCGCGGAGCCGGAAATATCCTCGGCACGCGTCAGAGCGGTCATATCGCCACAATAGGATATGAAATGTATTGTGAGTTTTTGGAGGACGCAATTCGCGTATTGAAAAAACAACCTCAAAAGCTTCGCGTAGACGTTGAAATTGATTTGCCGGTAAGCGCGCTTTTGTCTGACGAATATATACCCGATTCACGCGCTAAAATAGGTTTTTATCGACGGTTGGACCGCGTAACGAAAATTGAAGAGATCGTGGAATTACGCAATGAATTGACGGATCGCTTTGGCGTTCTCACGCCCGAGGCCGAGCGTTTGTTCGTTTTAGCTCAAATTCGATTGTCAGCCTTCGAGTATCGAGTGAAGACCGTTCAAATGGAACAATTCGAAGGTCTCCTCTCATCTTGCAGTAAAATGTTGGCGATAACGTTTCGCGTCCAGAGTCTGATGTACAAGTTGCGAAGCAGATTAGAAAAGCGTAATGTTTCTATGCGACTCGTTGAATCAGAGCAAGGTATTTTTAAGGGCTATATTGATATTCCCAAAGTTTTCTTTGATTCAAAGGGAAACGTCTATGAAGACGAAATTCTCGCCTATGCTTTAAGACTTTTTAGCGTTAAAGATTACGCTAAAAGCGACGCCGAGCGTTTTTCGGAACAGCGTTTAGAAATGACAGAAGACGAGACTAACGCAGATAATACGAAACCTCAGTCCAGCGCTCCTCCATTAAGCTCGGCTTTAAAACGAGTCAAACAGAATAAAAAAAGTTGATCGTTTTTCTGGATTGTCGCATCTTCGGCATTTCCGTATCTTGACGCCTGTTCTTCAAAAAGATAACAAGCAAAGAAATAAGGAAACTTGAGGCGCTCGTTTTAATTGTGACGCGTGCGAAATAGACAGAGAGGGGGTTCCATGTGAGAATCATTCTGCGATTAGATAAATTAAAAGCGCAATCTTCCCTTAAGACCAATTCAAGGAAGATTGCGCTTGAAATTGTGTAAATCGTTTATAAGTCTCGAGGATTAATAAACTTCCCCTTGGGACGAAGAACGTTTGCGTTTGTTTCAGCGTTCCGTTGTCGAGCGCTATCTTTCGTCCCGTTGGAAATAGAATTAACGACAGTTTCGTCAGGTTGAACGAATGTCGGTTCGCCCTCTAAAGGCTGCAATTCGGCGTCGGCCGTATTTCTGGTCGACGTTTTTTGTGTCGTTGTTTTTTTTGAGGGAAATGAAATATTTCCAGACGCAGGCAGACGTACGATTTCTGTCGAAATAAACGATCTTTCAGAGATTTGCAACGCATTAGGTCTAACCGGTAATGATTCCGGAGCAGTTTTTTCCGAAGCTAAGTCGACAACAGGAGTTGTTTGTCGATTCGAGCGTATATTAGGCAATCCCGTAACAACCCCATTGTTTCTGGAAGGAAGCTTTTCTTCGAATAGTGAAGATTTGGTTTTGCCATTCAGGAATTTTGGAGTTTCGCCGGCTGTTTGGCGTATGGGATAGCGTTTAGGAAATTCTTTGGGCGTTGCCGGCTCTTCGTCTTTTAGTTGAGGAAGTTGAAGATCTTCTGCCGGAGGTCGATTGACAGCAAGATATTGATTCAGTTCTTCTATTCTCTGTTCAATTTCTAACGCCGATTTTTCAGATTCGGCGTTTGGCGTTGTGGCGGAGATAGATTCGTCGTCTTGTTTGAAAAGCAATTCGTTCGTTTGCAGCTCTTCTTTTTCTAAGGCTGGACTTTGTCGCCGCGGAACCGAATAGGCATATTGCGGGGCGTGTTGAAGCGTTTGTGAAATTAGTCGGTTATTTTCTAAGTTTTGTCGGGTTTGTGCGTTGGAAGGAAACGTTCGATAGTAATCATACGCATTTCGGCGGGGTGAAAACGCGAATCTAGGTTTTGAAACTCTTTGTCTGGAATTGCCAAGCAATAACGCAGACCATATTTCGGAAGTCGTCGGTCTTGCTGAAACAGATTCGCTAACCTGTTCGTTATTTGACGCCTGTTCTGGAATCTTTTGCGTGCGGTCGTTTACATGACGTTCGACGCTCATAAATCGATCGTTGCCGATCGGAGTTTGTGGATTCTGTGCATGAGCTTGTTTGAACTGAATGGAAAACGACGCCAGGAGCGCTCCAACCAGAAATACCCGGTTAATATTTGACCAAGTTTTCGAGAATGTCATATAAACCTCGATCTAATCGTCGCTGGAACGTCTATGAAGGACGAACCTCGAAGAATCATTTAACGATTTCTTTTTAACGACCAATCATGCGACTCTTGTCTGAAACGCGCGTTGGAACGTTGTTTCAGACTCTCGTTTTTGAAAAAGGATGGACCGGCTTTAATTTGTCATGTTTTTCGGTAGGCTCTTGCTATTGATTCTGCTGGAGAACAAAGCGTCTTTACCTTACCGTGTTCGGAAGAAACCTGAATCAATCAGCTGAGGATCGGCCGGCTTGCCATTAACCCCTTCTGCAGGTTGTTGCATTTGGAGAGGAGCGTTTTGAAGCCCTTCGTTGAGTCTCGCGCACGTCCAAAAAGCAATTTCTCCATCTTGAACAAGAAGGTCTCTTTCGTTTGCGCCGGGAAGTGCGTAAACCAAAACGATTCCCGTATTAATTTCCGCTACATAAACGAACGATTGGGATAAATTACCGACGGAACCGACGTTCCTTGTGTCAGTTTCGCCTGTAACCATGAGGAACTTCGGCGCGGTAGGAACGGAGACGTTGAATTGCTCGGCCGTTTTAACAAGGTCGCCCTTTAGATTTCGCGAAAACAATTTCTGAAACGAAGGGGCGGAACGCGAAATGACCGCAGCAGACAAACGTCCGCTTTGCGAGTCAAGATAGTACATTGCCTCAATGTTCGCCCCAAACGCCCCCGTTGCGACAATAACTCCGTCGCTTTCGCTCGAAGCCGAAGCAAAAACCGGAATCGGGAGATTGGCGCTCGATAAAGCGTTTTCCTGCTCGGAAACGCGAGTTCCAAGCATATAACCTCCAACAGCCAAGCTTAACGACAGTATTGCAACGCCCAGACCAAATAAGATTGATTGTTTCATCTTGACATCCGTTTAGGTTTACTAACTCAGGACTGTTAAACGCCCCTCAAATACGTTTTTTAGTTGATTAAACGCGTTCGTTAGATAAAAGCGCAACGAACGACGCTTGCCGGAGGATAGCTTTTTTACGTTTTGACGTCTAGACGAGTTTAATCCGTAATTTGCAAAACTTAACAAAACGGTTTAACTTCTTTTTTGCATGTTTGGAGGCGGAGATAGAGACTTTTGGAAACAGTATGTGTAATGAAAGAATTGGCGTGAAATGATACTGTTGAATGAATAATTAGAAAGTATTATGTATAAGTATCAGTTATACAGTGAGAAATTTAGTATAATTTTAGAATATTGTCCTTTTCAAATAAAGGCGACGTTTTATAATGTCGGGCTGTGTGTAGATGGTGATCGCGAGCGCTTGTAAGATGAAGATTGTGACGCTTGAGAGTTGTGTTTTAGCGTGATTTTCATCCAAAACGTCGGGAGCGAGCGAATCGCTCCTCTTTAACGAAACGTAGGAGACGAATATGTCCGACTTATCAGATTCGGCAAAACTTCTTATTGACGGCAAGACGATCGATCTGAACGTTTATACCGGAGTTGAAGGCGAACGTTCTATCGACGTTACTTCGTTGTTTAAGGATCATGGATTGACGACGTACGATCCGTCCTTGGGCAATACCGCAATTTGCCGAAGTTCGATCACCTATATTGACGGAGAACGCGGAGTACTTCGTTATCGTGGAATTCCGATTGAACAGTTTGATCGTCCGAAACCTAATTATATTGAGGTAGCATGGGCGCTGATATTCGGCCGTCTACCTGATGATGAGGAGTTGTCGCAATTTCGCGAAATGCTAACCAGGCATGAACTCCTTCACGAAGGATTGAGTAATCAATTTATGGCGCTTCCCGTCGACGCGCCGCCGATGGCGATTTTGTCCGCTATGATTAGCATGATGGCATGTTATCATAAGGAGTTTTTGCTTCTTGAAGACGAAAAGTCGTTGATGGGCGCCGCCGCTCGGTTGATTAGTAAAATTCGTACGATTGCCGCGTTTACTCATCGTAGGGCTATGGGGTTGCCGTTTATCTATCCTGATCCGAGTTTACGATATTGCGCCAATTTCCTGCATATGATGTTTTCGTTGCCTTATAAGCAGTTTGACGTTTCGGAGGAAATGGAGGACGCGCTTAATTTGGTCTTCATTTTGCACGCAGACCATGAACAAAATTGTAGCGCCAGCGCTGTGAGAGTCGTCTGTTCGGCTCAGGCGAACTTGTTCGCTTCGTGTAGCGCCGGCGTAAACGCCCTTTGGGGGCCTTTGCATGGCGGCGCAAACGTTAAAGTCATGGAAATGCTTGAGGCTATATATCGCGGAGGATATCGGCCAGAAGACTGTATTGCCGCGGCAAAGGATAAAAACGACTCCTTTCGGCTTTACGGATTTGGGCATCGTGTGTATCGAAATTACGATCCGCGCGCCAAGATATTAAAAACTGCTTGCGATCGATTGTTTAAGACCCTGAAGCGTAACGATCCGTTGTTGGACATTGCCAGAAAGTTGGAAGAACTTGCGTTGAAGGATCCCTATTTCGTCGATCGAAAATTGTATCCGAACGTCGATTTCTACAGCGGGATTTTACTTAGAGCAATGGGAATTCCGACGGATATGTTTACCGTCATGTTTGCCATCGGACGTCTTCCCGGTTGGATTGCCCAATGGAAGGAACAACATTTTGCAGAAGGCGGCAAAATCATTCGTCCGCGTCAATTGTACGTAGGGAATCCCAAAACAGACTATATCGAAATGGAAAAACGCTGAATTGGATTTCTTCGATCCAATAACGTTTTCTATTCAAAGGGGCGGCGAACTTGTTTTTGCCGTCCCTCGTTGTATGGCGGCTTGGGGTTCTGTCCAAAGATATATTGCTTTTTCTCCTTTTTTTTTGTAGATTCTCTCCGATTGGTCGAGTTGTTTGGAAAATTCTTTGGACGGCTTCGCTTCGCGTTTAACGACTCTGCGACTTTTAGGAACGTTTAAATAATATGACTGGCGCAAAAAAGAATTCCAAATCCGGAAAGAGTTCTCGTACGCCAGCCAGAGTTAACGCAGGCAAACGCAAACATATTAACAACCTTTGGACGTTCTATTTAGATTCGTAAAACGTCTTGTTTGACGAATACCCCGTTGTTTTATCGCCCGAAGACGGTTTGGATAGGTCCGGTGTTGTTTTTCAGACGAACAAATCTTTTAACACGGTCGTTAGCGACGAAAGTGACAACTCTGATAGTAATTCAGACAGTTCGGAAGAAGAATCAGGGTGGCGTAATCTCGGCGTCTGGCAGTTCTTCCTGCGCGTAGCCTTATCGCGACAGAATATAAGCGCTTCTGTCAGTATTCTTGTCCATGCAATTGTTATCTTGATATTGTTTTCTATCATTATCTCGACGAAGGTTGGGACACTAGGCAATTCAACTCTGTTTAGTTTTTCCAGCGAAGCGGCCGAGGATTTGAGTTTTGTTAATTCCGAGGGTGAAACCCTCGACGATAACGTTGAATTAGACGTTTCGCCCGAATTTCTAAGTTCTGACGCCGAACAAACGCTTGATAGAGAAATCGACGAACAGCACACTCGAGCTTTTTCAGAAGAAACTCATTTGAACACCGATTCTTCCAACGTTGACGACATTGATAATATTTTACCTCGCGCCGATGAATTGGGGGGTGGAATTCCGTTTTATTCAAAGAAGGGTTCAACCGATAACCGTACCCCAGGAGGAAGAAGTAAGGGCGTTCCCGGCAGACAAGGAGACGTTACGAAAGAGAGCGAGGACGCTGTCGAACGGGGACTTGATTGGCTTGCGCGGCACCAATTGCCGGACGGCGGTTGGTCGTTTGATCTCACTGAAAAGGATTCTAACGGGCGTGAAGGCGCATGCGGAGGACAGTGTTCTAACTCCACAAGCACGTCCGGAGGGAACGTCTACAAACGGGGATTGCATCCGAGTCGAATGGCGGCGACAGCGATAGCTCTGTTGCCGTTTTTGGGAGCCGGATATACTCATACGGACTCAAATCAGTACCAAAAGACTGTCGCCGCCGGATTGCGTTATCTCGAGTACAACGCTGTAATTTCTGAGGAAAACGAAGTTGATTTTCGAGCCGGATTTGATCAGGACGGAGCGGCGTATGTGCAAGCTCTCGTTGTGTTGACGTTTTGTGAAGCGTACGAGATGACGAAAGATCCCAATTTAAAGTCGCTGGCGCAGGGAGGATTGAAGAAGATCGAGAACTCCCAGCTTAATGACGGAGGTTGGCGCTATTATTTTCCTGGGGATTTAGGATTCCATGCAAATGTTCCCGGAGACACGTCCGTTCTGGGATGGCAGATGTTGGCGCTCCGATCGGGCGTTTCCGCCGGTTTTTCGATTAACCCGTCAGTCGCGTATCGCGCGGGCAATTTTCTTGATCTTGTCATGTCTAAGGACTCGCGGATGTATCGTTATCAACCGGGGTCGAAAGAAAATAAGTCAGAAACGTGGGGCACGACTGCCGTAGGCGTCCTGATTCGCGAGTATTTGGGATGGGAACCCGGCAATTCGCAACTTGACGCCGGAATAGACCAAATCGCGAGTTGGATAGACGACGCCGATTCTATATGGCAAAAGGTTAAAAAAGGTTCTCGAACTGAAAAAACAAGGAATGGAACGTTGACCTTTTTTCGCGACGATCGGCTCGTTTACAATCTTTACTTTTCGTACTACGCGGCGCTTGCGCTTCATCACTATGGCGGGAAGACATGGCAGAGGCATTTTGCTAAACAACGAGATTTTTTGGTGGAAACCCAGTCTCGCGGCGGCGCTTTTGGCAATTCCTGCGAAAGGGGTAGTTGGTTGTTTTACGACAAGTATATGAACGACGGAGGAAGATTGCTCAACACGTCGCTTGCGATACTGATATTAGAGACTCCTTATCGTTATTTGCCAATGTATCAATAATTGTCAGAGAAAAGACAAGGGTGTTAAAATAGAAAAATTACATAAATAATATAAAACTTGTGAATTGATCTACCATTTTTATTTTTTTTTGTTAAAATGCAGTAATGCTTGACCGTTGGAAGTTTGTATAGTTTTCGTTTGTTGAAAACGACGAGCAGACGGTTCACAGGAATTGATAGCGAGGATAGTTGTGATGAGCAAAAACTCCTTTTGTGGCGTAATCTGCGTTTTGCTTTTTGCGTTAGTTACACAGACAGCTTTTAGCGCCGATAAAGACAGGTATGCTGTGGCGAACATTTGGGAAGCAGGCAGTTATACATTAAGGCAGGATTGTTTCATTTCTCTGATAACCTCCGTCGACAAAAAAGTCGCTTCACGCGACCAAACGCAGGTCTTGTTCACATGGCACGCCGACGTTTCTGAATTGGAGGACGGCGGGATTCAGAAGATGAATCTTCAAGCTTCGCGTGTGATGCTTCGTTACGACTCCAACGATGAAGAATTGGCGTTCTTCGACAGTTCTAACGAGGGCGCTAACAACGATTTTGTTAAAGAAGTTTTTCGTCGTTTTACAAGCGCGTCTGTTGAAGTCGTTTTTAAGAACGGCGAAATTGAAAACGTTTCTGTTAAAAAAGACGTTTGGGAAGGTTTCGAACCGGAAGCCGAGGATGAGAAAGCCTTTTTTGAACGCTTCCAAGCGCTGTTAACCAAAGAAACGTTTAAACAAATTTTTGATCCTTTCTGCTGGGTTGCGAATCAAGAGGAAGTCTCGGTTAAAGACAAATGGTCTAACGACGTTATTACAACTGTTCAGGGAGTTGGAGATCAGAACCTGACATGGGACTGTAAGTTGGATTCGGTTAAAAAGAGCGGATCTTCGACATTTGCAAACGTTGTCGCAGACAGCGCGCTTGAAGTCAAAGTCAACGATCTTTTAACCGCAAACCTCAAGGCGAATCTTAAAGTTAAATTCAATACAAGAATTGGCTCGCCTGTTGAGCTTGAATCGAGAACAACCGTGACTGCCGTTAAGAAGAGCGAAAATACGGAAGAACCGGAAAAGAATATCGTCGCGCTTCAGCGAAATAATTTGACGGTTGCCAGGAGATAGAACTGTTGTATAATACCTCTTGCGGCTGAGTTCAGGTTTGTTCAAAGCTGAAACGGTCGGCGACGCTCGTTTTGGCGTTGTGACAAAGGCGTGGTTCAGTGTTGCGCTGTTCAACTTAGCCTGTTTTTTGAAAGCATACTTACCGCCGTATATTTTTCTATAAGGCGCGCGTTGTTGGACGCGCGCCTTTTGCTATCTGAAAAATGCGAGAAAGGAAATATTAAAGTCATGTCCGATCCAATTCCAATGACCAGCGAGGGATACGCTCGTTTGAAGAAGGAAATAGAACGCCTGGAAAACGTTGAAAAACCGCCGATTCTCGAACGTATCGCGGCTGCTCGCGAAGAAGGCGATCTTAGCGAAAACGCCGAATATCACGGCGCGCGTGAGTCGTTGGCGTTGCTTAAAGCTAAAATCGAAGATCTTAGAGATCGTATTGCGCGGGCTCAGATCATTGATCCTTCGGAGATGCCCCAGGACGAAATTCGCTTTGGAGCTACGGTTGTTGTAAAGCGTTTGAGAGATAAAAAAGAAATAACATATACGCTGGTAGGCGCCGGCGAAGAAGATTTTGAAACGGGAAAGATTCTTTGCACGTGTCCGCTGGCGCAAAGTTTTCTTGGCAAAAAAGTCGGCGAGACCGCCGAATTTAAATCGGCAAGAGGCGTTCAAAAGTACGAAATTTTAAGAATCAATTACGATTTTTAGAGGGGAGTTGGCTCAACGTTTCGACAATCCGCGTCTCGAAACGTTGCCTGCGAAACGCCGACTTCTCGACAGATTGTTACTCTTGTAGACTAATATATTTGAGATTAGCGTCCCCCCACGGTCACAACGAGCGTCTTTCTTTCCGGAAAGGCGCTCGTTGAGTTTTCAGGTCAAAAACTGAAACTGAAAAAAGCCCAAATAGTTTTGTTTATGCTTACGCGATTCATACTTCCCAACCGGGGCGAACGTATTGTTTAAAGTACTCGTCAGCTTTTGGACAATTAACGGCGGTCATCGTCTTTTCGTCGTATTCTAGTTTTTGGCCGCAACGATAGGCAAAACAACCGAGTAAAACCGTTTCTGCAATTTTCCCGGAATACTCAAAACGGCAAGTGGTGGAGCCTTCTTCCGTTCCTTTGCCTTTCTTAATGGCGTCAATCCATTCCGCATGGTGTCCGAGCGACTTAGGAATCGATTGAGTCGGTCTTTCAAAAGATTCAAATTTTTCTTTTGGCAAAAGCGCGTGTTCGTAGTAGGTCGAAAATAAGATTCCGTCGGTTCCAAAGAATAAGACTCCGGCTCCAATATTGTCCAGTCCTAACTCTTTCAAGCATTCGGGACGCGCTTGTCCGTCTTGCCACGAGAGGGTAAGAGATTCTGAACTTCCAGGAAGGGCAGGAAACACATACTTTGCCGTCAAATCGTAACCGCACATTTCTTCGTCGACGGGATTTGGAGACGTCGTTTCGACGGAAATTGGCGCAGATTTATCCAATCCAAGCGCCCAGTATGGCAAATCGAGGTAATGACAACCCATGTCGCCCATTGCCCCGTTTCCAAAGTCCCAATACATGCGCCATGTTCCGGGGATGAATCGTGGATCATAATCACGTTCAGCGGCGGGGCCAAGCCATACGTCCCAATTGATTTCAGGAGGGCACGGCGTTTTTTCGGCAGGCTTAGGCTTGCCGATGTAGCGATTTGAACACCAGATTTTGACGTCTTTAACAGTTCCAATCGCTCCCGCCTGAATAAGTTCGACAACGCGACGGTAGTTGTCTTCCGCGTGAATCTGCGTGCCCATCTGAGTAACTAAGTTCTTTTCCTTAGCGACTTGTCTCATCCGTCGGATTTGGTACAGGTCGTGACCGAGCGGTTTCTCGGAATAACAGTGCAGTCCCAATTTCATTCCCGCGATTGCGGCGACCGCATGCGTATGATCAGGCGTCGCCACCACGATAGCGTCGAGTTTCGCTCCAACTTTATCCAGCATTTCACGGAAATCGGTAAACATTTGGGCGTCGGGATGTTGAGCTTTAGCGGCGTCGAGGTTGCGTTGATCGGCGTCGCACAAGGCAATTTGGTTTTCGCCGGAACAACCCTTCACGCTAAACGCTCCTTGTCGCGCAATTCCGACGTGAGCAATGTTTATTTTAGAAGAGGGTGCGGCGTCTTGAGCAATCATAGGCGACGGGAAGCTCTTAAGAGGAAGAACGCCCATTCCAACGCCAAGAACGCTTGCTTTGAGAAATTCGCGACGAACAATACTTCTTTTCATTGAATCGCTCCTAAAAGGATTTCGAAGGGGTAGAGGAGGAACTTACCGATACGCGATTGTATCAGAGTTGTTTTGAGATTTCAAGAAGTTTTTTATACTTGAACTTTCGACGAACGGTTTCGTTATTGTTTTGATCAGAAAATATATTGCTCGTCGACTGGAATATCGTTACCATACGAAGAAGACGCGCTAAAACGTTTGTTAATCGATGGTTCGTCGTTGTCATTTGAGGGCGTTTAGAAGTTGTACGACGTTTTTCCGTCGTGAATCGTTTGAGGTAGAGAGAAGACGTTTGTTGTTTTAACAAAGACGTAGTTACGTGTGATTGACGACGCAGACGCGTTTTGCTTACGCGGATACTATGCGTAAATTGCTTCGTCTCAAAAAGAAGGACTTTCGTATGAGTAATAGTTTTGAAAGCGCGTTCAAGAACGACGTCTCAAAAGCGTTTCGCTTGGACGCTCCGCCTGACGCGACGACCACAATTGGCGGAAAGTCTTACGTCTATTTTGGCGGCGACGGATATCTTGGGCTTCAATCGGATCCGAGTATGATTTCTGCCGCTTGTAACGCGGCGTTGAAATACGGATTGGGCTCTGCGACTTCGCGTAATTGTTTTACCGCCGCTCCAGTCCAGGAAGTCGAGCAAAACGCCGCGTTGTTTCTGGGAACGTCAAAAGCGTACTATGTACTGGACGAGGCGAATATCGCCGATTTGTTTCTATTGGCTCTATCTAATTCCTTTGAACGAGCTTTCGTCGACGAAGAATGTTTTTCGTTTTGGAATTTGCGTTTCAAGTGTTTGAACGGTATGAAATCAAGCGACGGTAGTTTGAACAGGAAGGAATTAATTTCTTTTAAACATTGCGATCCCAATTCATTGCGAGATCTTTTGGATCGAGAATTAAACGTTGGCGAGCGCCCTCTCTTAATCACTGACGGCGTCTTTACGAATTCAGGATCGATCGCCCCGCTGAGAGAATATGACGCCGTCCTTAAGGAATATGGCGCGTCGTCTATTTTGGTTGACGATTCCCATGGAATTGGAGTCTTAGGAGCAAACGGAAAAGGTTCGTTAGAGTATTTCAATTTTGATTTGACACGAGTCAATCAAACGGGGCGGGAGCTAATTTTTGATTCACAAAACGACAATTCGTCTTCATTTGCCGATTTATGCGGAGACAATTCTATAGATTGTTCCGTAAGTTCTGGGAAAAAACCGATTTCTTCGCGATGTGATTTATATATGTTTGCTTCGTTAGCGAAAGCGATCGGCGGGTTTGGCGTGATTGCCGCGGGAAGCGATTTGTTTATCGAAAAACTTATGGAATGTAATCAGACTTGTTACGCCGTTCCGCCCAACGCGATTGCCGCCGCGTCTGCTTATAGCCTCAGTCAGATAGAGAAGTTACATAAGCGACGTGTTGATTTACAGGAAAACGTGCGTTATTTAAGATCGGGATTGCGAGAACTTGGATTTGACGTCGAGGATTCTCCTTCGCCGATTGTCGTTATTCAGGCGGGAACAGTTCAGAATATGCGCAGAATTCAAGCTGAACTGGAATTAGAGCGGGTTCTTGTTTCTTTTTCACCTACTCGTTTTAAAGACGCTCGAGGAGCGATTAGAATTGCCGTTTTTGCCAGTCATTCTGTCGAAACGATCGACATGCTGTTGAATTCTTTAAAAAGGGCTCTTGACAGTAAAGACGTTTAACTCTCGTTTTGACGATTCTTGAGTACAAGAAAACCTCGCGTTTCTTTTTTGTTGACTTTACGATGTTGTTCGTTTAGAATCTTGTTGTTACTCGTGAGGAATACAATCAGAAACGCGTTTTGAAGAGTCCGTCTAAAAAAGTTGACCGACGCTTCCCATTTGTCTTCATCGTCGTAGTGGATTAGCGATTGTGTTGACGTCGACGAAACCGTCCGTTTTATTATTTGTTTTTTTGAATGTTAGGAGAGACGATGCTTGCTAAGTTGAGACATTCTATGCGGCTGGCGATAGCGACGCTTAGTCTTGGATACGGCCTTTTTATTTCTATCCCGAATTTGTTTGCCGCTGATAAGCCGGATAATCCTAATTTAGCGTTTAAGGCGACAGACGTCTTTGCAAGTTCTGAATACGGCGCCGGATACGAGGCGTTGGGAGCTGTCGACGGGATTATTCCCCCAGCGATGAAAGGCGGAGACATTAACAAGGTATGGGCGGTTCGAGGCGACGCCTGTAAAGGCGTCGCCAGTTTTTCGTTAGTCTGGGACGAGCCGCAAACCGTTTCGACCGTCGTCTACTACGGACGCACGGGTTCCGCCATGATGGAAGAGTGCTTTCGCGATTACGAAATATATCTTGACGACGATGAACAGCCCGTCGCCAAAGGTGCTTTTGAAATGCTTCATGGACCGCAATTTGTCGAGTTTGAAGCTCGTTCAGTTATCACGCTTCGCATTGATTTCCTTTCCGGTTATCCTAACGGTTTGAATTGGGGCGCGTCAGAAATAGCGGCGTTTGCAAAACGACCGACTTTGGAAGAATTAAACGTTCGAGTAACGCCCGAATTGGCTTTATCCGATTCAGGCCTTACTGTCGACGATTTCATTGAAGAAGGTCTTTCGGAAGAGATTGTTTTTGCCGTTCGCAAGCCTGGAACCGACCCTCACTGGTACGCCAATTTTGGTTATTACGCAGACAATTCCTGTCGTTTTCCGTTTCCGCTTGGGTCAGGGGGAGGAATATATGCTTATAACGTCGTTACAAAACAGACGAGAGCTATTATTGAGGATCCGCAGGGAAATTTTAGAGACCCGCAAGTGCATTACGACGGCAAAAGAATATTATTTTCATATCTTCCCGCCGGAAAATACCACTATAGCCTTTATGTAATAAACTCCGACGGAACGGGGTTAAGGCAGCTTACAGGCGTTGGAGAAGACGCGCCTTTGACTCTTCCCGACGGCGTGGAGCCTTCGACTTCCAACGAATTCCGTACGTCTGCGGCTCCTCTTGGTAATTCTCGTGATTTCGCCCCGCCAGGATGGGACGATTATGAACCGACCTGGTTGCCGGACGATTCAATTATTTTTTGCTCTACGCGCGCAAAACGCTATGTCGGTTGTTGGCTGACTCAAGTGGGAACGCTTTACCGCCTTTATCCTGACGGAACGATACGCGAACTGTCGTGCAATGTAGAACAGGACAACACGCCTTGGGTTCTTTCTAACGGGCAGATCATATACATGCGTTGGGAGTACGTCGATCGATCTCAGGTTGATTATCACCATCTTTGGACGATGGGACAGGACGGGACTCGACAAATGGTTTTCTACGGGAATATGAGACCGGGCGTTAGTATGCTTGGGCCCAAACCGATCCCAAATTCAGAAGAAGGTAAAATTGTCGTCACCTTTTCTCCCGGTCATGGCGCAACCGAGCATTATGGTTATGTTACCGTGGTTGATCCTCGATTGGGGCCCGACGCCCCGGAAGCAGTCAGGACTATTTCCCGGAGCGGTCGGTATTGCGATCCATGGGCTTTTAGCGAAGAACGTTTTATGGCGGCTTCTTACGATCGTTTGGTTTTACTCGACCAACGAGGGCGTGAGTTGACGTTGTACCAACTTCCTGACGAAAAAAAGCAGGAAGGTTTTTGGATTGGCGAGCCGCGTCCTTTAGCGGCTCATGATCGTGAACCAATTCTTTCCGACTCAACCAATCCAAATGAGTCTGAGGGAACGATTGCTTTGGCAAATGTGTATCACGGAAGAAAAATGGGAGGCGTTAAGCCTGGAACAATAAAAAGTTTGCTTATCTATGAGACGCTTCCGAAACCGATCCATTATTCCGGCGGAATGGAACAGATGAGTTTCTTTGGGACGTTTACTCTTGAGCGACTTTTGGGTTCTGTTCCTGTTTCAGAAGAAGGATCGGCTTATTTTCGCGTGCCCGCAAATCGACCGGTCTTCTTCCTGGCGATGGACGAGAAGGGGCATTGCGTCAAGCGCATGCATTCTTTCACGTCGGTGGCTCCCGGCGAGAAATTATCATGCGTCGGCTGTCACGAGGAGCGGACAGAAACTGCCGGAGCCGACGAGAAGAATCGACTTTTACGTTTAATGGAAACGTCGCCCGTCGAAATCACTCCGATTGAAGGAGTTCCAGACGTGTTTAGTTTTACGCGCGATATTCAGCCGATTCTCGATAAGCATTGTCTGGAATGCCATAATCCCGATCGTGAGGAAGGCGGCTTCAACATTTCCGGACACTGGTCTCCAATGTACACCATCGGTTACGCGCAGATGTCGTGGAGACGGCTATTTGGCGATAATAGAAATCGCGCAAAAAGTAACTTCGAACCTTACGAAATCGGAACTGGTTCAAGTAGGTTGGTGAGGTTGATCGAGGAAAAACATTTCGGAGTCGATATGCCCGAATCCGAACAAAAGATCATTCGAATGTGGATCGACGCCGGCGCCAACTATACCGGCACCTACGCGGCCGACGCCTCCGGAGGAGTCGGATACTATTTGCAGAATGAACCGACTCGAAATGAAAAGGATTGGCCGGAGACAAAGGCGATGCAAGAGACGATTACACGGCGTTGCGATCAATGTCACACGCCGCTTGATCCGACAAAACAACTGGGTATTTACGATATCTATTATGACAATTATAGCCCCCGTAATCCGCGAGAGGCGAAGGATATGTTTATTCCTCACGATCTTTCTCAGGCGAACGGACGGTTTAGTCGTTTCGAGATATTTGATTTGTCCTATCCTGAGCAATCTAAGGCGCTGCGCGTCCCTTTGAGTAAAGAAGCAGGAGGACTCGGCGTTTGTGAAGAAAAATCGGGAACGCCCGTTTTTAAGGATAAGGAAGACGCTGATTATGCGACGATTCTTGCGGCAATTGAACGAGGAAGACGATACATTATCGAGGAGGACAACCGTCCCGAAATGTTGATTCCTAGTCCTAATAACGGCGAGAATTGCCCGAAGAAATACGTTCCTCGTTGGGCGTATCTACGCGAGATGATTCGATATGGGATTCTTCCCGTCGACGCTGATCCAAACGTTAGCTACGATCCGTATCAATTGGATGAGAAGTATTGGCGTTCCTTATGGTATTCGCCTCCCAAGTAAGAAAAGAAACATAATTTTTCCTTCCTTTGTTCGGCCTTGACTAGTGAAGCGTCCTTTCGTTTTTGAACGGGCGCTTTTCTTTTTGCGTTCGTCGTTTATACTCTGGGTCGTTTGGTAAGTAGAAGAAAAAAGAGCTCTTTATGGTTTTGTACTGCGTGCAAGACTCTATGTATTCGGGAAAAGAGCAAAGGGAAGAAAGCGTGACAATCTATGGAATCAACCCATCTTGTTAGTATTGTTCCGACAAGCGAGGCGCGCGGTCTTATTTATGTCGACGATCGTTCTCCTGTTCGCGTTTTTGGAACGGAACCGATTCGAAACACTTTTGGACAGGGAACGTTGACGCAGGCTCGAAACGCTCGGATGTGTCCCGGCGTAACCGACGTCGTTTTAACTCCCGACGCGCATGTTGGATTTGGCGCGCCAATAGGTTGCGTTATGGTTTCTCCAACGCATATTTATCCCGGACCTGTTGGCGTCGATATCAATTGTTCGATGAGTTTGCTTCAGTTTGAACTTGGAGAAAACGCCTTGAATGGAGACAGGAGTTTTCGACGTTCGATTATTCAAGCTATTGAGAAAAGAGCGCCAACCGGTTATGGGAAAAAAGCTCCGTCAAAGGCAAGGAATTATCCTCTTGAATTGGTCGAGCGAGCTCTTGTCGAAGGAGCTACCCCTGAGATTTGCGACGCTATGGGGATTCCAAAAGAGTGGACCGCGCGTTGTGAAGATAGCGTACGCGTTGGACATGACGGGACAAAAGATTCATTAGCTACAAGACTTGATATAATCAAGAGTCAATTTATTGAAGGAAAAAACAATCTTGATAAGTACGCTACTTTTCTGAAACAAATTGGCAGTTATGGCGGCGGAAACCATTTTGGCGAATGTGAAATCGTTCGTTTGTCGCAACGAGAAAAAGGCTCGGCGATTGATGAAAATCATCCGTCTGTGGGCCAGACTTTCGGTTTAAAAGACGGCGCGGTAGCTTTCCTTTCTCATTGCGGTTCGCGAGGTTTTGGCAATTATCTTGCTAAAGCTCAGTTTTCCCTTTTGAAGAGAAAATTTGAGTTATGGGGAATTCCGATTCCCGCCGACGACGCGCAACTTGTTTACGCGCCGTTAGGAACGAAAGAAGCCGACGACTATATTGACGATATGACGTTGGGGGCCAATTTCGCGACATTAAATCATCTTGTGATTAACTCCTTAATCCTTGAGGCGTTTCAAGAAATTATCCCAGGACTCCGCGGGGAGTTGGTTTA
>JAFZNK010000334.1 GCA_017550965.1 Thermoguttaceae bacterium
GGCTCCCGCGCAGCCCGCTCCGGCTCCCGCGCAGCCCGCTCCGGCTCCCGCGCAGCCCGCTCCGGCTCCCGCGCAGCCCGCTCCGGCCCCCGCGACGCCTGTTTCGGAAAAGCCGACCGGCGTCCACGATTCCGGGCCCGCGTCGACCGCCGAAGACGATCTTGCCGACTGGCTCCTTGGCGAAGACGACGAAGAATCTTCCGAAGCGTTGACGATGTCGATGGCGCTTGAAGATCTCGATCTTCCGTACACGCCTAAGGAAGAAGAACAAAAACCGGAAGAAGAAAAAGCCAAGGCCCCGAGCGGTCCGAGTTCCAGCGACGCGGCCGCGCAATTGCTGAAGAACTTCTTCAAAGGCGGTTGATCCATAGTTTCGACGTCCGCGCCGGCGCGAGCCGGCGTTTGTCTCCTGCGTTAGCGTCGTTTTGGCGGCGTTTTCGTGTTTTTCTCCTGGCGAGGGGCTTCGCGTTTGCCGTCGAGCAAACGCGAAGCCTTTCGTTTTTTTCTCGCCGACCGCGCGTCTCTTCAAAAAATCTCTGAAATTCGTCTAAATTGTCTTAAAACGTTTCCAAAAGCGGCGCGTTCCCTGTATAATAGGAAACAGAGCGTCGTCGATTCCGGGCGGCGCGTTCGACGTTGATTAAAACCGAACTTTTTACCTTTCATTTCGAAAGTTGATCCAATGTCCGAAGCGCGAAAATCGGAACCAGACCAACCGAAGTCGGCGCGTCCGAGCCAATCGCAGGAAGAGTCGAAGAAAAAGCTCGAAGAAGCGTTGCGATTTCGAGCCGAGGCGGACAAACGCGTCGAGATAATCAAACGAAGAAGGTCTTATCTTCTCCTCGCGATCGTCCTTGGCGTCTTTGCGGTCGCCATATTGCTGACGGCGCTGTTGTTAACGACGTTTCTTAAGTCGACCAAAACGCGCGCCCCGCAAGAGCCGACGCCCGCCGTCTCTGCGGAAAACGCGGAGTCCGCATCGCCCGAAGAAATTCCGGAAGCGGCGGCGGACGAACCGGACGAGCCCGCCGAACCCTAGCGTCTATCGTCGGAAAACGCCGACGTTTTGATTTTTTCCACTAACACAACGTCATAGCAAACTCATATCGAGTCGCTCCGTAAACGAAACTCAACGGTAAAATTCGCGACTCGACAAACTCAAAGGAAACTGTGATGAAAAAAACACTGCTTGCGTTTCTGATCGTCGCGTTCGCGGCGTTCGGCGTAAACGCTTCTGAAATCACCCCCGAGGGGATGAAACAACTGGAAACCGAATGGCTGTTCCAGTGCGACGACGAGCCGACGTTCGAAAAAGCGAAGCTCGAAATCGGGTACGCGCGCGACCTCGCCGATCGTATTTCCGATCTTGACGACGCGCCCGAATTCGACGACGATCTCGCGAAACTCGACGAGCTCGAAAAGAAAATCGACGGCGCGACCGAAACGCCGGACCTTGCCAAAGAACTCTATCTCGACGTGCGCAAAGTCAAGCGCGAGATTATGTTCAAAAACCCGCTGATCAACTTCGACAAGATCGTCCTGATCGACAATCCGTACCCGAAAGGGAAGCCCGGCGACGCCACCGACGAATGGGGCCATGAAGCGCGCCACCGCAACGGCTTTATGGCCGAGCCCGGCGGGAAACTCCTCATCGTCGGCCTGAACCCCGGCGGCGAAGTGATCGACGTCCTCAAAGACCACGAAGGCTCCTTCTGGCGCCCGGACGTCTCCTACGACTGCAAAAAGCTCCTCCTGAGCTTCCAGCCCAAGGGCGACAAGTCGTTCCACCTTTACGAATGCAATCTTGACGGAAGCGAGTTCAAACAGCTCACGTTCGGCGACTACGACGACCTCGACCCGATCTACACGCCCGACGGCAAGATCACGTTCTGCTCGAGCCGTCAGCACAGCTACGTGCGCTGCATGCCGATGACGCACTCGTTCGCGGTCACGCGCTGCGACGGCGACGGCAAAAACATCTACGTCATTTCCGCCAACGGCGAGCCGGAATATCTCCCGTCGATGATGAACGACGGGCGCGTGATCTTCACGCGCTGGGAATATACCGACAAGGCGCTCTGGCGCGTTCAGTCGCTCTGGACGATGAATCCGGACGGCACGAACGAACAGACGTTCTACGGCAACCAGTCGACGTGGCCGGACGTTCTGACCGAAGCGCGCGCGATTCCCAACAGCTCGAAAGTCATGTTCACCGCCGTCGGGCACCACGCGTGGTTCAACGGCTCGATCGGAATCATCGATCCGACCGCCGGGCTGAACTATCCGGACGGGCTCGACCGCGTTACGCGCGAAGTGGCGTGGCCGGAAGTCGGGAACGGCCCGACCGATCCCGCCGCGAAAGTCGACTATCACGAGTCCGGCAAGATTTTCGCGTATAAATCGCCCTATCCGCTCAACGAAGAATTCTTCCTGGTCAGCGCTCGCGAAGGGGGCCACCTCTACAGCGGCGCGCACAACAACTGGTTCTTCCGCCTCTACTTAATGGACGTCTACGGAAACAAGGAACTGATCTATCGCGGCGAGAACAACGCGTACTACGCCTCCCCGATCGTCAATCGCGAAGACCTCTATCCGGTCAAGCCGGACGTCGTCAAGTGGCCGAAGATCGGGTCCGACGAACCGCTCGCGATGGGCGAACTGTACTCGAACAACGTCTTTGAAGGAACGGAAAAATATCCGGAACTCAAAGAAAACGGCAAATATATCCGCGTGATCCAGATGGATCCGAAGACGTACACGACGTGGAACAAGACGGTTCAGCACGACGGCCCCGCCGTCTCCGTCTTCCAGGCCGAAGGCGTCAAGCGCATCCTCGGAATCGTCCCGATCGAGGAAGACGGCAGCGTCAACTTCAAAGTCCCGGCCGGCCAGGCGTTCTTCTTTGAAATGCTCGACAAAGACATGCGCGCGATTCACGTCATGCGCACGTTCACGAACGTGATGCCGGGCGAACGCCGCGGCTGCACGGGCTGTCACGAATCGCAACTTAACACGCAGGCGAACGTCGCGGCGGACGGGGCGCAAGTCGGGACGGCGGTCACCAAGCCCGCCGCCGACCTCGTTCCGCCGAGCTGGGGCGTCGAAGAGTCGATCGGGTACAAGCGATTCGTCCAGGATCCGGTGATCGACAAGTACTGCATTAAGTGCCACGGCGATCCCGAAAACAAGGCGTATCAGACGATTAATATGACCTACCGTCCGTCCACCACAGGCTGGTGGGGCTGGGTCCACCACCGACCCGACGACGTCAGCCCGTTCACCGAGCCGTACCTGACGTTCGTCAACGGCGCCACCCCGTGGGGCGGCGCGAAGAAACGCGACGCACATAACGTTCCGGACCACATCGCGGGCCTGTTCATCGTCGAAGCGTACGGCGCGAACGACCCGGACAACCTCAAGACGCTCCCGCCGTACTCCGCGTACTCTCCGGTCAGCAAGCTTGTTCATAACGCGTGCAGCGGCGAACACCACGACGTGAAGATCGCGCCGGAAGACGCCGAACGCCTCATGGCGTGGGTCGACTGCAACGGTCCGTACCTCGGCGACGAAGAGATTCGCCAGATGTACGACCCCGACTCCGTCGCGATCAACACCGCGCCGAAGATTCGTCCGCGTATCGCGACCGCGCCGGTCATCAATCGGTTCAACATTCGTCAGGACGGCGACACAAGCGCGTTCCTGCCCGAGCTGAAGCTCCTTCCGAACGCCGATCCGAAATTCGATCCGAACAAAGCGGTTTACGCCGAACAGGTTAAGGAATACGAAGCGGAAAAGGCCAAATATAAGGTCGAGCTCGTCTCCGCGACGTACGGCGCCGGCGACGTCCAAAAAGACGTTCTGCCGAAACTCAGCGAGTCGTTCTCCGGAGCGCGTCTGATCCCGTTGCCGAATTCAAGTTACAACAGCGTCTTCGGCGATCCGGCGCGAAACGTCGTCAAGAAGCTCACGATCAAATACAAGATCAACGGCGGCGACGTGAAAACGGTTCAATTCTCCGAAAACGCGCGCATCGTCCTTCCGCTTTAATCGGCGGTCCGAGCGACGCGCTCGTTTGACCTGAAACAAACGCCGCGATCCGATTTCTTTCGGAGAGCGGCGTTTTTCCTTTACAACCTTGAATTATCTGGACATAAGCATATGCGCGATTATAAAAAAGAATTTGAAAACAGGGTCGCTTTTATCAAAAACCTTCTCGAACAAAGCGGCGCGAAAGGAATCGTTTTCGGCAACAGCGGCGGCAAAGACTCCGCGCTCGTCGGAATACTCTGCAAAGCGGCCTGCGACGACACGGTCGGCGTCATCTTGCCGTGCGCGACCAGGCGAAACTACGAGCTCGACGCCGACGACGGAAGAGCCGTCGCCGAAAAATACGAGATCGAAACGCGTTTCGTCGATCTGACGCCCGTTCGCGAAGCGGAGCTCAAAGCGCTCGAAGGCGCCGTCGACATGACGCCCGGCGCGCTCGCGAATATCGCGCCGCGCCTGAGAATGACGACGCTCTACGCGATCGCGGGCGCGGAAAACCGGCTCGTCGCGGGCACGGGCAATAAGAGCGAGCTCTACGTCGGCTACTTCACCAAGTGGGGAGACGGCGCGCACGACTTCAACCCGATCGCCGACCTGACCGCGACGGAAATCTTTGAATTTCTGCGCTATCTCGACGCGCCGAAAAGCGTGATCGAAAAAGCCCCGAGCGCCGCGCTCTTCGAAGGCCAGACGGACGAAACGGAAATGGGCGTAACTTACGCCGAACTCGATTCCTACATCAACGGCGGAACGATCCCCGAGGATAAAAAAGCGAAGATCGATCGGCTCCACCGTATCAGCGAACACAAACGCACGGGAATCGCGCGATACGAGGAATAACGCGCGCGATTTATCGTTGGAGCCGCAGACGGCAGGGCGCTTTTTGGAACCGCCGCTCGTTGGCGGCTCGGTCGCCCGAACGCCGCGGGCAAACAAGGCTGCCGTCTGACGCCGGACGCTCAATTCGCGCGACCGTTGACCGCCAACGAGCTACGACGCGTTCTTAAACAACGGAGAAACAATTGACCTACGACGGAGGATTCTTCGTCGAAATACTGTTAGAGAGAGCGCGTCAAATCAGACAAATTTTGCAACTGATTTTCGGACGCTGAGAAATTAACGGAATAAGGCGGCAATCGGCGCCTCTGAGAATTTGGAACTTGCAAGTTCCTAATTACGGCGACTTCCCAATAAACGCGTAAAGGGCCGCGCCGAAGGGTTCTCACGCCGAAGAACACGCGAGAAAAAACAAAATTCGCTTCGAAACGATTGAATAAGGTTTCGGCGGGCGATAAATCCCATTCCGTCTTTTTACCATGGGGCGACGCGTTCTTTTAGAAAAACGGTTAAAAGAGAGATTTCCGGCGGGATTTAATTCGTCGATCGACGTAGCGAAAACCGGACGACCAAAATTGGAAATACATTTCCAATATCTTGACATTATGTCAAAAAATGGAATAATATTTCCAAAATCTTTCAAAATATCGTAAAAAAGGAAACGCGGCGCCATGTTAATTCAAAGAGACGATTATCTGGATTTTCTACTTGAATGGAAGGATCGCCAGATTATCAAGGTAATCTCGGGAATAAGACGATGCGGAAAGTCCACGTTGTTTGAGCTGTATCGCGACCGACTGATCAAAGAAGGAGTTCTTCCCAATCAGATCGTTTTCGTAAATTTCGAGGACGCGGAAAACGAAGAATTGCGCGACTATAAAATCCTGCACGATTACGTCATGTCGAAGATGGCGCGGGACAGAATGAACTATATATTTCTCGACGAAATACAACACGTCCCGAATTATCAGAAAGCGGTCGATAGTTTGTTGTTAAGGAAGAACGCGGACGTCTACATAACCGGCTCCAACGCGTATTTCATGTCGGGCGAACTTGCGACGTTGCTGTCGGGACGATACGTCGAACTTAAAATGCTTCCCCTCTCGTTTAAGGAATACGTAAGCGCGTTTGACCAAAGCAAGACTATTGAAGAACTCTATAGAAACTACGTTTACAACAGTTCCTTTCCCTATACGGTCGGCCTGGAAAATCGAAGGAATATCTACGCTTATCTTGACGGAATCTTTAACACGATTGTTCTTAACGACGTCGTGCAAAGGAAGAAAATCCAGGATCCGCTCATGCTCAAAAGCGTTATTAAATTTATGGTTGACAATATCGGCGCCCTCTGCAACCCTAAAAAAATCGCCGACGCCATGACCAGCAAGGGCAGAAAGATCTCAAACCATACGGTCGAGAACTATCTTGAAGGGCTGACCGACAGTCTGCTGATGCACCGAGTCGGCAGGTACGACGTCAAAGGCAAGGACTATTTGCAATCGCAGGACAAATACTATCTTGCCGACGTCGGTCTTCGCTATTATCTCCTGGGAACGGCAAACGTCGATCAGGGGCGGATCCTCGAAAACGTCGTCTATCTTGAGTTGCTACGCAGAGGCGGTCGAGTTTGTGTCGGAAAAAACGGCGCCTCCGAGGTTGATTTCGTCGTTCAGGACGTCGACGGAAACGTCGAGTATTATCAGGTTTCCTGGTCTGTCCGAGAAGAATCCACGCGTAAACGCGAGCTTAGCGCCCTCGAAAACATTCGTGATCACAACCCCAAGTATCTGCTCACGATGGACGCCGACCCGCCGGTCTCCTACAATGGGATACGTCAACAGTACGCGCTCGATTGGCTGATCGACAAAGCGTAAAAAAGCGAGAAACCGCGACGGCAAACGAACCGTCGGCGACGTCGGAGGCTGTTGCGGAAGTCTTTACGACGCGCAAAGAGCCGAGTCTGAAAGCCGCGCCCCGTTTGAGTCGTATCGCGACCGATAAAGGAACGCGCAATGAATGAGAACGTTTTTTTGCCCGACCCCGCCGATAAGAACGCCGAGAGCTACGTCGTTCCGGAGGGAGTCGTCGCCATTGGAGACGGCGCGTTTGAGAATTGGAAAAAACTACGTTCGATCGAACTCCCGGAAAGCGTGAAGACGATTGGAGAAGACGCCTTCGAATTCTGCGAGTCGCTGACCTCGATCGTATTGCCCAAAAGCCTAACGTCTATTGGAAAATCGGCCTTTTGGGGTTGCAAATCGCTAACCTCCATTATATTGCCGGAAGGAGTAAAGGCTATTGGAGAAACCGCGTTTCGAGGCTGTTCGGCGTTGACGTCAATCGCAATTCCGAAGGGCGTGTCGGACATAAAAGAACGAACGTTTCGCGACTGTTCGGCGCTGACCAAGATCGCGTTGGAGGAAGGCGTAAAAGCTGTCGATAGTCACGCTTTCCAGGATTGTCTGGCGCTGGTTAAAATCGAAGTCTCGAACGACAACCCGAATTACCGTTCGATCGACGGCGTGTTGTTTTCAAAAGACGGAAAAAAACTCGTTCGATATCCAGCCGGAAGAAGAGACAAAGAATACGTCGTTCCTGAAGGCGTTAAAGCAATTGGAAACTGGGCTTTCCACGATTGTTCGGCGACTTCGATCGTTTTGCCAAACAGCGTGACGTCAATTGGAAAATGGGCTTTCCACGACTGTTTGTCGTTGACCTCGATCGTCTTGCCAAAAGGCGTAAAGACGATTGGGAAAAGCGCGTTCTGGGGCTGTTCAGAGCTAACGTCGATCATATTGCCCGAACGCGTAAAGACGATTGGAGACCACGCTTTCGAGGGCTGTTTGGAGCTGACCTCAATAACGACGCCCAAAAGCGCAACGTCGATTGGAGAGCGGGCTTTCCACGACTGTCGATCGCTGACGTCAATCGCGTTGAAGGAGGGCGTAAAAACAATAGGAGAGGGCGCTTTCTGGAGCTGTTCGGCGCTGACGTCAATCGACGTCGCGGAGGAAAACCCGAACTATCGTTCGATCGACGGCGTTCTGTTTTCAAAGGACGGAAAGACGCTTATTCAGTATCCGCCCGGAAGAAGCGACGAGAAATACGTCGTTCCGGACGGAGTAACAACTATTGAAGACTTAGCTTTCGACGGGTGTTCGGCTCTGTCTTCAATCGAATTGCCAAAAAGCGTCGCGACTATTGGAAACGAGGCGTTCGCGAACTGTTCGGCGTTAACCTCGATCGTCTTGCCAAAGGAAGTGGAGATTATTGGAGAAGGCGTTTTCTACGCGTGTTCGTCGTTAACTTCGATCGTATTGCCCGAACGCGTTGTAGAAATTGGAGAAAACGCCTTTTCGCGGTGTTCGGCGCTGACTTCGATCGTCGCGCCTCAGGGTCTGGAGGCTATTGGAGACGTCGCCTTCTACAAGTGTCCGTCGCTAAACTCAATCGTAATTCCTAAAAGCATAGAGATTATTGGAGAAGACGCGTTTGCAGATTGCCCGCTTCTAACGATTCGCGCGCCCAAAGGCTCCTACGCCGAACAATACGCGAAAGAAAACAATATTCCCTTCGAGCCGATCGATTAAATTCTTCGTGAGATAATCAACGTTAAAGGTCCTTTTATGAAAACGTTCATATTGGTTGTCTTAGCGTTTTTGGCTGTGTATGGACGCGGTATTGTCGCCTGGTTACGCGCTCGCTCGCGCTCAAATCGCGACAAAAAAATCTTCAGGTATAACGGAACCGACGCCGACGTCGTCGTGCCAAAGGGGGTCGAAATTATAGGAAAAAGCGCTTTTGAGAATCGCTATTCAGTGAAATCCGTCGTTGTTCCCCAAAGCGTTAAACTTATTGACGGCTTCGCGTTCAAGAACTGCAAGGCGTTGACTTCAATCGTACTGTCAGAGGGAATCGAAGAGATCGCCGACGGCGCGTTCCTTGATTGCGAATCGCTGAAGGAAATAGTCGTCCCCAAAAGCGTCAAAACAATCAGAATGGGAGCGTTCATGGGCTGTCGTTCATTAAAGTCGTTTGTCTTTCCAGACGGCGTTTCCGAAGTCGGCCCGTTGCTTTTCTCCGGTTGTGAAGCGTTGGAATCGGTTGTGTTGCCAAAGAACGTCAAGACTATTGAAGGCATGGCCTTTCAGTTTTGTTCCTCCCTGTTGTCGATCATTCTTCCTGAAGGACTCGAAATCATAGAAGCAAGCGCTTTTGGAAATTGTCACGGTCTAAAATCGATCGACCTCCCCCAAAGCGTCGTCAAAATGGACGACGCTTTCTCCGGCTGTTCGTCGTTGACGTCGATTGTCATTCCGAAAAACGTAGCTGAAATCGGCGACTTCCCATTCGACGACTGCCCGTCTTTGTCGTCGATCGAAGTCGCTCAGAACAATTCGCGTTACCGTTCGGTCGACGGCGTTCTTTACTCAAAAGACGGAAAAAGAATCGTTCGACGTCCTCAAGGAATCGTCCAAGAGAGTTTTGTCGTGCCGGACGGAGTCGAAACCGTTGGCGAAGGCGCTTTTTCGGGCTGTTCGTCGTTGACGTCGATTGTTCTTCCCCAAGGCGTTGCTAAAATTGAATCAAGCGCGTTTGCCAAATGTACGTTGTTGTCGACGATTGAAATTCCGGAAAACGTTGTTGAAATTGGGATCGGCGCGTTCTTTAAGTGTTCTTCGTTGACTTCGATCGCCATTTCGGAAAAAGTCGCGAGAATTGGGGAACAGGCGTTTGAAGATTGTTCGTCGCTAACCGCGATTGTTATTCCAAAAAAGGTCGTTACGATCGAAAATATGGTCTTTACGAACTGCGAGGCGCTTCAGTCGATTGAACTGCCGGACAACCTCGTCAAAATCGGGTTTCGAGCCTTTGACAGTTGCGCCTCGTTGAAATCGTTCGTCGTTCCGAAAAACGTAACGAGCATTGAACAATTGGCGTTTGCAAATTGTTCCGCTCTCGAGGAAATCGTCGTTCCGAAAAGCGTCCTCCAAATTGGAGAAGACGCGTTTGAAGATTGTCCGCTTTTGACGATTCGCGCGCCCAAAGGCTCCTACGCCGAACAATACGCGAAAGAAAACAAAATTCCCTTCGAGCCGATCGAATCAACGCGTTGAAAACGCCATGAAAAAACACATTGAAGAACACGCGTTGTTTTCTCCGCCCCCGGAACTAATCGATTCCGAACGCTACGCCGTTCCGGAGGGAGTCGAAATCATTCAGGATTACGCTTTTAACGACTGGAAGCGTTTGCGCTCGCTTTTCATTCCGGCAAGCGTCGCGGAAATCGAAGACGACGCGTTTCCCGCTTGCTATTCGTTGACGTCGTTTGAAGTCGCGGAAGACAATCCCCGATATCGTTCGATCGACGGCGTGTTGTTCGCCAAAGACGGCAAGACGCTCGTCCGGTATCCCGAAGGAAAGGAACGCGAACGCTACGTCGTTCCCGAGGGCGTCGAAATTATTGAAGCCAACGCGTTCTATGGCGCCGCTTCGCTCGGGTCGGTCGTCTTACCCAAAAGCGTCGCGAAAATTAAAGAATTCGCGTTCTTCGACTGTTCTTCGCTGGAAGCGTTCGACGTCGCGGAAGACAACGCGCGTTATCGTTCGATCGACGGCGTTCTGTTTACCGGAGACGGAAAGAAGCTGCTCGCGTACCCCCGGAGAAAGAAAGCGACCGACTACGCCGTTCCCGAAGGCGTCGTCGAAATCGAACGCGACGCATTCAGAGACTGTTCCTCGCTGAAAACGGTCGTTCTTTCGGAAAGCGTCGCCGCTATTGGAAACCGCGCGTTCAGCGACTGCTATTCGCTGGAATCGGTCGTCTTCTCGAAAAAACTCAAACGCGTCGGATTCGCGGCGTTTTGGTTCTGCTCCTCGCTGAAGTCGGTCGTCTTTCCGGAAGGAGTCAGAGCGATCGATCAGGAAGCGTTCGGCTACTGCTCTTCGCTCGAATCGGTCGTCGTTCCCGAAAGCGTCAAATCGATCGGACACAACGCGTTTACAAGCTGCTCGTCCCTCAAATCGTTCGACGTCGCGAAGGGCAATCCCCGATACCGTTCGATCGACGGGGTTCTGTACGCCGACAAAGGGAAGACGCTCCTCGTCTGCCCCAAGGCGCTTCCGGGTGAAGTCTGCGTCGTCCCGCAAGGCGTCAAAGAGATCGCGAGCGAAGCGTTTTGGGACTGTCGTTCCGTCAAGTCGATCGTTCTTCCAAAATCGCTCAAAAGAATCAAAAACGACGCGTTTTGGGGCTGTTCCTCGCTGGAGTCGATCGACGTTCCCGACGGAGTTAAAGAAATCGGTTCGTTCGCCTTCCGCGGATGCGAGGCGCTCGCGTCGATTCGACTTCCCCAAAAGCTTAAAACCGTTCAAGACAGCGTCTTTGAAGGTTGTTCCTCGTTGACGCGCGTCGACGTTCCGGAAGGCGTCGACAAAATAGAGCGCCAGGCGTTCCTCAACTGCTCCGCGCTGGAGTCGGTCGTTATCCCCAGGAGCGTCGGGGAAATCGGAGACTCGGCGTTCGTCAACTGTTCCGCGTTGAAAACAATCGACTTGCCGAAAAGTCTCCGAAAACTTGGAAAAGACGCCTTTCTCGGTTGTTCGTCGCTAACCTCGCTCGACGTCGGGAATAACCGTCCCAATTGTCGTTCAATCGACGGCGTTCTTTTTTCCGAAGACGGCAAGACGCTGCTCGAATATCCGTCGGGCGCCGATCGCGAAAACTACGCGGTCCCGCAAGGAGTCGAAATCATTAACGACGACGCGTTTCGAGAAAATACGACGTTGAAGTCTGTCGAACTGCCGCAAAGCCTCGTCGAAATTAAAAGCGGCGCGTTTAGCGAATGTTCAGCGTTGACGTCCGTCGTCGTTCCGGAAGGAACGAAACTCGTCGGATTCCACGCTTTCGCGGACTGCGTCTCGCTCAAATCGTTCGTCGTTCCGCAGTCCGTCGAAGAGATCGGGAGCGACGCGTTCAGCGGCTGTGCCGCGCTGACTTCGATCGACGTCGCCAAAGAGAATCCCAACTACCGCACGATCGACGGGGTTCTCTTTTCCAGAGACGGCAAGACGCTCGTCGTCTATCCGTCCGGCAAAGAAACCGCGCGCTACGTCGTTCCCAAAGAAGTCGAGACGATCGAGAAATGCGCGTTCGGAGTCTGCAAAGCGCTGACGTCGATCGACGTCGAAAAAGGTTCTGAGAGTTTCCGCTCGATCGACGGAATACTGCTGAGCGCCGACGGTAAAAAGCTCGTTCTCTACCCGAGCGGAAGAGCGTCCGACGTTTGCGTCGTCCCCGACGGCGTCGAAACGATCGAAACCTGGGCGTTTGCCAACTGTTCTTCAGTAAAATCGATCGTCCTGCCCGAGAGCGTCAGAAAACTGGAGAGCGGCGCGTTGATTAACTGCGCGTCGCTCCAATCGATCGTCTTGTCGAAAGGACTGTCGATCATAGAACGCTGGGCGTTTGGCGGCTGTTCGTCGTTGACGTCGATCGTCGTTCCCGAAGGCGTCGTGGAAATTGAAGACTGCGCGTTCAGTCGTTGTTCCGCGCTGCGTTCGGTCGTCCTTCCGAAAAGCGTCAAAGAGATCGGATACGGCGCGTTCGACCAAACCGAAGCCCTGACGATTACCGCGCCGCAAGGTTCGCGCGGCGAAGAATACGCGCGCAAAAACAAGATCCGCTTCGAGCCGATCGAACGAGCTACGACGCGACGCCCGTAAGAACGCGGCGTACGGGCGACGTCGCCGCCGTCGTCGGGCTGGAAAAAATCTGTTCAAGCGGACTTGACTTCTCTGACAAGTCGATATAATGTCGCTTCAGTCGCGGGCAAGAGGTTTCTTCAAAAACCGTCGCCCGGTATTTTTATCGAAACTTAGACGCCGTCGCCGTCGCGACGAACGCGTGATTTAATTTTGGGGTTGGAACGTCTGGGGGAAGACTGCGTTCCAAAAGAAACGGCTTTACAAAACGCGCGAGCGGCGTCGACGTCGACGCGTTTTCCCTGATTGCCGTTTCTCGGTTTGCTTTATAAAAGACTGGTCGGGCTGGCGCGGCCCTTCGCGTCTTGTCGCGCAACGGCGACAAGACGGGGGCTTTTACGTTGGGGAGCGTTCTATGTACATGAAGGGCTATATACCGGATCGCGAGAAACGACACGACGAAAGCTATACGGTTCCGGACGGCGTTACGGAACTCGCGGAAGGCGCGTTTTTTCTTTGGAGTTATTTACGTTCCGTCATTCTTCCGGACAGCTTGACGACAATCGAGACGCGTTCGTTCCACGAGTGTCGAACGCTGGAGTCGGTTTCTATCCCTAAAAACGTCAAAACAATCGGAAAAGAAGCGTTTAAGAACTGCGCGTCGCTGAAGACGGTCGACATGCGCGAAGGAATCGAACGCATAGGAGATTACGCGTTCGACGGCTGCGCGTCGCTGGAAACGATTCGCATACCGGGCAGCGTCCTTCAAATCGGCGGCTGGGGCGACTATTACAAACGGTTCCCGGAAAGACTGCGGGCGTCTCTCGTGGATCGATGGAATGATTATTACAAGGAAAGAGAAGCTCAAACGTTCGGCGGTTGCGTCTCCCTGAAGTCGATCGACGTTTCCGGGGACAATCCGAATTATCGTTCGATCGACGGGGTCCTTTTCTCCAAAGACGGAAAGACGCTCTTCTACTATCCGTTTGGCAAAACTGAAGAACGGTACGTCGTCCCGGAAGGAGTTGAAGCAATCGCCGAACAAGCCTTCTTCTGTCGCAGGGCGTTAAAGTCGATTGTTCTTCCGAAAAGTCTCAAAAGAATCGGCAGGCACGCGTTTGCGTACTGCTCGTCGTGCGCGTCGATCGAAATCCCGGAAGGAGTCGAAATTATCGAGAGCCACGCGTTCACGGGATGTTCCTCGTTTACCGAGGTCGTTCTTCCGACGTCGCTCGTTAAGGTGGAAGAAGGCGCGTTCAATCGTTTGAAGTCGTTAAAAAGGATCGTTATTCCAAACGGCGTCGAAATCGTGAACGAAGGCGCGCTGCGCGGATGTTCGGAACTAAGGGAAATCGTCCTTCCCGACAGTCTTAAAAAGATCGCGGCCGGGGCGTTTGAAGGGTGCGAATCGTTGACGAAGATCGTCTTGCCGGACAACGTCGAAATCATTGAAGCCGACGCGTTCAAAGGATGTTCGTCGCTGAAGATAATCGTTCTTCCCAAAGGGCTTCGCGAGATCGGTCAGGGAGCGTTCGAAGGGTGCGAATCGTTGACGTCGTTCGTAGCGCCAATCGGAGTCGAGGAACTTGAAGCCTGCGTTTTCAAAGGATGTTCGTCGCTAAGGAAAATCGCTCTGCCCAAAGGACTCCGGAGGATCGGATACGCGGCGTTTGAAGATTGCAAATCGTTGACGTCGTTCGTAACGCCGGGCGGAGTCGCGACGCTTAGATCCTACGCGTTCAAAGGGTGTTTGTCGCTGAAGAAAATCGTTCTTCGCAAAGGACTCCGGGAGATCGGACAAGGAGCGTTTCAAGGGTGCGAATCGTTAACGTCAATAGTCGCGCCGGATAAAATCGCGACGCTTGAAGCCAACGTCTTCGCTTACTGTTCTTCGCTCAGGGAAGTCGTCCTTCCGAAAGGGCTCAAGGAGATTGGACGCGAAGCGTTTCAGAGCTGTTCCTCGTTGAAGTCGATCGTCCTTCCGGACGGCGTCGCAGTCATTGGACGCGGCGCGTTTGGCGATTGTTGCAAACTGGAGGAAATCGTTCTTCCGAAAACGATAAGAGAGATTGGATCTTACGCGTTTTTCGATTGCCGCAGCCTGACGAAAGTCGTCGTTCCGGAGGGAGTGGAAACGATTCGATCGTTTACGTTCCGCAACTGTCGGAATCTAAAAGATATTTTCCTTCCGGGCAGTCTCCGGGAGATTGAAGACAGCGCGTTTCAGGGAATTCAGCGAATCATAATTACTCCCCCGAAATCGTTTTTATTCTCCCCGTCCGTTTCGCTCCCTGATTACAGACCGTTGGAGCCGCGTCCCTTCATGGAAGCGGAGAAAAGAAGGCGGCGACCGCGCTCGCGCGCGTTCCAGGGACTGACGCTTCCGTTCTTCATCTTCGACGCAATTGATTGCCTTGGCGGGCCCCGAATCGCGGAAAAAGCAAGCTGGGACGCCAAAATCAAGAAACGCGCCGTCAAACAAGACAAGGTCGACAAGGACGGAATCGAAAAGGTCGCGCTCGAAAAAAGCAAGATCGAAAAAGACGAGATTGTCAAATACGAGATCGAAAAGGACAAGATCGGCAAATACGGACTCGCAACGATCGAGATCGACAACCACGCGATCGACAAACGCGGAATCGTCGACGACAAGCTCGACGACGACGAATTCGACGAATTTGAATTCGGCGACGATTACGAAATCAACGAGTACGACGAAGAAGAAGTCGACGACCAATACGAATACGGCGACCAATACGAAGAAGAAGAAGAAGAAGAA